>DAOUAN010000077.1:0-3233 GCA_034433385.1 Anaerolineales bacterium | reverse complement strand
GCGTACCCATCCGCGGCGACCTGGGGTTGATCCTGCTCCTCTCCGGCATCTTCCTTGTCACCGGCCTGGGCATTGGCCTCTTCGCTTCCACGGTGGCCAATACGCAACAGGAGGCCATGCTCACCGTCTGGATGACCCTGCTGCCCAGCATTTTCCTTTCCGGCTTCTTCTTTCCCCTGGAAGCCATGCCGAAATTCCTGCAATGGCTCTCCTACTTCATGCCCTTGCGCTACTACCTGGTGATCATTCGCTCCCTCCTGCTCAAAGGCGCTGGCCTGGCCACCTTGCAAATGCAAGTCTTGCTCATGACCCTGTTCGCCGTGGGCATCATGACCGCCGCGGCGCGGCGCTTCCACAAACGTCTGGATTAATTTCTCTCATCCTGAAAATCCAAGGAGTTCCCATGAACCATAAACGTCCTCCCCTGCCGGCATTCATCATTTTGGCGCTAGTCGTTTTGTTTGGCGCCTACTTCATCATCAGCCAGGCGCAACAGAAAAATGGCCAGTTGACGGCCTCTGGTTTCATCGAATCGGTTCAGGTGAACATTTCACCGGAACTGGCGGGTAAAGTGAGCGAAGTCCTGGTCGAGGAAGGTCAACCCGTCAAAAAAGGCGATCCGCTTCTTCGTCTGGACCCAAGCCTGCTTGCCGCCCAGCGACAGATCGCCCAAAGTGGGCTGGATTCCGCCAAAAGCGCTTTGCTCACTGCGCAAAGCGCCTATGCCCTGGCTCAGGCGCAATACGATGCCGCTCTGATGGCAGCCCGTGCTCAGGAAGGCGCTGCCCGCCTCTCCGATTGGACCAACCGCGCTCCCGGCCGCTTCGACCAGCCACTGTGGTACTTCACCCGCGCCGAGCAGATCAGCGCGGCTCAGGCCGCGGTGGAATCCGCCCGTCAGGCCATGCAACAGGCACAAAGCGACCTGGATAAAGTCGTCCAAGACCTGGCCAATGCCGATTTCCTGGCCGCCGAAACCCGCCTGGCCGAAGCGCGCATAGACTACCTCATCGCCAAAGCCGTCTATGACCACGCCCAATTGACCGGTGGCAAGGTCCGCCCCGAAGATGTGCAGGTTGACCTGCCTCCCTACGTCCCTGCCTACCGCGTCAAAATCAAAATTGCCAAAACCCTCAGCAGCGAAAGCGACATCATCAACGCCGCCAGCAATGCCCTGGATGCCGCCGAAGCCGAGCTGGATGCTGCTCAACAGGCCTACGATGATCTGCTCAGCACCACCGCTGCCGAGAATGTCCTGAAAGCGCGGGCAGCCCTTTCGGTGGCGCAAGAACGCTACCAGGTCGCCCTGGATAACTGGAGCCGCCTGCAAACCGGCGAAAATTCTCCACAGGTGCGCATCGCTGCCGCGGCCCTGGATCAGGCCAAAGCCGCCGTCAGCCAGGCCGAAAATGCCGTGCGCCAGGCCGAAGCCAATCTGTCCCTGCTGGATACGCAAATGGCCAAACTCACCGTCACCGCCCCCATGGACGGCGTCATTTTGACCCGCAGTGTGGAGGTGGGCGAATTCGTCCAGCCTGGAGCCGCCTTGCTCGTCCTTGGCCAGCTGAGCGAGCTGACCATCACCGTGTACATCCCCGAAGACCGTTATGGCCAGATTCGCATTGGCCAGCCAGCCGAAGTAACCGTCGACTCCTTCCCTGGCGAAACCTTCTCTGCCACGGTGATCCAGATCAGCGACAAAGCCGAATTCACCCCGCGCAATGTTCAGACGGTCGAAGGCCGCAGTGCCACCGTGTATGCCGTCAAACTGCGCCTCGAAAACGGCGCAGGCAAACTGAAGATCGGCATGCCGGCGGATGTCGTTTTCAAATAACTCAGCATCATGACCGAATACCTTGTTCACGCCACCAACCTGCGCAAATCTTTTGGCCATATCACCGCCGTAGATGGTGTTTCCCTGCAAGTCAAAGCCGGCGAAATTTACGGCCTGGTCGGCTCGGATGGCGCCGGCAAGACGACCACCATGCGCCTGCTGGTCGGCGCATTGAAGCCCGATGATGGCGAGATCACCATCTGCGGCTACGATATGCGCAAGCAAACTGAGCAAGGCCGCACTCAGATCGGCTATCTCTCCCAACGGTTTTCGCTGTACGAGGACCTGACCGTCCTGGAGAATATCCGTTTTTTTGCCGAAGTGCGCGGCCTGAGCAAAGAGGAATGGCTGCCGCGCTGCCTGGAGATTTTGCAATTCGTTGGCCTGGATTCATTTCAAGACCGCCTGGCCGGTCAGCTCTCTGGCGGCATGAAGCAAAAACTGGGCCTCGCCACCGCCCTCGTCACCCGACCGCGCCTGTTGTTGCTCGATGAACCTACCACCGGCGTGGACCCGGTCACCCGTCAGGATTTCTGGCACCTCATCATCAAACTGGTAGCCCCCTCGGCGGGGGAAAATGCCGGTCACCAGGTCAGCGTCATCATCTCTACGCCTTACATGGACGAAGCCTCCCGCTGCCACCGCATTGGCTTCATGAAAGTCGGCCGCCTGATCGCCGAAGACACCCCCTCCAACCTGCGCGCTCGCCTCAATGGCCAAATCCTTGAATTGCGTGGCCAGCCGCTGGGCACCCTGCGCCATGTGGCCCATGCCCACCCCAACGTGGAAGATGTGGCCGCTTTTGGTGACCGCTTACACCTGCGCGTTCGCCCTGGCACTGCCTCGCAAGTGTTGGCCGATTTGCCGGAGGCCATCCGCATGGCTGGCGCCGAACTGCTCGAATTGCGTCCCATCCCGCCGGTTCTCGAAGATGTTTTCATTGCCCTCTCGGAGTCAAACCATGAGTGAAACGGTCGTCTTGGTTGAAAATCTCACCCGCCGTTTTGGCGATTTTCTCGCCGTCGATCATGTCAATTTCACTGTTGGCGCGGGCGAGGTGGTGGGCTACCTGGGTCCCAACGGCTCCGGCAAGACCACGACCATCCGCATGTTGCTGGGGTTGTTGGCTCCCAGCGAAGGGCGGGCTACCGTGCTCGGCTATGATGCCTTCACCCAGGCGGAAGAAGTCCGTGCCCGTAGCGGCTACATGTCACAAAAATTTGCTTTGTACGATGATTTAACCGTCCTGGAGAATTTGACCTTTTACGCCGGCGTCTATGGCATTCGCGATCGAGAGCGAATCACGCGGACGATTGATCTGGTCGGCCTGAACGGGCATGAATCTACGCTGACGCGGGCGCTCTCCACTGGCTGGCGGCAACGTCTGGCGCTTGGCATT
>DAOUAN010000076.1:0-11834 GCA_034433385.1 Anaerolineales bacterium | reverse complement strand
GTCAGTGGGAAGCGCAACAAGCCTACCAGCGCTACCGTCAGGGCGAGTGGAGCGATCCGCGGCCGCAGCCCAAATCCTGGTGGCAGCGGGTGGGGGAGTGGTTTAACCAAAGCAAAACAGGACAGAGAATAAGAAATGCAACCGTTGGTTTTTTGTCTGGGCTTGCTGCGGGAGCCGTTACTGGTGCAGTTGGTGGTGCTATCGTTGGTTCTCTTGCCGGAGGAGTAGGTGCCGGTCCTGGCGCACTGGGAGGAGCGATTATTGGTGGAATCACAGGCTCAATATCGGGATTGGTTACAGGGCTTGTATCCCAGCCGTCAACTCCACCTGGAAGGGTGGCCGTCAACGCAGCAATCTGGGGCGGGATTACCGGTCTTTTGGCAGGAGTAGGTTCAGTTGCGGCCGGAATTCAAGGATTTGCTCATGGTGGACAGGCTTGGCATATTGGGCTAGAAACGGCTTCTCACCTGAACATCGTGCATATCGGAGTGCATACTGAATATGGCTTCCACATTGCTTTTGGAGCAGTGAGACCTTACGCTGCAAATCTTCACATTTATTTGCAGAGGGTCTTCCCTTTCTTTAGGATCTGGCATCCTTAAACCTGGAAGGTACTTATGTCTGTGAGAATTGTTTTTTTGAACGAACCTCCACTTTTGGTTGAAGAAATGCTATCGTTGTTCACGAACTATGCTGATATTGAAGTAGGTCAAATCAGGTATGACGAGGAGAAAAAACGGGTAGAAATTCCGCTGCGCCGAAAGGTGGTTGATTTTGAAAAAACTTTCTTTGGGCGAAGAACAAAATACCACCAGGGAGAGGTGCGATCTGTACTGCGAATAGAGCATGTAGAAAGACTTGATTTCAAAAAGATAGAAAATGCTTTAGAGAAGATGGGTGGGCTTGTTACTGTGCTATTTGGGCCAAAGATAGATGAGCGCAAAATATATGTTTCCTCTGCCGAAGAAGAGAGAGGAAAACCGATTGTTGAAATCACCATGTATATCTCAAGAGTGGACATAGAACTTGTAGACTTATAGCCACTTTCCGGCCGGCAAACGTGGGAAGCGAGAGAGTTGACATCGAAAATGGCGATGACCGCATCCGAGCGCCTGGCGCAGTACAGGCAATCTGTCGACTACCAGGCGCGGCAAAGACGTGTTTTGACCTATGAGTTAGAAAGACATTATCAAGTTAGGTTGGAAGATCCCACAAATTGGTCTTTCTCGCAGATTTCTGTTGTATCCAATGCAGTGGGACGTTTGGGAAAAACACTGGGAGGCCCGGAAATGTTTGTAAAAGCGATAGGTCCAGTTAGCATTGCCATTCGAGACGATATCAAAAGCGGCGCTTTGACATACGGAACAGGTAGAATTGAGATACAGGAAGCAATTCTTACTGGACAAACTCCTTCTTGGCTGGGAGAAGTGGCTGTGGTTCATGAATTAGCACACGCTTGGGCTTTTAATCAGTCTCCTTTGAAGAAGTTGAACTTTGAAGTTCTTTCCTACCAAATGCGAGTTTTTTGTGGTGCTGAAGAAGGCCCAACCCGATATGGGAGGAAGAACTGGCTTCATCCTTCGGAAGAATGGGCAGAATCTGTGGCTTCGTACGTATATCCTGAGTATATTGAAAATCTTATAGAGCGAAGCGTCAATCCTGAACCACAAGCTGGATTAGGATCGAAGCATCGAGAATTTGTCGAAGAACAAATTCGTAAACTACGAGGGGAAAAACCATGATAAGAGTCGTGAGTATCTTTCTTCTATTGGTATTGTTGGTCAGTTTTGTAAAAGGTTTTTTCTTGGATGTGCAACCCATCTACGTAGATTTTTCGTGTGAATCGGCTTTGTCCATCCACAAACCCCTTGTCGCAGATGCTCGGATGGTGTATTGTGTAAATTTGTGGCCAAGGAATGTCTTAGGAGGAGGAACAATTTACGCAGAAGGTAGCGTTGTAGATCAATCATTTTTTTTACCAGGAGTTGATAACGTGCCCTCCCAAATGATCCACTTGAGTAATGGAGGAATTCAAATCAATGAGACATTTGTGGAATTCAATCAGACGTATAAAAGGAGTTACTATAAAATTCCCGATAATCCCTGGCTGATTTATGTAGATGAAGTTACCTTGAAAGCCTCTCCACCTTCAGGTTCTAATACTTTCATTTACGTTACAGGGGACATTGTGCAAAGAAAAATTGTCAGTCCGATTGGGATACTTTTGCTGATATTCCTGATTTTTACCATAGCCCGCCGTCCGCAACGCCGCCGAAGCCGCGCAGCGGGTGCAGAACTGGCTGACCGGGCAGCAAATGCAAAAGGCGCAGCTCTTGCCACGCCGCAAGCGGCGCTGAAAAAAGCGAAAAATGTCCCGAAGGTTTGAATCCTTCGGGACATTTGGCTTCAGGGGAGAAGTTACTAGAACAGGCCGACTACTCTGCCGGTCTTCAGGTCAATATCCACATCGTAGAAGACCGGGCGGGTGGGCAGCCCTGGCATGGTGCGCATTTCACCGACCAGCGGGTAGAGGAAGCCCGCGCCGCCCGAGGCGCGAATATCGCGAATCGGGATGCGGAATCCACTGGGAGCGCCCTTGATGGCGGGATCGGCGGTAAAGGAGAGATGGGTTTTGGCCATGCACAGCGGCAGCTTATCGAACCCCAGGCGGGTGTAGAGCTCAATTTTCTGCTCGGCCTCGGGCGAATAATCCACGCCCTCCGCGCCGTAGATTTCCTTGCAGACGATTTCGATCTTTTCTTTGATCGAAAGATCGAGCGGGTAGAGGAAGCGGAAGTTACTGGGCTTTTCGGCGGCACGGACGACCGCTTCGGCCAGAGCGACAGCGCCGGCTCCGCCATCCATCCAGTGGGTGGAGACCACCGCGTCCATCGCACCGGCCTCCAGCGCAGCCTTGCGAATCAATTCGACCTCGGCGGGGGTGTCGGTGGCAAAGGAGTTGACCGCCACCACCACGTTGACCCCAAATTTCAGGGCGTTCTTGATGTGGCGCTCCATGTTGGGCAGACCCTTGCGCAGCAGGTCCAGGTTCTCTTCGGTGTATTCGTGCGCCAGCGGTTTGCCGGCCACCACCTTCGGCCCACCGCCGTGCATCTTCAGGGCGCGCACCGTGGCGACCAGGACCACCACATGCGGGATCAGCCCGGAGTAGCGGCATTTGATATCGAAGAATTTTTCCATGCCGATGTCGGCGCCAAAGCCCGATTCGGTGACCACGTAGCCATCGGGGCCGACCAGTTTGAGGGCGATCTGATCGGCGATGATGGAACTGTTGCCGTGAGCAATGTTGGCAAATGGTCCGGCGTGAACGAAGGCGGGGGTACCTTCCAGGGTTTGCATCAGGTTGGGCTTGATCGTGTCTTTCATCAACACGGCCAGCGCTCCAGCCACCCCCAAATCTTCGGCAGTGATGGCCTCGCCGCTCTTGCTGGTGGCGACCACCATACGGCCGAGGCGCTCGCGCATATCCTCCAGGCTGGTGGTGAGTGCCAGAATGGCCATGATCTCGCTGGCCACCGTGATGTCGAAGCCAGAGCGATGCTCAAAGCCCTGTTCTTCTTTGCCCAGGCCCACCATGATCTCGCGCAGGAAACGGTCGTTGGTGTCCATCACTCGCCGCCACTGAATGCCGTTCGGGTCAATATCCAGGCGGACGAAGCGCCGGCGCTCTTCGGGCGTCAATTCGTTGGGGTCGGTCTTGTCAATGCCGAGTTTCTTCAACCGGCGCAGCATGGTCGGCGAGAAACGACGGTTGCCCTGCTTATCGGGCGGGCAGAGCGCGTTGAAGAGCTTTTCGTCATCCTGCAGGGCCTCGTGCATCATGCGGGCATCCAGCGCCGCCGCGCACAGGTTGTGGGCCGCGGTGATGGCGTGAATGTCACCCGTCAGGTGCAGGTTGAAGTCTTCCATGGGGATGACCTGCGAGTAACCGCCACCTGCCGCGCCACCTTTAATGCCGAAGGTGGGTCCCTGCGAAGGCTGGCGAATGCAGGTGAACACCTTTTTGCCCAAATGGGCACCCAGTGCCTGGCTCAAGCCAACGGTGGTGGTCGTTTTGCCTTCTCCCAGGGGGGTAGGAGTAATAGCGGTCACGTCAATGTATTTGCCGTTGGGGACATCTTTTAGCCGTTCCAGGATTTCTAACTTGACTTTGGCTTTGTAAGGGCCGTAAAATTCCAGCTCTTCCGGCAAAATGCCCGCTTCTTCAGCCACCTGAGCGATGGGCTTGATTTCTGCGGCCTGCGCGATTTCAATATCCGAAGGCACAGGGCGAACAAGTTTCAATTTGGTCGGGGTGAAAGGCACTACCATCGAAATCTCCTCTTTGGGTGAGATATGTCTTCTGATAAGTATTTTTGACGATTTTTACCGGCAGGGCAAGAGACTTCCTTCCCGCCTTTTTGTGTCTTGTGTCACAATGTGATTTTTGTCCCTAGCGATTCTCCTTCCAGAGCGCGCACCAGGTTGCCGGGTGTCTCTGCTGAGAAAATTTGTACTTCTAAATCAGGGAATTCCTGAACAAGCACCAGCATTTGCTGGACTTTTGCTTCCATTCCACCGGTGACATCTACCCCCTGGGCGTTGCCGATTCCCCGGTGCATCGCTTCATAGGACGTTGGGGTGAGGCGCGGCAAAAGGCGCGTTCTCGCCGGGAAGTCTTCCCACACCCCGGCCTCGCGGCCGGCCAGCAAAATGCGCGCCGGCGACAACTGCCGCGCCAGGTGCATGAAGAGATCCTCCGTCGAAAGGATGGTCCCCCCGCGTACCTCATCGAAGACCACGTCACCGTACACTACCGGCAGGATGCCATTGGCCAATGCCATGCGAATCGGGGTGGTTTCCCATAGAGATACTCTCCCATCGCTGGCAAGAACGCTGGCCGAAGGCGCAAAGGACAGGGACGGTGCACCTGCCTTGTGCAACGCCTCCATGACGTAGCGGTTAAGCACAGCGGCCTGGTAGCCCACCTCCGCAAACCCGCTCCAATATTTTTCACGCATGGACACTTCGTCGCTGGCGCGCGGCAGCCCATCGCGGGTGCCATGCTCTTTGGCCGCGCTATGACCAAACGAGCCAGATCCATGTCCTAAAACGAGACGCAGGTCCGGCGTCCGGCTGAGAACCGTGGCAATTTGTAGGGCCAGATCGGCCAGGACATCCAGGCGCGGGGTGTAGGGTCGTGTCTTGTCGGTGATCAGCGACCCGCCCAGTTTGAGAAAGATCAGCTCACTCATCGGCTCAATTCTAACATCCCTTTGGCAGGGGAGAGCAGAGAACATGCTATAATTTTCCGCATGGACATTCACGCTGGCGTTGTGGCCTTTGTCATTCTGGCTTCGATTTTTGCGTTGTGGAGCGCCCGGGCGGGTTGGCGCTCCATCCGTTCTGCACGCAGGTTGACGTTTTATCGCCTGCGCCGTAAACGAATCGGCACGGGCTGGCGTTTGCTGGGAACCTCGCTTTTGCTGGCTGGCCTGGCCACCTGGATGGCGCTTTATGGCGAGCCGCTGGCGTATCAGTATTTTCCGCCTTCGCCGACTCCCAGCCTGACGCCGACAATCACCCTTTCTCCCACCATTACGCTCAGCCCGACGATTACGCTCACCCCCACCATCACCGATACACCGCTGGTGACCGATACACCGACCATCACGCCGACTCCCTTCCTGCCGCCGGCCATCGAAGCCCTGTTTGAAAGTTCGGTCACGCCTAACCCAAATGCCATTTTCAGCCCGCTACAATTTTCGACTGAATTTGATGGGGTGAATGCGGTGAACCCGCAAACCGTGTTCCAAAACCCGATTCAACACATGTACGGCGTATTTTCTTACGATCAGATGGTACCTGGCGCACAATGGACGGCGCTCTGGTTTCGCGATGGCGAACTGGTGCATTACGAAACCAAGCCCTGGGATGGCACTACCGGCGGCTATGGTTACACCGATTGGGCGCCTCCGCCGGAGAAATGGTTGCCCGGCAATTATGAAGTGCAGATTTTCGTGGGCACGGAATGGAAAGTCGTCGGACGTTTTATTGTGCAGGGTGAGCCACCTACTTCCACACCCACTCGCACACCTACCGTGACGCGTACCCCCAGCCCTACACTCACCCCCTCGCCCACGGCCACCCCAACGCGTACTCCCACGGCCACGCGTACGCCTACGCCAACGCGCACCCCTACCCCCTCCCCCACGCCTACCGCTACTCGTACGCCCACGATTACCCGTACGCCGTAAGCGGAAAAAGATGCGTCCGTTCTACGCCTGTGCTACCTTAACCGTAACAACCGCTGAGACGCGAAGAACACACAGGTGCCTGCGACCTCGCACGGGCAGATAAGACCCATAGAAAAACATCTGCGAACTCTGCGCTCTGGGATGCATTTTTGAATTCAGCCCTTGCCCCGAGCTCACGTTATTTTCCTTCTGAGGAGCATCTCATGACCGATTTCACGCTGAAAGCCTTTCAAGATTACTACCCCGACTATTTTGCCTGGTGTTATGGTTGTGGCCGGCTGAATGAACATGGTCATCAAATCAAAACCTATTGGGATGGCGAGGAGACGGTGACGCGTTTTACACCCCGCCCGGAGCACACCGCCATCCCCGGCTATGTCTATGGGGGGCTACTGGCCTCGCTCATTGATTGTCACAGCACCGGCACGGCTGCGGCGGCTGCCTATCGCGCCGAAGGCCGCCAAATGGACAGTGACCCGCCATTGCGCTTCCTGACCGCTTCGCTGCATGTGGATTATCTCAAGCCCACCCCTCTCGGCCCGGAGCTGCAAGTGCGCGGCCGCATCAAAGAAGTCAAAGGTCGCAAAGTCGTGGTCGAGTCCTGGATCGAGGTCAATGGCCAGATCACCGTGCGCGGCGAGGTCGTTGCCGTGCAAGTGCCCGATCAACTGGTGCAGGAATTGTTGCAGGCGGGAAAAGCACCCGATTAGATCGCTCGAACTCTCTTTTTCTCGCGCAGGGCATGGGCAATTTTGCTGGCCAGACGGGCATTGTTCAAAAGCAAGGCCAGGTTGGCGCGTGTTGCCCGGCCCTGCGTCAATTCATTGAGACGTTGAAGCAAAAACGGAGTCAGCGCCTTGCCGTGGATTTTCTTTTCCACGGCCTCAGCGGAGGCTCTGGCGATCAGCGGGTCAATCTCGGACTTTGAGAGGGCATCACCGGCTGGAATGGGGTTTACCACCAGGACAGCGCTTCGCATCCCCAGCTCCCAATGCGTCTGAGCAAATTCGGCGATTTCCTGGGGTGTATCCAGCCGGACGCTGACGTCCAGGCCGCTTTCGCGGGAATAAAAAGCGGGGAATTCATTTGTTCCGAATCCCACAACTGGTACGCCCATTGTTTCCAGGTATTCGAGCGTCGCGGGCAGATCGAGGATGGCCTTTGCTCCGGCACAGACGACGATCATCGGGATGGTGGCCAGCGCCTGTAAATCGGCCGAAACATCGAAGCGGGCCTCACGGTGTACACCGCCGATCCCGCCCGTTGCGAAGACCTTGATCCCGGCAGTCTGTGCAGCGAACATCGTGCCTGCCACAGTCGTCCCGCCGGCCGCGGTGTTGACGATCGCCTGGGCGAAATCGCGTGGGCCGATCTTAATGGCCTCCTTTTCGTTGGCCAGGCGCTCCATCTCGGCTTCGCTCAAGCCAATGCGAATCATCCCATCCAACACGCCAATGGTGGCGGGGGTGGCACCCTCGTTGCGCACCGCCTGCTCCATATCGCGCGCCAGAGACAAATTGAGCGGCCGCGGCAACCCATGAGTGATGACCGTCGATTCCAGAGCGACGATGGGCAGGCCAATCTTCATTGCCCGGTTGACCTCGCGGGAGGAAACAAAATAGGTGTTCATCATGTGATTTTCCTCAAAGATTGATAATTTTCTCATAAAAAGAATAAGTCAGCAGGCAAATTGCCCCTTTTCGGCAGTTTGGACGCTTGATTTCAGCGGTCCCAGCGGGGCGGGCAAGGCACCCCTGCCCAACATCTACTCGGCTGATTCGCAGCGCTCACCCCGTTATGTCGCGAGGATAGCGCCGCCACTTCGCGCCGGCAGGGCCAGATCCGCCCTCCAAACGTGCAGATTTTTCCAGGATTGTGGACAATTGCGCGTACCCTCCACTGCCCACATACCTTGTGCCTGGTCCACACTGTGAAGAAGAGAGACCGGCGCTCAGCGCGGTCCTCTCTGGTCAAATCACTTCTGATATTCTCCTCTCTGAACCCAATGCGGAAGTTCTAAAATCTCATTGAGATAGCGAATCGCCTCTCCTACCGAGACGTCATTCAGGGCATTCTGAATCAAATGCGTCGGCTCTGCTTTCTTTTTCTTCAGCAATTCGCGATATTCCTGGAGATGTTCGCGATACCCGATGAGTAGGTCGCGCAGGATTTCGCGATTTGTTGCGTTCTTGCGCAGGTTTTCCTGAAAACGTGCCAGGGGCACATCTTGAATGAGTTGCAAGGTCTTCTCAGCACACGCTTCCTGCTCTACTTGCTGCAAAGCAGCCTCACTGCCGCGCTCCAGGTTTTCCAGGCTGATATGCCAGGCCTCCTGATGTTGTTCCGGCACGATTTCAACTGGTGTTCTCCAGGTGCCAACGCCAATCCAATTGAGTTGAAAGCCACGCTCGTTGGCGGTTTGGGCAAACCTTTGGCGGAATAGGGCGGTAATTTCCTGGCGCGGGGCGAAAGGCGGTGGCGCAGGAATGGCTGGCGGATCGTCATTCTCTTCTGCCGGAACTACCCTTTCAATTTCCGCACTCAATTTTTGAGCTTGTTGCCGCCACTTTTCAATCTCCGGTTGACCGAAACTTGCCAGGAACTCGGTCAACTTCCGCTGGCTAATAAAGCGTGAAAGCTCGTTTCGAACCAGGGGCGTAAACTGCAACTCAAACAAATTCCTTTTCGGTTGAGCCTGCGGATGGTCAGCCACGGTAACGACCTGTTGGTAAATCAGCGTTTCTACGGTACGCGCATCGCGATAGGGGAAAGGCAGATCTGGGGTGGGTTGTCTATCGCCGCGCCAGATGCTGTAGCGCATGGCCACGTCGATGGCGCTGACGCGCATTCCATCCAGGGTGCGACCGCTGATTTCTCTATCCTCTTCGCGAAGAACCACGTGATGCTCGCGCAGAATGACCGCCTGACGAAAGCGCTCAAAACCATCCAGGATCACTGGCCTCCCCGTGGTAGGGCCGATCACGTGAGGAGTGCCGTCCGCTTTTTCGAACAACGCAGCCGAATCCAGTTCGACCACGACTCGCCCTGGTCCGCCAATTCGATAAACCGGCGAATTCTGGTTCACCACCTCCCCTTCGCGGATGGTCAACGTGTCGCCGTGCCCGTTGAAAGCCACGCTCCACAGGAAACGTCGGGTGATATGAATAGAGATCTCAAAAATATCAGCCTGGTATGAGGCGGCAATTTCCAGGGCGATGATCATCGTAATCAAAATGATGAACAAATAACGCACATTTTGGGGCGCCAGAAAAGCCTGCCAGACAAAGATGGAAAACTCCTCCAGATAAGTAGCAGCAAAGGTGGTAGCCGCGAACGGATTGAGCAAATAAATGAACAACTTTCGCAGCTGTTCCCCCCATTCGCTGGCCGTATGGTGGCTCACCCCCAGGATAAAGCCCAGTACCAGCAAGACCAAAAGAAAGGTTCTAAAACGCCGCCGGGCGCCGGCCAGGGTGAGATCAAAGACAAAATTGAAAAAATAATCCAGCAAATTCCCAAAATTTTCACGAAAATCCTGCCATTCCCTCTGCAAAAGGGTTGGCTCTTGAGGAACCTGACGAATTGGGAGGTCTAATTCGACTCGATCCATTGGATGATCTCCTCGAGTTCGTCTAACTCAGTAGCCGGGTGATAGTTCGAATTGCGATTACGAATCAGGGCCGTTCGCGATCGCATCACCAGAGCACAGACTACTTCTTTCAGTTCCTTGATGCCGGCATTTTTCAAGTGGTTAATTTCCCTGCTCAGGTGGTTGACGGTGTATTCGGCCAGCGCTTTTTCCTGGCCCATGAACATGGCCAGTTTTCGCTGCTCTTCGATGCGCGCCCGCTCAGCCTGGGCAGTCTCCAGCCAGGTGGCTTTCCAGTGCTGGACGAATTCCCTTTCGACCTCGGGCGGAAAACGCAAATTTCCAATGGTCACGGAAATGACCCGAATTCCCCGCTCGCGTAGCACCTGGAATTCCGGGCTGGTTACAAAGTTGCCCGTCGGCCGCCCATATGGATCCAATTCCGCTACTTGTGGCGAGGTCATGCGCGCTCTCACCATGTTGTTGATGAGCTGCAAAGCGGTCACTTTCTCGTCAGGCCTGGGAGTGGATTGAGTCCGAGTGGGTTGGGCAGGGAGGGGTTCCCTGGCGTTATCGCTTCTATTGTTTCTGGAAAAGAAGGCGAATCTCTCCAGGACGAGATTGATTTCGTGTAACCATCTGGCCGCCTCGTCCTCCCAGCGGCTCGTCGCGCGGACGGGACGGGAGGCGTTCGCCACTGCCGAAGAGGAGGAACTCTGCGGCGGTGGCGGCTCTGGTTCCGTGCAGCCGGCTTCGAACAATTCTTTTAGGGTGAATTTGTTCAGATATTCGCGCCACAAATCAACGGCAATCAGGGCAGGCAATCTATTCCAGGGAACGTGATACTGGGAACTGTTATGATCTCTATCGGGGTTAATGGCTTCCCCCGCAACGGCTCTGAAGACCGCATCTGCGTTATAGCCAAACCGTGTGCCAGGACCATGGTTCACCGGATCGGCATCAATTTTGAAAATGACGATGACATTCGGCACGACCTCAATGCCATCCCGCGTCAGAGCGCTGGTAGCGGCTCGACGGCGCTGAACCTCCCGATAGGTTGCGTCGTTGGGATCGGCTGGAGCAGCAAAAGGATCGTCGGTTTCACCAGGGCCAAGTCGTTGCATCTGGCGACGTAAGTCTACAGTGCCAGCGATCTTCTCGTGGGCGGCGGTGAAGTGCACGCCTGGCCCCAACGTTTGTCGGAAGGCGGTTGCGGTACGCGTCACGGCACCGCTGGCCGTATCCAACCAGAGCACGCCGGGACCTTTGCGCTCTTCTTCGTGTTCTCTCTCCTTGGGCCACCCGTCTTCTACAAAAATGGCCGGCCCTTTGCACCCGATGAGTGTTAGCAACAGACGGGTGATGATCTGCCGCCTTTCGCTAAGCCGCTGTACCGGCAAGATGAATTGGGCAAAGAACATCAGCCAAAGGAAAAACAGCGCCACAAAGAGCCAGGCGTCGGCGCGCAGGTAATGGGGGATGATCTTCCACCCCCCCAGGCGATACAGGTTGATGACATACCCCCCAACTGTCAGGGTCAACCAGAAGGTAAGATGCACCCAGGCTCTTTGCAGAAAAGGAATATTATTGTCCGCCATACATTGATTTTATAACAGAATTCTTTGCCCCAACAATTTTTCAGCGATTTTGCAATAGAGATTCTTTCCTCAAGTAAAAGTATTTGCCCTGCTCTGTTGCAAGTATAAGAGAAACCTGGTTATTGCGAGCCGCTGAAGGGGTGCGCGAAAAAGTTGTTAGTCAGGTGTGAGCGGTGGATGGATGCTCATTTGGCCAGTGCCTTGAGAGATGACGCTGTGGGCGAAAAACGCCGTTTTGTGTCATTGCGAGCCACCAAAGGCGGCGACCTGTGCCCCGCAGGGGTAAGCAATCTCCTGGTCGGCAAGGAATGGATGGATTGCTTCGGGGCTGACGCCCCTCGCAATGACACTAGCCGTTTCCCTGTTCTCCATCTTACCCACAACCTTTTA
>DAOUAN010000075.1:0-2965 GCA_034433385.1 Anaerolineales bacterium | reverse complement strand
GCGGGCGGCCAACCGGTATTTTGACCAAGATCGATGTGCTGGATTACGTTGCCGGACGAATGTAGCTGGCTTTCAGCAAATTCTGGGTAGCAATTCGCCGGCAGGCAAATCTACCAGCCGTGAGCCGCCGATCGCCGTTTGGGCTACGACGAGCCCAGGGTGATCGGCGACAACGCGGCCGATGATGGCGGCTTTTTCTCCTTTGGGGTGCTTTTGCATCGTTTCGAGCAGGGCTTCGCCCCATTTTTCAGGCACAATGGCCAGCAATTTGCCTTCGTTGGCAATGTAAAACGGATCCAGGCCGAGCATTTCGCAGGCGGTGGCTACCTCGGGGCGCAAAGGGACGCGGTTTTCTTCAAATTCGATCCCTACCCGTGAGGCAGCCGCCAGTTCGTTCAGGGCAGCGGCCAGGCCGCCGCGAGTGAGATCTCGCAGGCAGTGAATCTCTGGGGTGGTGGCCAGCATGGCCTCCACCAGGTCGTTCAGGGGGGTGGTATCGCTTTCGATAACGGTATCAAACTGAAGTCCCTCGCGAACCGAGAGAACGGCTACCCCGTGGTCGCCGAGCGTGCCGTTGACCAGGATCACATCGCCCGGTCGCGCATTTTGGGGGCGGATGTCTATCCCCTCGGCCAGCCAGCCCAGGCCGGTGGTGTTGATGTAAACGCCATCCCCATGGCCTTTGTTGACCACTTTCGTATCACCAGCCACGATCATCACCCCCGCCTGGCGGCAAGCGCGCCCCATCGAAGCGACCAGGCGCGCCAGGGTTTCCATGGGCAGGCCTTCTTCGAGGATGAATCCGGCCGAAAGGTAGAGCGGTTTGGCCCCGCTCATAGCCAGGTCGTTGACGGTGCCGTTGACGGCCAGCTCGCCGATGTCGCCGCCAGGGAAGAAGAGCGGGTTGACCACGAAGGAATCAGTGGTGAAGGCCAGGCGGGCTGTTGGAAAGGGGGGGAGCAGGGTGGAATCGCCCAGCTGGTCCAGCAAATTGTTGCCGAGTTCTGCGGCGAACAGATGGCGGATCAGGTCATTCATCATTTTGCCGCCGCTGCCGTGTCCTAGCACGATGGTGGGATAGTTTTGCAAGGGCAGGGGGCAGCTCCAGCCGTCAAACGAAGGGAGCGACATAGGGCACCTCGCGCTTTGGTTTGCTTTGATTGTACCCCAGGGAGGTATAGGTATGTGTCGAGGAATTTCCTCTTCGCCCTTCACGGCCTGCCCCTACTCCTGCCCATCCCCCGTCCGTGAACCCATGCAGCGCAACGTTCATCTCTCGGATGGGTGAGGGGGAAGCCCTGGCCTGACGCCAGGACAGGCAATCTCCTGGCCTGCCGGGAGATTGCTTCGACGGAAGAACGCCGTCTCGCAATGACAACCAAATTCAGTAAATCACAGGTTTCATGTGTCATTGCGAGCGAAGCGTAGCAATCTCTTGTTTTCATGCAATCTCTGGCAGATTTTGCCGGGAGATTGCTTCGGCGGAAGTGCGCCGCCTCGCAATGACAACTAAATTTGTCTGCGGCTCGCTGCGCTATGCGATTGTCTAATATGCAAGATCCCCGGGCGAGTGAGCGGTGAGCAGGCGACGCCCATGGATGGCTGCTCCTAAGTCGTGAGAGAGCAGCACGTTCTTGGCCCTTTGTTTTTTGCCGGGGGATGTGCTATGCTATTTTTGATGATTATCCACGAAACGGTTGCCCCCTTTGTCCGTATATCTTGTTGAAAACCTGCTCAAGAGGAGAATCCCATGAATCGACAGAGTCGTGCACAACTTGCGCTGGGCCTGTTGTTGATTTTGCTGGGCGTTTTGTTCCTGGCGGATCGCAGCCTGCCCACTTTCCATCAACTGGTTGGTCGTTATGCCGAATGGCCGCTCAACCTGGTAGGCATTGGCGTGCTTTTGCTGCTTTTCGGCCTGCTGATCGGCGCGCCAGGGCTGGCTGTGCCAGCGGCTATTGTGGCCGGCCTGGGCGGCATTTTTTATTACCAGGAGACCAGCGGCGATTATGCCTCCTGGTCTTATATGTGGACGCTCATCCCCGGTTTCATCGGCGTTGGCTCCATCCTGGCGGGTTTGCTGGGCGAACATACCCGCCGTAACGTGCGCCGTGGCCTGGATCTCCTGGCAGTGAGCGCAGTGCTCTTTTTGGTGTTCTCGTCCGCGTTCGGGGGCTGGAAGATTCTGGGCGATTATGGCCCGGCGATTCTGCTCATTTTGCTGGGGCTGTGGGTGTTGGGCACGGGTCTTTTCCGTACCATTCGGCGCAGTGAATAGAAGGAGCCTCTCATGAATCGGGGTAATTTGATTTGGGGAACGATTCTGCTCTTGCTCGGCGGGCTGATGCTGGCCGATGCAGCGGGTCTCCGCTTGCCGGGGGGAGCCTCGCCCATGGATGTCTTCTGGCCGCTGTTGCTCATTCTGGCCGGAATCTGGGTGCTTTGGGGAGCGGTGCGGCGGGGTCAAAACGCCGTCACCGAGGCTAGCATTGAAAGCCAGGGCGCCAGCGAGGCAGAAGTGGAAATCAATCATTCCGCCGGGCACCTTAAAGTGCGGAGCGGCGCGACAGGAACCCTACTGGCTCGCGGGATGTTCGGCGGCGGACTGTGGCATTCGGCTCATTTAACGGGCACCCGCCTCCAGGTCCAGATGCGACCCGCCAGAGAGCCGGCGATTTATCTCCTCGGCCCCGCGGTCACTCTGGATTGGGATGTCCAGTTCAATGGCGATCTTCCGCTTTTTCTGCGCATTCAAACGGGGGCCAATCGGGCTGAGATGGATCTCAAGGATTTGCAGATTCGTGATCTGAAACTGGAAACCGGCGCCAGCCAGACGAAGATCCTCTTGCCGGGGCGCGGCCGCCTCAATGCGGACTTTGACCTGGGCGCGGCCTCCCTGGAGGTGATCTTCCCCCCAGGCGTTGCCGGGCGCATCCGCCTCGATCAGGGCGTTTCGAGCGTGTCG
>DAOUAN010000074.1:0-2385 GCA_034433385.1 Anaerolineales bacterium | reverse complement strand
TGTCATTGCGAGCCGCCAAAGGCGGCGACCTGTGCCCCGCAGGGGTAAGCAATCTCCTGGTCGGCAAGGAATGGATGGATTGCTTCGGGGCTGACGCCCCTCGCAATGACACTAGCCGTTTCCCTGTTTTCCATCTTCCCCATAACCTTTTAGTGCTCCCGCCATGCCTGGTTTTGGCGTTGAACGTTGTGAACGACTATAGCCACAAAACAATTTTTCAGGTCGGTGAAGGTCGGTGGGACAACACAATGAGTTGTCCCACCTTTGGCTGTGACTTGCCGCACTATGGAATTTTCAACACTTGTCCGACTGAAATCTGGTTGATGTTGACGATGTTGTTGGCCTGAGCAATGGCTGCTACGGTGGTGCCGAACTTGTTGGCAATACTTGTCAGGTTGTCGCCGGGTTGAACGGTGTAGGTGCGCGGCGCGGACGAGGCAGGCGGGGGTGTGCCTGGCTGGCTGCCCTCGCTGCTGGTGTTGCCACTGGGCGTCGGCACGGTGAGGACAATCCCCTCTTTGAGCAGGTGGGGATTGGCGGCAAGTAGACTCGAAACCGAAACGCCAAAGCGAGCCGCGATCGCTTCGAGGGTGTCGCCTGCTTTGACGGTATAGCTCAGCGGAGCAGGAGGTTGCCCCAGGCCAGCAAAGCGGTACAGGTCGTCGAGCGAGCCGTTGAACACGTTTAAATCCACGTTGGTTTTGATGCCGTTGACCTGACCTGTCTCTGAATATTGCCAGAATGCCCAGTTTGGCCAGCCTTTGGGCAGAGCGGGTTGCATGCCAGGGGTGTACGTGCCTGGATATTGAGCAATCCAGAGGGGATGGTCTTTGATCCAAGCCGGCGGCTCTCCACTTGCCTCGGAGAAGTGGTCCTTCAAAAAGTAATAGCCGGAGTAGATGATGGCCTTTTTCCCAAAGGCCTGTTCGACGCGATCTAACCAGGTTTTGGCTTTAGCGATGATCACCGCGTTGCTCTGCTGGTCGTGGGCTTCCAGGTCGAGGACGGGGGGCAATTCGCCGTTGTCGTTGCGGGCTTTAACGGTTTGAATGAATAAATCGGCCTGCTTGATGGCGTCCATATTGGGGTGAAAAAAACAATAAGCGCCGCGCAAAATGCCAACCGCTTTTGCTCCCGCCCAATTTGTGGCGAAAGTCGGGTCGGTATAGTGTTCGCCCTCAGTGGCTTTGATAAATGCAAAACATACCCCACTTGCCTGAACTTTGCTCCAGTCGATTTCTGAATCCCAGTAAGATACATCAATTCCGGGTACAGTAGCCATAGTCTCTCCTGCTCGCAAATGTGGAAATAGGATACGTATCTAGCGTAGCACAAAAAACAGTTTGAAGCAAGAAAATAGTAGCCTGAGCAGCAATCCCAAATCTAACCCGACTTTTGTGCAACGGCTGGACAAAAACGACCTGGGACGAGATTTTGCACGTACCCTCTTCGCCGCCCGCCCCCACCCCTGCCCCTCCCCCGTCTGTGAACCCAGGCAGCGCAACGTTCATCTCGGACGGGGGAGGGGAAAGCCCGGCGGGGGGATGGGGCGTTTGAAGCACCGGACGGGACAAAAGCCCCTCTGCATCTCTCCCACGAAAGCGGATGGAGGCAACTTGTAACTCAACCGATGAAAATTTTCTGGCTACCTGACCGTTTTCTCTGCAAGGGTCTTTGCCAGGGCGCGAAGCGCCCGAAGCAATCTCTCAAAGCGAGCGCAGTGCCTGCCCTGCGAAGTCCCCAAAGGAGGGAGCGAAGCGTGGGGGAAGCCCTGGCCTGCCGGGAGATGGCTTCGACGGAAGAACGCCGTCTCGCAAGGACAACCAAATTTGGCTGCCGCTCGCCGCTCTATGCTTGAAAATCTACGTTTCAGATTTGGAATTGCTGATCCTTTTGGCTATCACTGGTCAGGCATCTCTTCTCATGGCATAATAACCGCCATGAAAAACCGCCTGCGCTTCCTGTTGCTCAGCCTTGCTCTGGCGATCGTTCTGGCCTGCGCGCCGCTTGGAGCGCCCCCCATTTACACCATCGCGCCCGACCAAATTGCCTCCATCGTCGCTGCAACCGCCAACGTCGCCGCGACGCAAACCGCTGCCGCCCAACCGGTTGTGAGCGATACCCCCACACCTTTCTTCACCCGAACGCCTTTCCCCTCGCCAACCCCTAGTGCCACTTTCCTGTTCTTCACCCCAACTCAGCCGCTCACACCAACCGAGACGCCCCTCCCCTTGCCCACCGCCTGGCCCGATTGGACCACCGGTGACATTGTCACCTTCCCCAAAGGGTCCGGTGAGAACATTGGCGTCACCCGCTTCTTTCGCATCCTGCAAAACGTCAAGGTCGTCGTCACCCGCCTGAACGGCGTCAAATTGCGCCCCATCC
>DAOUAN010000073.1:0-6601 GCA_034433385.1 Anaerolineales bacterium | reverse complement strand
CCAGGCCTTCTTCGGAAAATTCCAGTTCTTCCTGGTGGAGTTGGAGGGTGGCTTCGGCCGGTTTGATGGGTTTGGGCGGTTCACCCAGGGTGCTGATGAGGCGATTGGCTTGCGTGCGAATGGTGCTGAAGGGGGTTTCGGCATCGAAGACCAGGGCGAGGACGATGTCGGACGCCAGGCGGGTGGCGTAGAGCATGTGTTCGGCGCGGGTGCTTTCCAGACGGACGAAGCGCAGCAGGTCGCTGCCTTTTTGTCCATCCCAGTGACGGGTGACGGTGAGGGCGACTTCTTGGGCAGCGCTTTGGGAGAGGCCGCCGGCGTAGGCCCACAGGTCGTTTTTGCGGGTGATCAGGGCAGCCTGGGCGGCAGATTCAAGGGTAAGGCGGGTGAGGTGTTGGGCGGCTTTGGCGACGTCTTGCAGCCAGGGCGGTTCAGCGGGGTCGCTGTGTTGTAAGGCGGGGGGTTGTGCCAGGGAGTGTAGTAACTGGCGCAGATGGAAGGGTTTGCCCAGCAAAACCCAGGGCCGAATGGGGTCGAGGGAGGGAGGGGTGTCGCTGGTGGAGAGGATGATTAATTTGATGTTGGGGCGAATGGTGCGCAGGGCCTGCCCGATGTCGATTACCCATTCGTTGCCCAGGGCCAGGTCCAGCACGGCCAGGTCGCAGCGATGTTCATCGGCCCAAACGACGGCGGCCGGTTTGTTGTTGACGGCGTGGACGATGTAGGGGCCGGTATCTTGCAAGCCGCGGCGAATGGCATCGGCCACAGCGGGGTTGGGGGTGACAACAAGCAGGTTGGTTGCCATTTATTAAAGTGTATCACGGTCAAAAGGCAGAAGCAAGTCAATCTCTGGGGGGATAAGTTAAGGTTTTTGTTGGTTATGGGGGCGGAATTTGTCTGGTCAACTTGACTTTTGCTCTGCATTTGTGCTACTAATAGGGAAATTTTTTTGGGAAGGGTTTTGTATGCATCGCGAACGTGTCTCTGAGAATGTTTTCTGGTTTCAAAGTGAGGTGTATGCCCAGGTGACGGCAGGGGTGGTGGTTGGCCCGCAATGGGCGGTGGTGATTGACACGCTGGCGTTGCCGGAGGAGACTTTAGAAATTCGGGATTTTGTTGAGCGTGAGTTGAATGTGCCGGTGCGCTATGTGATCAACACGCATTATCATGCCGATCATGCCTGGGGGAATTACTTTTTCAGTGGAGCAACGGTCATTGCCCATTCGCGTTGCCGGGCGTTGCTAGAGGAGCGGGGAATGCCGGCACTGGAGGCGGCGCGCAAGCAGAATCCTGCTTTGCGTCAGGTCAAAATTGTTTTGCCACATATGACGTTTGATTCGGGTGAGTTGACTTTACGGGTGGGGAAGAAAAATCTCATCCTTTCGCATACGCCAGGGCATAGCGAGGATGGGATCTCGGTGCTGGTAGAGGAAGATCGCGTATTGTTCGCCGGTGATGCTTTCATGCCGCTGCCGTATGTGGTGGATGGGAACCTGGATGAAATCGCCGCTTCGATTAAACGGATTGGGCGCATGGGGCTGGAGAACATCATTCAGGGGCATGGCGATATTATTCTGCGTGGTGAGATTGACGCCGCGGTCAAGGAGAATCTCAATTACCTGGCGGCGGTCAAAAAGACGGTCAAGACGGCTCTGCGGCGCAAAGCGCCGGAGGAATATTTGCGCACGGTCAGTATTGAAGACTGCGGGAAAAGCCGGGTGTACCTGGGGGGGCTGGCGGTGCCGCTCCATGAGCGCAATCTGCTGGCGGCTTTGAAGCAGATGCGCGATGGCGCCAGCAGTGAGGAATAAATGCCTGGTTACAATTCTGAGAGGATCTGATCACTGGGCCTTTGCGAGTCGCTGCAGGCGCGGTGTATTTCTGAATTCAGCCTTTATCCCGAATTCAGGTTCATTCAGAAAAGTCAAGGCAGCGCATTTCACGAACGGCCGAAACCTTTTCGCAAAATTCGTGCCATTCGATGCAAAAATTGACAGATTTCCACATTCCACAAAAGTTTGAATCACTTCTTTGCCACAATGCCAGGAAAAAAAAACGCCACCGCACAGGTGGCGTTTTCATTCGGGATAAGGGCGCCGTTCCGCATTTTTATCGCGGAGACCGCCAGGTTCACAGCGTCTTCTTTTGCTTCTCCTGGCGTTCTCTGCGCTCTCGGCGGTTTGGTTTTTATCCCAAGCTGACGTTATTTATTCCATTTCACTGACGGCCTCGCTGGCGCTTTCCTGATTGTTTTGTTTGCTTTTCAAGTGCCCATGCAGGCTGATGCTTACGATACGTTCATTCCCTGCCAGTAATTTTTTGATGTTGGGGCGCAGCGCCCAGATTAAAAGGGCTTCGGCCACTACGCCATAGATCACATACGCCCATGGCGACTGCCCGCTGATGGCGCGCACCAGGAAGATCAGTGTGGCAAACAGGGCCACGCTCATGGTGGTCACGGAGGCATAACCCAGGGTGAAGAACACCAGTGCGCCCAGGGGCAGGATGATGAAAAAGGATGGCGTCCACAACCCCAGTGCTCCACCTACCGAGGGTGCTCCGCCAGCGCCGCCGCGCAGGCGCAGCCGGCCGCGTTCATCGCGTTCTGCCAGAAAAATGGAGTAATTATGTCCGATGATAGCCGCTAGTGGGGTGAGGGTGTGCAGCCAGTAGGCCTGCGGGGCGAGGGCTTTGGACACCCAAACTACGGAAGCGCCTTTGAGAATGTCCAGGATGGCGGTGAGCAGTCCGGCCCAAAAACCGGCGGCGCGCATCGCGTTGGTCCCACCGGTGCGCCCGCTTTCAACGGTGCGAATATCTTTCCCTGTTTTCAAACGAACGATGATCAACCCAAAAGGGATTGAGCCAAAAACATACGCCAGCAAAAGGATGCCGACATACCAGATCAGTTGCATGTTTCTATCTCCAGGTTTGGTCTCATGTACAAAACACGAAAGAACAGAACAGGTTACTGCTGCTATACGATTTGCAACGCGACCGGGCGAACCTCGCCATTTTCGATCCAAAAGCCACGCGCCTGCCATTCGCCGCGCGGCCGCGACCAGATGATGTATACCACGGCGTAAGCGGCCTCGGCAATATCGGTCGCGGAGACCGTTTCGGGTCCCGCGGGATGCGAGTGGAAGATGCCAACCAGCTCCAGGCCCTGGGAATCCAGCCACTCAAAGGCTTTTAGCTGTTCGGCCGGGTCCAGGCGAAAGCGCACCGGACTTTGAGCCTGATTCTGCATCGGGATGACGACCTCCACCCGGGCATCTCTGCCGCCTAATAGACCACAACCTTCCAGCGGGGCCGCGGCGGCTACGTGGTCGCGCATGACCTCCCAATGATTTTGTTCGAGGTACAGGGTATTCATCATCCGCGTAAGAAGGCCGCTACCAACCAGGCAGTGAACAAGATGAGCAGGGGGCCGGGGAGGGCGCGGCGCAGGGGGATTTCTTCGGTAATGTTCATGGCCAGAATGGTCAATGCATAGAATGGACCGGTCAGCGCCAGCCCGAATTGAAGGGGGGTGATCGGCCAGTAGTGCAGGCCGGCGGCCATCTGTGCGCAGACCAGGCCAATGCCCAGCGCCCAGGGGAAATCCCAGCGATCGGCGCCATCCAGGTGCACGATCCGCAGGCTGATCAGGCTGCTGACGACGAAGATCACCGGCGTCAACACGACCAGGCGTGCTCCGCCCTGACGCAATGCGGTTGCCAGGATCAGGAAAAGCGCATAGGAGGTGGCGGTAAGCAGAGCGCGGGCGGTGGGGTAACCGGGCGCGGCCGGTTCAACAACGATATATTCGGCCAGGAAGATGAGAATCAACAAGGTGGCGCCGATGGCAAAGGCCAGCCACCAGGCGCGATTGGCGGGCAACAACGCCAGTAAGCCGCCGATGACAAATGTGCTCAGGGTGGGGAGCATCCAGTGTTCAATCGCTGGGCGGTTGCCGAGCGAGGGATGGGCGCGCAGTAACCAGTCCATGCCCGCGGCAGAAAGCCCGGCGGCGAGCAGGGTCATGACGGTGCTCAGGGTAATGGGGAAAGCGAAGAAAAAGCCCGGCAATCGGATGGAGAGCGTAAACTGCGGCGCCTGCACCCAGTGCGTCAGGGCGTAGGCGAGCAGCACCAGAGCGGCGAGGGCGCCGAGACGATCGGCTTCGGGCAGATACTTCTCTTGTGCGGACATTAAACGTTCACCCGATTGGGATCCAGGATGTATTGCCACCAATTGTTGTGAATGCCGTTTTGCCGGCCTGCTACTTTGGGCAGGTGCTTGAGCCACCAAAGATGATGGGCGCGAATATCGCCATTACCCCATTCGGCGGCAGTGACCTGGCGAATCTCGCCTTTGAAGTTGGGGAAATTTTTTAGCCAGTCATCGCATTCGCTTTTGACCGGGGTGGGATTGTTCCAGTCGTAATCGCGGAGGCTGTTGGGGGCAAAGTGAATCGTTCCGACGGCAGCTTTCCCGGGGGCAATTTTGTCGTAGCGGGTAAAGCGTTGCCACAGGTTGGCCTGGCCCATGAGCCTCTCGAATGTTTTCTCCATGATGGATTCGGCGCGATGCCCAAACGCTTCCAGCATCTCGCCGACGAAGCGTTCGTAAGAAAATCCCATGACGACAAAACGGCGCTTGCTCGCTTCCGTTTGGGGGAGGGGGGGCGCATTGCACCAAAACGCACCTGGCCCGCCCATGGTGGATTCATAGAAACCGGCGTGTGGGAAAGCGAAAATCCAGACCTCGTCAATTTCGTTTTTGGCGATTCGCCCCAAAATGTTGAAGCGATTGAGAATGGCGGAGTAGTCCACCTCCTGGGGTTGATGCGGCGGTATTATGCCGCGCAAGACGTCCAGATAGGTTTGGGGGGTGTAGCGAAAGCCGTCGCGTTTGGCCGGGAATTCATCCACGTCAATCCGCTCGACGATCTGGTAGCGTGCTAACCCGCCGCTGGCCTCCAGCAGATCGCTGATAAAACCGGTGACCAGGTCTTCCACTCGATACCAGTTTTGTTGCTCGGAGAGTTTTTGCTTGCTGGTGCTGTCCATGGTGGGATCAAAAACGATGAGCAACACGCGGCTATTTATGATTTGAGCTGGCTCATTGGGATCATCGGCGGGCGGGGTAGAAGTGGGGCCAGGTACGGGGCGTTTCAGGCCGAAGAGGGCAAGCAGAAATTCAAACAACGCGTTCATGAATGCCTCCAGGGAGCGGATACCGGCTTTATGGAAGATCGGTCGCGAAATAGACTTGCCCCTTAACGGCCAGATAGAGAATGTGATTGGGACTGGTAGTTATGGCGCTGATGGGGCCGGCCGGCAGGGGATTGTCTCTTCCGCTAAGTGAGCGGAGCACGTGTTGTAATTCCAGGGAACGCGGGCCAAAACGTAGCACGCGCTGATTGTCTGCATCTAGCAACAAAATCGAAGAATCGGGGGGCGCGGTGTAAACCATTTGGGTAAAATGCGCCTGCGCAAACAGGTTGGTATCTCTGTAGGCTGCAAAGGGGTTGATCAGGGGGGCTGGGTCCTGACAACGGGTGGGGACGCTCTCGATGCGGCTGTACGAACAAGTCGAAAGCCGACCATCGGCGTGCAGCAGGTACAGGTCATCGCCGCTGACGGCCAGGTCAATGCTGTCTTGAATGTTGGGGATTTGTCCGCCAAAGAAGAAGTAGGGGCGATCCACGAAGGCGCTATCTTTGCCTACGTACACCCATACGGCTCTCGAGGGAGCATCCAGCACATAGAGGTTTCCGCCATCCAGTGTCATGGCAGTTACGCGGCCCCAATTGGTATCTGGCGGCGGTAGCGGAATGGCCTGTGGCGTTTGCCGCGGGGCACAATACAGCAGATTGCCGCTGGCATCTATGCCAACCAGGGTGGCGTTCACCGCGTTTAAAAGCGGCAGGGCCAAAATGTCCACCAATGGGCCGATTTGGTAGCCGCCGTATAGGCCGGGCTTGCAATTGAAGGTGGTATCAATTTGCAGGCCGCGTCCGCTCAGTTGCGCATGCCATACCTCGCCGCTGCGGGCATCCAGCAGGTACAGGTCGTTTTCGCTGGCAGCCATGCGACTGATTTCGATGTCCAGTTCTTTGCTGAAGGCAGGGGTGAAGTGCAGGCGGACAATGCCGAGGAGTTGATCCAGGTTGCTCTCGGCTTCCTGGCGTAGCAGGTGGGTCTCGTCGCTCTGGCGGTAGGATTCGGCTTTTTCTACGGCGAGCAACACTCCTTGCCAGGCATCGCGCTGCATCACCGGGTCGCTCAGGCTGACGGCCTGGGTGCGAATGGCCTGAGCCTGGCGCAGGTAGTTTTCATATTGCAGGTTGCGCCCGTAGCGGAAGTACACCAGGCTGGCCAGGGTGACCACAATGAGCGGCACAAGCAAGGCAATTACCAGCATCGCGGAAGACGGCAGGGAAGGGGTCTCTTCGCCTTCGCTGCCGGGGAGGAGACGAGGCAGGAAGGCCCGCAATCCCTGGGAGATGCGTTCGTTGGCGCGACGCCAGGCCTGGATTCCGTTTAACAGGCCTTTCGCCAGTTGACGGCTGGTTTCGGGTGAAAGGCGCGGCGGAGTGACTTTGAGGGCGGGC
>DAOUAN010000072.1:0-12471 GCA_034433385.1 Anaerolineales bacterium | reverse complement strand
GGGTCTTCTTCACCCATCTCTCGCCGGATGACCACCTGATGCTATACATTGATTGCCGCCCGGAGTATGGCGAGGACTCGGTCCCAAATTTCTTTGCCGATTACCTGGTGCAAGATGGGGGCCTGCATTACTGGAGCGCAGAAAAGGGGAACAAGGGCTGGAAATGGCTCGGGTTGGTCCCCTTTTCTAACAAAAACGGAAAAGCAGAATGGGATGTCTCCCGACGCTGGCTGTATTTGTGCACCCAGGACATGCGGGTGGTGCTCCAGCGATTGGACAAAAATTGGAATCAGCACTATCTCAGCCCGGTGTTGGAGGTGCAAAGCAGCCTAGTCGTGCACGAGGAGTCGCCCTTCATCTCCATCACGTTCAATCATCACACACCTTCCGATCATCTTTTCGTGTACATAGACAGCGACAACCGTGAAAATACTGGCAACACGACCATCTTTCCTGGCCGCGGGATTGATTACATCATCCAGGATGACAGCCTTTACCAGTGGACTGGCTCAACCTGGAAATGGATTGCTCTGGTGCGGACGAGCAAAACTTCCACCCAATCGGTCTGGTATTTCTCTTCCCAGTATATCCAGGCCCCGTTGATCAACGCCAAAAAGCCGATCAAGCTTGGATTTTCCCGACAGGACACCGCCTGGACCAACCTCTTTACCAGCCCGATTCTGTGGATTGATTCCTACACCATTGTTTACAACGAACCAGCACTCTTTCATTTTTCGTTCAACAACAATTTCACCAGCGGCGATCATCTCTTTGTCTATCTCGATACGGATAACAAGCCTGGAACGGGCCATAGCATCGGCGGCATTGGCGCAGATTACCTGATTCAGGATTCCTGGATGTTCAAGTGGAATGGCAGCACCTGGACTTCTCACAGTTGCCCCATGGCCGCCAGCACAGGAGCGAGCGCCAGTTGGAGCTTCCACACGACTTGTTTAAACAACCCATCGCTGGGCTTCAAGGCCATCTTCCAGCGGCAGGACAGCAGTTGGGCCACCGTCTATACCAGCCCGGCGATCACGGTCAGCAGTTACAGCGTCTCGCACAGTGAGCCAGCACCCACGCCCACACCAGCGCCAACATCAACCCCGCCTCCCATGCCAACACCAACCCCAACGCCGCCGACTTACACCTTCACCTTCAACAACCACTATGCCAGCGGCAACATTTTACGCCTCTACCTGAACACCGACAACAATGCTGGCACGGGTGACTGGATCGGCGGCGCAGACTACATGGTGGAATGGTCTCCTTCCGGCCCTTGGGTGGCGATGTACCAGTGGACGGGTGCGTGGAGCTCTATTTCCTGCTCTTCACTCTCAGCCAGTGGCACCAGCACCGTCACCTGGACCTTCCCGGCTGCCTGCATTGGCTCGCCCTCCTTCCCCTTCACAGCTAACTTTGTCCGTTTGGATGGCGGTTGGAACATCCAGTACAACGGTGGACCTGTCACCGTCAATAGTTATAGTGTCACTCATACAGAGCCATAAAAAGTGTGGAACAGGCTTTCCAGCCTATCCCACACCCTGAAAACCCATCTTTTCACCTCGGGAGGTCCCATGAAACGCCTGCTCTTTCTCCTGTTCGTTTTTGCCTTCTCCTTTGCCCTGCCTGAGAGCGTCCCGGCCCAGGGCGTGCAGAAGATCGCCATTCCTTCTTATTTTTACCCTGGTGCGTATTGGACTCAACTGATCAACGGCGCGCCGACGGTGGGATTGGCCATCATCAACCCGGCCAGTGGTCCTGGCAAAAAACTTGACCAACAATATCTCAATACCGTCCGCCAGGCCCAGGCGCAGGGCATCAGCGTGTTGGGGTATGTTTACACCAAATATGGCTCGCGGCGCGCCAGCGCCGTGCAGGCAGATATTGACAAATACTACACCTGGTACGGCGTGGACGGGATTTTCTTCGATGAAGCCAGCAATCTCTGTGACAAACTATCGTACTATGCCTCGTTGTACAACTACGTCAAAGCCAAAGGCGGTAAAGCCCTCGTGGTGCTCAATCCTGGCATCAACACCCCGGAGTGTTATGTCAGCGCCAGCGACATCCTGGTCACGTTCGAAGACTCCTTTGCCGCCTATAGCACCTGGTCACCCAGCGGGTGGGAATACAACTATCCCGCTGAACGGTTCTGGCATCTGGTGTTGAACACTTCCTACACGGATATGCCTCAGGCCATCGCCTGGTCAAAGCAGCGCCATGCCGGCTGGGTCTATGTGACCAACGATACCCTCTCCAACCCCTGGGATACCCTGCCTGCCGATCCCTACTGGAGCGACGAACTCACCCTGGTCAGCCAACCATAACTGTGTCCGGGAATTCTTTCTTCGGTGGACTTCAGCAGGAACCATCTGTTTTCAAGGAGCACTACCTGATGACCCTTCTCTCCATCGCCAAATATCGCGCTTTCCAACAATGCGCCTCGCCGCGCGGCACATTCACCCTCCTCGCCCTCGATCATCGCCAGAACCTGCGCCGGGCCAACCCGCGCTTTCAAGAGGATGCCGAACTCAGCCGCTTCAAACTGGACGTGACCGGCGAACTGGCCGCCTACGCCACCGGCGTCCTGCTCGACCCGGAAGTCTCCGCCGCCCAGGCGATTGCTGCTGGCGCGCTGCCCGGCGATCGCGGCCTGGTCGTCGCCCTCGAAGCGACCGGCTACAGCGGCGAGCCGACCGCCCGCAAAGCGCAGATCATCCCCGGCTGGAGCGTGGAAAAGGCCAAGCGCATGGGCGCGCAGATGGCCAAACTGCTCGTCTATTACCACCCCGATTCGCCCGCCGCCGCCGAAATCGAGGCCTTCACCGCCCAGGTCGCCGCCGAATGCCAGAAGCAGGACCTGGCGCTGATGCTCGAACCGCTCTCCTACCCGCTCACGGGCGAGAAACTCGCCGCCGAAGAGAAACGTCGCGTCGTGATCGAAACCGCCCGCCGCCTGACGGCTATTCCTGGCGTGGACCTGCTCAAGGCCGAATTTCCGCTCCCCGCCGAGGCCCCCGAATCCGCCTGGGCCGAGGCCTGTGCCGAACTCAACGCCGCCAGCCGCGTCCCGTGGATCGTCCTCTCCGCCGCCGTCGCCTTTGATACCTACCTGAAACAGGTCATCGCCGCCTGCCAGGCCGGGGCCAGCGGCGTCGCGGTGGGCCGCGCCGTCTGGCAGGAGGCTGTGACCCTCGATGGTCAGCCGCGCCTCGACTTTTTGCGCACCACCGCCCGCGAGCGCCTCATCCGCCTGACCGCCCTCACCCACGCCCTGGCTCGCCCCTGGACGGATTTCTACACTGCCGAAGCCCCCTTCGAGTGGTACAAGACCTATTGACGATGGACGATAGACGATGGACGGTAGACGGTGATCATGGTCCACGGTCTACGGTCCACGGTCCATCGTCCCAGAGGAATTATGCAACGCTTTGATCTCCTGATCCCCGGCGAAATCAACCCCGACCTCATCCTCTCTGGCGATGTCGAACCGCGCTTCGGCCAGGCGGAGAAATTGGTGGATTCGGCTACTCTGACGGTCGGCTCTTCCTCGGTCATCACCGCCTGCGGCGCGGCCCGGCTGGGGCTGAAAGTGGCCTTCATCGGCGTTTGCGGCGCGGACCTCTTCGGCCGCTTCATGCTCGAAGAGATGCAGCAGCGCGGCGTGGACACATCCGCCGTCCTCGTGGACCCGCAGCAATCCACCGGCCTGACCGTCATCCTGAACAAAGGCCACGACCGCGCCATGCTCACCTTCCCCGGCGCCATCGCCGCCCTGCGCGCCGACCAGGTGACCGATGACCTGCTCCGCCACGCCCGTCACCTGCACGTCGCCTCCTACTTCCTGCAGGATTCCCTGCACCCCGGCCTGCCGGACCTCTTCCGCCGCGCCCGCGCCCTCGGCCTGAGCATTTCTCTGGATACCAACTGGGACCCCAGCGGCCGCTGGGAGGGAGTGCTGGACCTTTTGCCGCTCGTGGACATCTTCTTGCCCAATGCTGCCGAAGCCTGTGCCCTGGCCGGGGAGGCGGATGTGACCCTTGCCGCAGGCAATCTGGCAACCCGAACCGGGATCGTTGCTGTGAAGCTTGGCCGGGAAGGTGCTCTGGCCGTTCAGGCCGAGCAAATCTTCCGCGTCCCTTCTCTGGAGGTAGAGGCCGTGGATACCGTTGGTGCAGGGGATAACTTCAACGCGGGTTTCCTCTACGGCTACCTCAGCGGCTGGCCGCTGCAGCGATCCCTGCGCCTGGCAGCGGTGTGCGGCGCCCTCTCCACGCGCGCCGCCGGCGGGATCGCAGCTCAACCAACCCTGCATCAGGCCCTTGAAGCGATGGAAAATGCGCAATAGATGGAGCGGCAATCAGTGCCCATTCTCTCTGGTATCCAGTGTTCACTGCTCGAAGAGATGGTCTACTTCTTGCAAATCGTTCGCCCGCTTTCTGCAAAGCAAACTCCAAAGTTTTACCACTTGTGCCGCCTATGAACTACCTGGATTATCTGGCTTTCTCTCACCATCACGGAATGCAACAAGGCCTGCCATCTGTCTGTTCAGCGCATCCGTTGGTCATTGAAGCTGCCCTGCGTCATGGCCTGGGACGGCAGCAACCTGTGTTGATCGAGGCTACCTGCAATCAGGTCAACCAGTTCGGTGGCTACACCGGACAGACCCCAGCCGATTTTGCCCATTTCGTCGCGGAGATGGCGGAGCGCATTGGCCTGTCGCGCCAACGCCTGTTGCTCGGCGGGGATCACCTGGGCCCTCTGCCCTGGGCCAGCGAGCCCGCTGAAAGCGCCATGAAAAAAGCTGCTGACCTGGTGCGCGCCTTCGTCCAGGCGGGTTTTGTCAAAATCCACCTGGATTGCTCCATGCCGCTGGGAGGCGAGCCGGCGCCTTCGCTGGAAACCATCGCGGAACGCACTGCCTTCCTGGCCGCAGTCGCTGAACGCGCTGCGGAAGGCACTGGCAGGCACACCCCGATCCGCTATATTGTAGGATCAGAAGTGCCCCCGGCAGGAGGCGCAGGTAGTGGTCAGGCAACCCTTCAAGTCACCCGGCCCGAAGCAGCGGCTGAAACATTTGCAGCCATGCAGCACGCGTTTGTGCGCAACGGATTGCAGGAAGCCTGGGAACGGGTGCGCGCCCTGGTGGTCCAGCCGGGCGTCGAATTCGGCGACGAAACTGTCCACCGCTACGATGAAAAATCCGCCGTTGGGCTGGTACGCTGGATCGAGAGCGTCCCTGATCTGGTCTATGAAGCTCATTCCACCGACTATCAGCCCGTTTCGGCCTTGCGTGCGCTGGTGCGCGATCATTTTGCCATCTTGAAAGTAGGCCCGGAGCTGACCTTTTCCCTGCGCCGCGCCGTTTTTGCACTTGAAGCCATAGAACGTGAACTGTATCCTGCCGAAGCCTGTTCCCATCTTTCAGAAGCGCTTGAACAGGCCATGCAGGCTCAGCCAACCTACTGGCAAAAATATTACACCGGCGAGGAAAGGGAAAAACGTTTGAAACGGCGCTTCAGCCTGAGCGACCGCATTCGCTACTACTGGTCTGATCCAGGCGTGCAACGGGCTTTTGAGCATCTCTGGAATAACCTGGTGCGTGTCCGCCTCTCGCTTGCCCTGGTACAGCAGCATTTCCCTCACCTTGTCTCGCTGGATTCCAGCGTTCCCCTTTCCCCTACAGAGCTGATCTACCGCGAAGTAGCAAGCGTATTGGATCGGTATTGGCAGGCCAGCCTTCCCGGCCCTGGAGCGTAAGCGCCTCGATCCCCTTTGCACCCGGCCTGCGCAGCAAGCCTCATCTCCTGTGGAGTTGCTGCCTCGCTGTTATCATGGAGGACGCCAGGAAGGCAGAGAAAACAGGGTAGAACGCAGCGTTCCCTGCGGCCTCTGTGGTTGAAAGACGAGGTGGGCAGCATGGAACGCGCCAGGAGGCCATCATTCTTCTGCGCAGTAAAGCAAAAGCCTCTGTGACAGTAGAAAATTCTGGTATGATGAGGTAGCCATGCAAAACAATCTGAGCACCCTGGAGCGCCATCACCAGATCCTCCAGCTCCTGGCCCGCAATCAACGCATTACCATCAGCGAAATTTGCGAGGTCTTTTCCGTGAGCGAGGCCACAGCCCGCCGCGATCTGGAAACGTTATCCAGGCAGGGCCACTTACAGCGGGTTCATGGTGGCGCTATTCTTAACCAGAATGCCCCGCCTGAATTGCCCATTCTGCAGCGGCAAAGTGAGCAGACTGCAGAGAAAATCCGCATCGGGCTGGCAGCTGCTTCTCTGATCGAGGATGGGGAGACGGTCTTTTTGGGTTCAGGCAGCACCGTATTGGAAGCCGCCCACGCCCTGCGGACGCGTACGCTCACCGTGATCACCAACTCCTTACCGGTGATCAACATGCTGGTCGGGCAGAAAAACATCACGCTGATCAGCCTGGGAGGTCAGCTTCGCGAGAGTGAGCTTTCGTTCATCGGCCACATCACCGAACAGGCCCTCCAGGAAGTGCGCGCCGATAAAGTCCTGATGGGGATTCGGGGGATCAGCCTGGAACACGGTCTGACGAATGACTACCTTCCAGAAACAATGACTGATCGCGCCATCCTGCGCGTCGGACGCGAGGTCATCTTGCTGGCTGATCACACCAAGTTCAACCGCGTCGCCCCTGCCTTTCTGGCTCCACTTGAGAGCATTCACACACTGGTCACAGATTCGGCGGCCCCCGCCGATGTGGTATCTGCCTTACAGGAGCGAGGCATTCGAGTGATCCTGGCTTGAGGGGTTCCTGGTTCCCCGGCCTGAGCCTGTTGCTCTCTTTTTCCTGAGCCTTTCCTGATGCGCGGTGTGCTTCTCTACAATCCTGCTGCAGGACGCTTTCCCGTGCGCCCTTTCGTCCCAGGGTTGCTTCGTCGCCTGAAGCGCCATGGCGCAGTAAGTGAAAAGCGCTTCAGTCTTGAACCGGTGTCAGCTGCCGGTATTCGGGCAATTCAACCATCGCCGGGCGTTCCTGCTCGGCGATTTCTTCAATCTCCAAAAACAAGCGGCCGCGTTCGTAGCGGATTAGCTTCATGGTTTTGTTGACATCTTCCAGGATGCTCATCCCATAGCGACGCTCCAGGCGGCGGACGACAGATTGAATGATGGCAAACGACATCTTGCTGAGCGATTCCAGCGGCTGATTGTGATGGATGCGTTCCTGCAAATCCACCTGGGCAATGGCGCTCAGGCCAAATTTTTCAAACAGGTCAATGAGCAACCCGATCTCGACGCCGTAGCCGGAGGAAAAGGGCAATTGCTCGAGCGCCGAGCGCCGACCGCCATATTCGCCAGAGAGGGGCTGGATCACCCCTGAAAGCTCCGGGTAAAAGAGATTGAGCAGAGGGCGGGCGGTCAACTCCGTCACTCGCCCACCGCCAGCCGCCTGGATGGTTTCGCCCACCTTAAGCGGACGACGATAGAAACCTTTGACGAACTGAATATCAGGACGAGTGATCAAGGGGCCTAACAAACCATACACGAAACGCGGGTGAATATTGACAATATCCGTATCCACCCAGATGATCAGATCGCCACGGGTGAGATACAGACTCTTCCACAGCGCCTCCCCTTTGCCCCGGCGCGGGCCGTATTGAGACAAAACCTCCTGATGGATATAAACCGGGATGCCCAATTCGCGAGCAATCTCGCGGGTGCGATCGGTGGAATTGGAATCAATCAGCACGATCTCATCCAACAACGGAACTTCGTCCATCAGGGCAGATTTGAGCGTCTGAATCACGTTGCCAACAGTTTCTTCTTCGTTCAGGGCAGGCAGAGCCAGGCTGATGGTCAGATTCTGCTGGCGTTTCCTCTCCAGCAAGCTATGCAAATCAATGAATTCATCGGCATGGTAAGTATTCTCTGCAAACCACTTATCTACCAGCACGGAAATGGCCGTGCGCCCCACGCTTTCGCTGGTAGGTTCAAGCAAATGAGCACGGGCAGAGCGAGTAAGCAAAACGCCTTTCCCGCTCTGCTCAATGATCTGCCGTGCCACCGGCCCCACCCTGACTGGTGAATCTTCCGGTTGGGCGGTCGCACCCATCACGATCAGGTCATGGTCATGGGCTTTGTCCAGGATCGCCCGGATCGGTTCGGTCGTTTGAAGCTGGATCTGTCGCACATCTGGCAGACTCCTGAGCACTTGCTCCAGGCCACGGAAGGGACGGTCGGTCTGTGCGGCTTCCTGATCAGGCACCAGATGGAGCGTAGTCAGGTGCGTGCCGGGGTGATCCGCCACGGCAAGGCCAATGCGCAAAGAAAGCTCAGCAGAGGGGCCGCCGCGCAAGGGTACCAGCACGCGGCGTGGCGATGCGGAGAACTCGCCAAAGGCAATCACCATATCACACGGCGATTCGCGCAGCGCATTTCCGATGGAGATTCCCAATATATCAAACTGATTCTGCTCCATCACCAGCAAATCGGCCCGCAATTCCCTGATTGCATTGATGATCTCATCCCAGGGAAAATGCGAGACCCGAATCCGCTCCAGCGGGCGGATGCTCTTCGCTGCGCTGGCGCGCAATTTGGTGCGCACCTCGCGAGCGAGCAAGGCGGCCTCACTCAATGATTCGCCCTGCGGGACACCTACCAGGCCCAGCAGGTAAATTTCCCCTTCGCCGACAACCCAGCGCGCCGCTGCCAGCGCATTCGAGCAGGCCATGCCATAGGCAACGGGCACCAGAATCCGCTTGAATAGTTTGCTTACGTAACGCTTTTCCATTTATGCCCCTCCGCTCAACAAGGGTTCGATTTTCTCCTGGTAGATTCGCTCCCAGGTAAAAGCCGTGCGGACGCGACGCGCCAGGCCAAAGGTCCGGCTGGAAGCGAGAAAACGGGCAATGCGATCGGCCACTTCAGCAGGAGAGCTCTCAGGAGAAAAATATTCCACAAGGTCCAGGCCGAGTTCCCGCAAGGGAGGGATATCGGCGCAGAAGACCGGCACCCTGGCCATCCCGGCCTCCAGGATCGGCAATCCAAACCCTTCCTCGCGGCTGGGAAACAGCAGCAAATCGGCCAGGGAATAAAGGTCGCTGATCACCTCGTCGGGCAGATAGCCTGACACGACCTCGGCCAGAAAGTAAGCCGCGTCATCCAGGCCGAGCTGATGACGTAACGTTTTCAACGTTTCAAAGTAGCGCAGGTTGGCCGGATTGTGCGGTCCCATTGGGCCGGAGACCACCAGGCGCGCCTGCGGAAAGCGCTGACGCAAATGCCCCAGCGCCTGCAAGGCAAATTCGATGTTTTTGCGCGGGGTAATGCGCACAGGCAAAAGCAACAATGGCGCAGCTTCAAGCAAATTCAACCGTTCAACCAGAGCAGCCGTTTGAGCGTCCCACTTCAGAAAGCGCCTGGCATCCAGGCCATTGGGGATCACGTGGATGCGTTCCGGCGGGATTTCCAGCAACCGGGCCAGTTCCGTGCGCCGCGCTTCCGAAACGGTGACCTGCACAACGCCCGGCCAGTCGCTGCGGAGCAAATCCCAGGGCCAACCCACATGCAATTCCGAACGATAGCGCTCCGTCGTCCAGGCCAGGTCGTGATGCCACAGAATCAGGCGGGGACGTTGCTGGCGTTCAGCGATACGGTACAGGGCCGCAGTCAAAGCCAGGTTCTTGTGCAGCGAGCACACGTTGTGCGCAATCAGCCAGTCACTCTCTGCCAGGATTTCAGCCAGGCGCGCGAACAAAGCCTCCACCAGCGAAGCAAACGCCGAGGGGACTTTGCCCCGATCCAGTTCGGCCTTGATCGCCAATACATCAGGGTGACTGGAATCGGCCAGGGGCAGGTGGATGAAAGGCACCCGCTCATCGGTTTGCTCGCCCCTCCCCGCCACAATCTGGACCTGATGGCCGACCCCGGCCATCAGGCGAGCATGGTATCCAATGACGCTTTCTACCCCACCGACGATCGGTGGAGCGGCGTAATGCAAAAGGGTAATCTTCGCCATTTCATCTTTCCTCTCCAAAGAAAATCTGGAGCAAGGCACACAGTTGTCGTTCCAGCAATCCGAAGGAATAATAGCGCCTGGCCAGCTGATAGTTTTGCTCAGTCATCTCAGCCACCATGCCGGAAGTATCGGTCAGCACCTGACGCACCTTTTCCACAGTTTCATTCGTGATGAAGCCATCAAACTCAATGGCCCGAAAGCCTTTGGGCTTAATATCAATGGCATAAATGGTGTAATTGTTGACCAGAACAGGCCGGCGGAAATAAACTGCCTCCAGAAAAGCGTTGCCAAATCCCTCCAACAAGGAGGGATAGGTGACCAGATCGGCAAAGGGATACACATCCTCCAGCGCATAAACTTTGCGGCCGTCGGCGGTCTGGCCGCGTTGCGGCGCGACGACTTCGCCCGCATAGATCACCGAGGCTTGCAATAATTCGGCGAACTGATCAATGTGCAATTTGTATTCATCCCCTTCATCTCCGCTATTATGCGAAATGACCAGGCGCGCCGGCAAGCCCAGGCGCCGCACCAACTCGACGGCATGTTCAATCCCTTTGCGGCGGACAACCCGCGTGGGTTGGAGCAAAAAGTATTCGTCAGAGACCAACCCCAGGTCGGCGCGCAGACCGGCGGCATATTCATCGGGAGGAGCCGGAGGATGATCGAAATCCATCACGTTGGGAATAATGCGCGCAGAAACGCCACATCGCCGGGCAATTTGTGCCGCGGCCAGGGAGTTGATCACCACATGCTGGATATCGGGCAGACGAGGGGGAAAGGCCATCTCCAAATAATCCCCGATGCAATTGGATAAATAGCGTTTTCGCTCCCAGTAAAAATCGTGGTGATGGGCAATGACCGGCAGCCCCGTCTCGGCGATCAACTCCGTAATGGCCAGCCCCAACGGAATGTTCATCGGGATGGAAAGAGCGTTTTCGACGATAAGAAGGTCAATGTCAAATTGTTTGATAAAAGCATACAAATGTGCCTTCAGATATTTGCGCAACGCATGAATGCGGCCGGTCATTCCCTTTGGGCGGGTGCTCTGGCTGTAAGCGATTTCGGTAATCGCGTTGATCTCCGGATGATTGAAATGCGCCTCCGAAACAACATAACTGACCCCAGCGGGGCGATCGCATTCGCCAGCAAAATAAAAACATTGTTGCCCTAATCCTTCCAGCACACGCGCCCACTTGCTGGTCTCCAAGGAAACCCCGTCAGTTGTGCTGAAACGGGTGGAGACAAAGCCGATATTGTGTTTCGTAGAAATGCAATAGGACATGGGTTCGCTCCTGAACTAAAGTCGGGACAACCAGAGGAACTGATAGGGCGCCAGAAACAGGGCTTCGCGGCTTGAAAAGACTTGATCCGTCAGCAGATCGCGATAGCGACCATCCTGGCCATTCCTTTTGAAAAACTCCGGGGCAATTTCCTGTGGCTGATGGCTCACATTGTGCAGACAAAGCACTTGCTCGCCTTCATCGGCCAGGCTTCGCAGCAGCCCGAAAATGGTTGGGGAAACCCGGAGCACCTTTTGTCGGTTGAACGGATGAAAGGCAGGATGTGCAGCCCGAATGTTCAGCAAGCGTTTCAGGCCAGCAAAGACCTGCGCTTCCCGTCGCCGCGCATCTGCAATCGCATCTTCAATTTCGCTTCTCAAAAATTTCTGACGATTGATACTGCGATTGTACCCCGTCTGCCTGACGCCTTCCGACCAGCCTCGCAAACCAAACAGGCTATGAAAGTAAAGCGCCGGCAGGCCTTGCAAGGAAAGTAAAATTGCATGAGCAGCCAGAAACCGCTCGATCTGCAAAGAAACAGGTTCGCCCGAATCCGAGGGATTGAGAGCATCGTAGTAATTGATGTTTAACTCATAGGGAGTTTCCCGCCCGCTCTCAGTTTTATACGAGACCAGCCCTCCGTGGGCACGAGTGCGTTCGACCAGGCGCTCAATCTCGACCTCGGGCAGGATACCGCGCAAAGGGGTCACCCCAATCCCATCATGCGAGGCCAGGAAATTCAAAAAGGTCACCCCACCTGAGGGCAGGAGGAGTCCCTCTGCCCACCTAGAAAGCGCCTCAGCGCTTCCGGTGTGAAACGTGTGCAACACCAGCGGCGGCAAGGCAAAGTTATAAACCAGCTGGGCTTCGTTGCGGCCATCCCCAAAATAGGTCAGGTTCTCCTGATGGGGAACGTTGGTCTCGGTGATCAACATCACCTGCGGCGCAACCACATCCAGAACAGCCCGGAAGAACTGCACAATCCAATGCGTCTGCGACAAGTGAATACAGGATGTGCCTGGCTCTTTCCACAGATAGGCAATGGCATCCAGGCGCAAAAATTGCGCCCCCTGGCTCACATAGAAGAGCAGGATATCCAGCATCTCCAGCAGCACCGCCGGATTGTGATAATTCAAATCGGCCTGATCGGGGCTGAAAGTCGTCCAGATAGCCCGAGGTCCCTGGCTGGTCTGGAAGGT
>DAOUAN010000071.1:0-5386 GCA_034433385.1 Anaerolineales bacterium | reverse complement strand
CAGGAATGGTGTAATGATTGTTCGATTTTGTGCTATCCTTTGTCATGGAGACGTTACCTTTTAGATTGGATTTTCGCAAACCCTTTTCTATCAGGTTTCGTCTCCGCTTTCAATTATTTTTCGGATAGGTTCTAAGTGAATATCAGGCGCGCCGCGAGGAATGGAACACCTTTCGGCGTCAGATCGTCAGCACGCTTATCGAGGAAGTTTCCAGGCGCATCAAAACTACTCACCCCAACGTCAAAGTCACCATCACCATCACTTCCAACCAGGACGATGCCCACAACCGCTTCATGCAAGACTGGCAGACCTGGCTACAAAACGACGACGTGGATTATCTCATCCCGCGCGGTTACGTGGACAGGATTGAAGAACTGAGCGCTATTTTGGAGGCCTGGCAGCCTGCCATTCGAGAATATCACGCCAAAATCCTGTTCGGGTTGCGCACCTACCTGGATGAAAGCGGAGAGAAAACCCCCAAACCGGCCTCGCAGGTCCTCACCGAAATTCACATGACCCTGGCAAAAAGCCTGCCTGGTTATATGATCTTTGACCTGGAAAACGCCAGCGATGAACAATTGACCGCCATCAAAAACATCATGCTCACCACCGAAATGCCCTGACACGGCTGCTCTCGCCCCCATCTCAAATACAGGTAACTCTTATGAATCCCCTTCGTGTTTCCACCTCCGGAAAAGGCATCCCGGGCATGTTCAAACGGCTGATCGTCATCGGTAGCCGTTACGGCCTGACCGCCGCCAAAATGGACCAGCTGCTGGCTCACTTTGCCCATTTGCTGAACGAATTCAACTGCGGGGCCACCTTCCCCATCACCACTGTCGCCCTGGCGCGCAACAAAAATAACATCGAAAAATACCAGGCGCAAAACATCGAATTTGCCGCCCATGGCTACTTTCACGTAGATCACACTCAACTTTCTCCTCAGGTTTTGCACACTCACGCCCGGCGGTTACAACGGGTCTTCGCCGAACGTAACATTCAGTGCGTAGGCTTTCGCTTCCCTTACCTGCGCTGGAGCAATGAAACCCTGGAGGTCATCAGCCGGAGCGGCTTCCTCTACGAAGGCAGCCAGGGCATCGCCTGGGATGTCGCTCACCTGGCCGATAGCCCGGCCTACCGCCACGTCTTGAATTTCTATGGCGCCATCCCCGCCAGAGATTTCCCCTCCCTGCCGCGCATCGAAGATGGTCTGGTGCGCATCCCCTACTGCCTGCCCGATGACGAAGCCCTGATTGAGCGCTTTCAATTGACCTCGAACGAAACCATGACCGCCATCTGGCTCTCGCTCTTAGAGCGCACCTATGCTGAGGGAGAACTCTTCACCCTGGGGCTGCACCCTGAACGCATCCGCCTGTGCGAAACGCCGCTGGTAGAAACCTTGCGCCGCGCTCGCAGCCTCTCGCCACACGTCTGGATTGCTCGCCTGGATGAGATCGCCCATTGGTGGAAAGCGCGCGCCCAAACGCGTTGGACTCTCTTTGAGGAGGCTCCTGGCCAATGGCTGGTGCGCCTCGCCGGGCCAGACGGGTTGACCGTCCTCGCCCGAAACGTGGAAACCACCCCCACACCCCTTCCCTGGGATTCCGCCTATGGGCGCGTGCCCACCCTCGAAGTCCGGCTACGCAGCGAACGGCGACCCTGGCTGGGCGTCGCCCCCCGCTCCTCCCCCGATCTCAAACAGTTTCTGCGCGAGCAGGGATACATCTTCGAAGAAAGCCCCTCGCCAGAAAAATTCACCTTTTATTTGGATCGTCCCACCTTTGAATACCGCCATGAACGCCCTTTACTCGCCCAAATCGAACACAGCAATTTTCCTCTGCTCAAAACAGGGCGCTGGCCTGAGGGTGCGCGCAGCGCCCTCTCCGTCACCGGCGATATAGACGCTCTCACCCTTTGGGATTATGGCTTACGCTTTTTAGAAAGATAGTCTTTTATGCAAATTGTGCATCAGCTTGAAGAAAAACAATGGAGTGATTTCGTTGATCAGCACCCCCAGGGGAACATCTTTCATACCCCCGAAATGTTTCGCGCCTTTTCCAGCACGCCGGGGTATCGTCCCGCCTTATGGGCCGCCGTAGATGAGCAAAACATCCCCCTGGCCCTGCTTTTGCCCGTCCAAATCACCGTTGCGAGCCGCCTGTTCGGCTCATTGAGCCGCCTGGCAGTGGCCTATGGCAGCGTCCTGGCCGATGCCTCGCCACGGGGCATACAAGCCCTGAGTGAATTGTTGCAAGCTTATAACCAAACTGCCCGACGAGAAACCCTGTTCACAGAATTGCGCAATCTCGCAGATACGCAGGCCTACCAACCCACTTTGCGTCAATGTGGCTTTCAGTACCAGGATCATCTGAATTTCCTGGCAGATCTCAATGGCTCGCCCGATGAAATGTGGAAACGAATTGCCTCCAGCGCCAGGCGCAATATCCACAAAGCCCAGTCATCCGGCGTAGCCATTCGCCTGGCCAGCCATGTTGAAGAAATTATCCCCACCTACTCGATTCTGCGGCAGGTATACCATCGGATCCAAGTTCCTCTCCCGCCTCTATCTCTGTTCCAGGCAGTCTTTGAGAATCTCTCGCCACTCAACAGGGTCAAAGTGCTCATCGCCCATCGCGAACATATCCCCATTGGCGTGCTCTTTTTGCTCATTTATAAAGGCGTCTCCATCTACTGGTACACGGGCACCCTGCGCGAATACACCTCCTACCGTCCCTCCGACCTGCTCATGTGGAGCGGCCTGCAACTGAGCCAGGAACTTGGCTGCCACACTTTTGACTTTGGCGGTGGCGGCAAACCCAATGAAGAATACGGCGTGCGCGATTTCAAAGCCAAATTCGGCGGGAAGTTGGTCAACTTTGGGCGCAACATTTGCATTCACGCCCCTTTGCGCTACCGCCTCAGCCGAACCGTTTATTCTCTGAAGCAAAAAATCGGCAAAGCTCTCTTCTAACATGCAAATCGTCCACGTCTCCGCTGCCCAACAAGATGAATGGAATCGCTTTGTCGCCTGCGATTCATCCTTTGCACTGCTTCAATCGTGGCAATGGGGTACCTTCAAAGAGAAAATGGGCTGGAAGGCCTATCGCATAGCTGCAGTAGCACAAGGTGAGATCCGCGCCGCGGCTCAGGTGCTTGTTCGTTCTTTCCTGGGCGGGCGAATCAGTATGATGTATGTGCCGCGCGGCCCCCTGGGCGACTGGCTGAACGAGGCGATTTTCCCCACCCTATGGGGCGAGCTAGATCGCCTCGCCCGCGACCATCGGGCGGTTTTCCTGCGCCTCGAGCCGGCCTCTCCCTTTGAGCCGGCCCACGTCGCCGCGCTGAGGCGTTACGGCTTCCGCTCCAGCGCTTACACCAATCAACCCCGCGCCACCATCACCATTGACCTGACCCCTGAGCCGGACGAAATCCTCGCCCGCATGCAACAAAAAACGCGTTACAACATCCGCTACGCACAAAAAAAGGGGCTGATCATCCAGGAGGGAGGCTACGAAGACCTGCCTGGCTTTTATCGGTTGATGCAAATCACCGCCCGGCGCGGCGGCTTCCCACCACGCACGCTGGAGTATTACCAGGCAGAATGGGAAACGTTCGCCCCGTCGAATCAGATTCGCCTGTTTCTGGCATCTTATGAAGGCAAAGTCATCGCGGCCAATATCTCGGCTATCTTTGGGCAAAAAGCGGCCTACCTGCATGGAGCCTCATCGGGAGAGCATAGCAACCTGCAACCCAATTCTTTGCTGATGTGGAGGGCCATCGAATGGGCCAAAGCAAATCATTGCTCTCTTTTTGACCTGTGGGGCATCCCCGATGAAGTCGGTCAGGCCGCCTGGGAAGGCCGCGAACTACCCGATGTGGATCGGTTGGATGGGCTGTGGGGGGTGTATCGCTTCAAGCGTGGTTTCAGCCATTCGATTACGTACTACCTGGGCGCTTACGATTATGTGTATTCCCCCGCCCTGTATGCCATGATCCATCAACTCACCAACACCACGCTAACCGACCGCCTGGCTGTCTGGCTCGATGCCCTGCGTGGTATCCGACGATGAGGCTCTTGTGCTGATGAATTCATCCAAACAAACCCTGAATCCTGAGAACACCCTGCCTTTCCCGCTCAGCCCGGAGTATGCCTTTCAAGTCCATAGCGGGGCCGAAGATGACGACTGGGATGCCTTTCTGGCGAGTTTGCCAGGGGCGCATTATACGCAATCGAGCCGATGGGGCAGGGTGAAGGCTTTGGCCGGTTGGCAGGCCAGCCGGCTTATCGTCACGAAGGCACGGCGCATTGTCGGGGGTGCCCAAATGTTGCTCCGCCCGCTGCCCGTTGGCGGGATGATCGCTTACCTCCCAAAGGGCTTCGTTCTGGCCGAAGGGGAGGCTTCTCTGAGCGCAATGCTGCTCAGAGAAATTCAAGAATGGGCCAGAGAACAGCGGGTGCAGCACCTGACCATCCAGCCACCGCGTGGAGGGGAGGAGATTGCCCGGCAGCTGAGCGTGGCGGGCCCCCGCCTGAATCCACAAATGGGGACGATCACCTCCACGCTTTTGATTGACTTGAGTCCGGATCCTGAGACGTTGCTGAGCCAGATGCAAAAAAGCACCCGGGTTAACATCCGCCGCGGGGAGAAGCGTGGTATTCGGGTCCGGGAGGGAGACGCTGAGGATCTGGACACCTTTTATCGCTTGCTGGAGGCGGCCAGTCGGCGCAAGGGGTTCTCGATCTTCTCAGAAAAATACTATCGGCAGTTATGGGAGGCATTGGCTCCTGCGGGCTTTTTGAAAATTTTCGTGGCCGAGTTTGAGGGGGAGGCCGTGACGGCCATGCTGGCTATCCCTTTTGGGGATACGGTGTACAGTCACATCAGCGCCTGGAGCGGCTTACATGCCGAGTGCAAGCCCAATGAGACGCTGGAATGGCAGGTGATGCTGTGGGCCAAAGAGCATGGGTTTCGTTTTTACGATTTTGAAGGAATCAACTTATCAGCCGCCACGGCAATTTTACAAGAAGGTAGATTACCCGCCTCGTTTGACCTGCACAAAGACCGAACCGTAACCCAATATAAACTCGGCTTTGGAGGGCAAGTTGTGCTTTTGCCCGGGGCTTATGAATATGTTTTCAACCCTTTGCTGCGTTGGGCTTATTTTGAGGCTTATTCCAAAATGCGGCGCTGGGGATGGCTGACAAAAGCTCAGAAAAAGCTGATGCGCCGTTTCCAGCCCAAGGTTTAGCCTTAGAACCTATCCGAAAAATAATTGAAAGCGGAGACGAAACCTGATAGAAAAGGGTTTGCGAAAATCCAATCTAAAAGGTAACGTCTCCATGACAAAGGATAGCACAAAATCGAACAATCATTACACCATTCCT
>DAOUAN010000070.1:0-3156 GCA_034433385.1 Anaerolineales bacterium | reverse complement strand
CCCAAAAACGTTCGCGATCCTGGAAGAAACTTTTGAAGAGATCAAGAACTGTAGGTTCAGAAGGTTGGGGGGGGAGAGGGGGGATAGAATCGTTGCTCATAAAATAACTGCTCAGAGAAGGGGAATGGAATTTTAATCTTTACGGGCGAGGATGATCACGCTTTCTCCCCAGCGCATGGGCAGAAAAACCAGACCGGTGATGGCCTGAAAACCGCCTAGTGAGCCGAAGAACAGTTTTTGGATTTGTTTGGGGATAAGGGGAATATAAGGCACGTCCCAAAAACCATCGGCAAAGACGCGCAAGGGGCGGTACCCCACCATCTGAATGAGCCGCAGCCAATCGGCTGGTGGTTTGAGCGAGATGTGGGTAGGATCCTGAAAGCCGATCCAGCGATCCCCCTTCCACGGCCGCAGCAGGGAATCCAAGTTGGGCGTGGCCAGAATCAACAGGCCGCCTGGCGCGGTCACCCGGCTGATTTCAGCCAACGCTTTTGCCGGGTGAGGCAAATGTTCCACAATATGCTTGATGATCACCACCCCAAAGACGCCATCGGCGAAGGGAAGTTCCTCGGCGCTGGCGGTGTGGAGAGCGGTCTTCCGCACGACCGATTTCGATTGCTTGACGGCCCAATGATTAATATCGATCCCCCAGGTCTGGAAGGTGTCTTCCAGTTGTCCAACCAGGTGACCTAACCCTGCACCTACTTCCAGCAGGCGAGTGCCATGCTTCCCATAGCGGCGAGCCAGCATAGCGTAAAAGCGGTTTGACCACCAGTACTGGCTGAATTTGCCAAATGAGACATCTGCGTAAGTGTGCGTGCTAAAGTATTTTTCGTCGAAGGTCATGGCTATCTCGCTACATTTCATTCGGGAGGGAAAATGACCGGGCCGCAGGCTTCCAGCGGGCAAGGGTCAATAGGCATGTAGATGCGTTACTTTTTCTCCGCAATGTAAAAGGTGAACGTCCCATTCTCGATCGCCTCGTTGCTGGCATAAGGGCGAACCAGGCGCTCTGTCCATTGCAGATTCCATTTTTCGGGGACGAGAATCCATTTTCCCGTCAACATTTTGGCTACCAGCGATGGCAGGCCAAAGTAATGGCCCCATTCTAACATGCGCATCGCTGCCGGAGAAAAATAATGCCACCAGTTCACCAGGCGAAAACCGGCGCGCTCCAGGCGCTCTTCCCAAACGGGCGGCTCATCGGCATGATGAACGCGCGAAATGTGGCGAAACCACTCCGTGTAACGACTGCCCAACAGGCGCGAAAGTGAAAGCTCCGAAAGATAACGTGGGTTGGGCACACAAAAATAAAATGGCGCACCCGGGCGCAACACCCGTGCTGTCTCGGCCAGCACAGCATCAATGTGCGGGATGTGCTCCAGCACCGAATTGCTGAACGCGCTGGCAAAATAACCGCTGGGGAAAGGTGCCCGTGCCCCATCTGCTTCAACCAGCAAATGGTAAGCGTTACGCTGCCTGGCCTCGTGAATGGGATCATGCCAGGGGTCCAGGCCAACATCAATCTTGCGGCAGAATGTCAACGAAGCAAAATGCCCATCCCCACAACCCACATCCAACGTTGGGGCGGGCAAATCGATGCGCTGATAATAACTCGCCTCCACGGCCCGCAGCAAGGCGCGAAAATAGGGCAACTCGCGCAAATGTGGATACAGAAAATCCCTTGAACCCATAAATTTATCGCTTTCTCAACTTCTCGAACAATGTCTCGTAAGCGGCGGCCACTGTATCGGGATCATATTGACGCGCCACGGCGGCCGGATCGCCGCGAAATTTGTGCGGTTCATCCAGGACCTCGAGGATGGCTTCCGCTAAACTGAGCGGATCGCCAATTTTGGCCACGCGCCCCATTCCGTGCATCTGAACGGGCATGCGCACCCCCGGCAACGCCGAGGCCACACAGGGTACACCGTTCATCATCGCCTCGATTTGCACCAGGCCAAATGCCTCCGTGGAGTTGAGCGAAGGAACGGTCAGCACATCCAGGTTGGGATAAAAAGCCGCCATTTGTACCGGATTCAATACACCCAAAAACTTCCAGTGTCCGCTTTGCTCAAATTCGCGAATGCGCGGCATCAGGCGGTCAAAATACGCTTGTTCGCCCAGCACATTCTGATATTGCCCGGCAAAGAGTACCTGGGCTTGTGGATATTTTTGCAAGATGATCGGCAGGGCATCCAGCAACACCTCTACGCCCTTTTCGGCGGCGAAACGCGCGGCCATACCGATCACCGGTCGGCGTTGTCGCGTTTGATGCTCCTCGGCAAAGGCCTCCACCGCTCCGGGGAGGGGAGCCGGCAACTCCACCGGCGGCAGGATCGGCGTCAGCTTGGACGCGTAGCGCGAAAGGTACGCCGAGTGATCGGCGTAATCCTGCGTGTAGGTGACAATATGGTCGGCCAGAATTCCGGCCAGGTTGTTCTGAAAGTGCACCACAAAATTGACCAGGCGGTTGAACAACCCTGGTGGCAGGAGCAAGTCGCAATGATAGGTGAGCACGGCGGGCTTGCCAAACAACCGGCCGCGAAATGCCACGCCAGGCGCATCGAACTGGGGCAAATGCAACTGCACCACATCATGCTCCCAGACGAGTTTTGTGGCGACCAGCCCAAAGGTGGGTGCCAGCACTCCTTTGCTGATGCGCAAAGCTACGGGCACGCGTACCACTCGCACGCCATCCATCCACTCTTCGCGCGGCAGCGAGGGATCGTACTGGGTGGTCATTACCGTGACCTGATGGCCGCGCCGGGCAAACGCTCGCGCCAGGCGTTCGGCATAAATGGTAAGCCCCGAAGTGTGAGGGCGGTAGTAAGTGAGAACGGTCAGAATTTTCATAGGCAGTTTGTCTGAACTGCTGGATTATACTGCTACTTATCAACCCTCGCTAAAACATGGGTGCACTAAAAAGTTGTTAGTCAGGTGTGAGCGGTGGATGGATGCTCATTTCGCCAGTGCCTTGAGAGATGACGCTATGGGCGAAAAACGCCGTTTTGTGTCCTTGCGAGCCGCCAAAGGCGGCGACCTGTGCCCCGCAGGGGTAAGCAATCTCCTGGTCGGCAAGGAATGGATGGATTGCTTCGGGGCTGACGCCCCTCGCAATGACACTAGCCGTTTCCCTGTTTTCCATCTTACCCA
>DAOUAN010000069.1:0-12100 GCA_034433385.1 Anaerolineales bacterium | reverse complement strand
GCCATTGGCAGACTCCTGCCGAGGAAGGGCATCCCGTTGGCGTGCTAGTGTTGATGGAGGGGGGCGAGGCCATCCGCACCCTGGACGAGTTAGAAGAATGGTACGACCTGGGGGTACGCCTGATCGGCCCGGCCTGGGCAGGCACGCGTTACTGTGGCGGCACCAAAGAGCCCGGTCCGCTCACCGACGAGGGCCGCCGCTTACTGGCAGCGATGGCCAATTACAACTTCATTCTCGATCTCAGTCACATGGATGAGCGCGCCGCTTTACAAGCGTTGGATTCCTACGAGGGGCCAGTCGTCGCCACCCATGGGAATTGTCTGGCCCTTTTGCCCGGCTACCCCACCAACCGTCAGCTGAGCGATGCGGTATTGCGTGGCCTGATTGAGCGCGATGGAGTCGTGGGAATGGTTCCTTTCAATGCATTTCTCAAGCCCGGCTGGAAGCGCGAAACGAATCGCCGCGAAGAAGTTCATCTGGTAGACCTGGTGGCTCACATAGATCACGTTTGCCAGCTGGCCGGTGATTCTCTCCATGTTGGCATCGGCACCGATTTTGATGGCGGCTTTGGCGTTCAATCTGTTCCTCCCGAAATTGATACGATTGCCGATTTGCAAAAACTGGCTCCTCTCCTTCTTGAACGGGGCTATAATGAAAAGGACATTGCAAATATTTTCAGCGGCAACTGGCTAGACCGTTTGCAAAGGTATTTGCCTTCCTCATGACTGTTCAAAATATTTCTGCGGCTACCCCTGTTGAAGCGCGTCCCGAATCCTCCTCTCGCACCCGGATTCGCCTTGGACTGATCATCACCCTCTTCGGCTTGTTCGTTTTTATCGTGGGGGCCAAACCCAACTGGTTCGGTTGGGATCGCAGCCCGGTAGTCGGTTTCGTTCAAATTTCCGTATTCCTGGTGGGCCTGGGAATCATTTGTCTGGGCGGCTATATCACCCTGCTGCCTTTATGGAAAGGTCGCGAACGCTCGATCGCTGCCGATATTGGCCTGCGCCTGGTCAGTACCGGTTATGTGGTGGCAGTTTTCGCCGGTATGGCTGATGTCTTTGGGATGGGATCGCAGCCTCTTCCCCAAATTCCCTACTTTGGTCCCTGGCAGGCAGCCGGAGTGTTGATCGGCCAGGGGGTTATTGCCCTGGGTTTCTTGCTATTGATTCCCTATCGTTCTCCCCAACCTGAAGGATGATCGTTGCCCCGCTCAAATACCGGAAGAGCGGGGTAAATTTCCGCTATTCATTATTCATTGGCAGCCCAAACAGCGGGGGTAGGACGAAAGCCCAAAAAACTGATGAACCACCAATTTATGAGCAACAGTCGCCTGCCCAGATTGTTGATTCGCTGTTCCACCCAGAGCAAGGCCAGCCAGGCGTAACTGCTCAAAATGCTGAGGGGGAAGAAAATCAGGATTCCCGCGGCGGTTAGCACCAGGATAAGAATGGTGAAGACAAGATCGAGCAGGATGAGAACCGGCAACGTCACTGGCAAAGTAAGCCATGCTTGCCAGGGAAAGGTAGGGGGAGAAGAAGCGCTCCTCACGAAAGCATACGTCGCGCATAAAAACAGGAGAGCCCCTGGCCCGCAACAAATCCCCACCGTCCATTTCCATTGGATGAAAAGCATAAACTACCCCACGAGCACTTGCAGAGATGTGTAGCCACTAGAACAATTTATAGTATTGCTCTTGAAAATCTGTCATGACCGCGAAAGTTTTGTATCCTGCTGTCATGGCGAGCGAAGCGCCTGCCCTACGAAGTCCCTTAAGGGGGAGCGAAGTGTGGGGGATGCAGAGGGACTCTTGTCCCTGAGGTCGTTTTTCATGCTTTGTCCGCCAGGTGCACAAAAGTCAGGCTAGCCTGCCGGGAGATGGCTTCGTTGGCTTTCGGCCTCCTCACAATGACATTCGAAAGACCTTGGTAACGATGCAAATCCCACATATTTTTGTCATTGTATCATTCCTGCCGATTTTTTCTTTCCCTTGAAACTATCCTGCAATTCAGAGAAAATCAGGCAACTGACTGTCTTGCGACGAGATGGTTAAAATCACGTAGATTTATTGAGACTACTTCTTTTTTTCTAACCTGCGGAGCCCCCATGCCTGTCATCGAACTTTCCCACATTTCCAAGTCCTTCGGCGCGGTCAAGGCCGTGGACGACGTGTCCTTCACCGTCGAGAAAGGCGAACTCTTCGGCCTGCTCGGCCCCAACGGGGCGGGCAAGACCACCAGCATCCGTTGTATGCTCGACATCTTCAAGCCCGATTCCGGCTCGGTGACCGTCCTCGGCGGGCCGATGAGCGAGGCCAAAAAGGACCGCATCGGCTACATGCCCGAAGAGCGCGGTCTTTATCAGGACATCCCCCTCGAGCGCTGCCTGGTTTACCTGGCTTCCCTCAAGGGGTTGAGCGAAGCGGAAGCGCGCCGCCGCCTGACCCCCTACCTGGAGCGCTTCGACCTGGCCGCGCACAAGCACAAGAAGGTCAAGGAACTCAGCAAGGGCATGCAGCAGAAGGCGCAGGTCATCGCCACGCTCCTGCACCAGCCCGAACTGCTCATCGTGGACGAACCTTTCTCCGGCCTCGACCCGGTCAACACGCAGATGATCAAAGACCTGCTGCGCGAACAGCGTGAAGCGGGCGTGACCATCGTCCTGTGTTCGCATCAGATGCACCTGGTGGAGGAACTCTGTGACCGCATCGTGCTGATTGACCACGGCCACGTCATGCTCTACGGCGCGCTGGACGATGTGCGCCGTCAGTTCGCCGGCAACGCCGTCCTGGTGAAGGGTGCGGACGGGATTCCCGCCCTGGAGGGCGTGGAGCGCGTTGAACCGGTGAACGGGGCGATCAAACTGTACCTGCGCGCGGACATCCAGCCGCAGCAAATCCTGCGCGAACTCGTCCGCCGCGACGTGCCGCTCGAACATTTCGAGATCGCCCTGCCCACCCTGGACGAAATCTTCATCCGCGTCGTACAGGGTAGGTCGGACTGGCAGTCCGATCTACCAGGAGGGAAAGCATGACCAAACTCCTGCGCGTCGCCCTGCACGAATACAAGCGCCACGTCTTCACCAAACGCTTTTTGATGGGCATCCTGAGCATCCCCCTGATCGGCGTGGTGATGGTGGGCTTCGTCTTCCTCCTCCTCTCGATGGAAAACGACACCACCCCGCTTGGCTACGTGGACCAGTCGGGGCTGCTCGCCGACCCGCTGCCGGGTCCGGAGCCGGAAAAGCCCTTCAAGCCGGCGCCGCTGTTACCCTTCGCAACGGAGGCCGACGCCCGTTCCGCGCTTGAAGCCGGTCAGATTCAGGGTTACTACCTTATCCCTGCCGATTATCCGACCAGCGGCCGCCTGACGGCTGTCTACAACAACAAAATCAGCCGCCCGGCGCGCCAGCAATTCTACGACTTCCTGGCCGTCAACCTGACGCGCGGCCTCGATCCGGCGGTCGCCAACCGTCTGCTGGAGGGCAGCGAGGTGGTCATCCTCTCGCCCGATGGCAGCCGCGTCGCCTCCGAGCAAACGATGTTCAGTTTCATTCTGCCCATGCTCATCGGCGTTGCCTTCATTATCGCCATGTTTGCCACCGGCGGCTACCTGATGCAGGCCGTCACCGAGGAGAAGGAAAACCGCACGATGGAGGTCATCGTCACCTCGGTCTCGCCGGGGCAGTTCATGGCCGGGAAGATCATCGGCGACATCGCCATCGGCCTGACGCAGATCCTGACCTGGGCGCTCTTTGGCGCGCTCATCGTCCTGGCCGGGCGTTCCTCGCTGGCCTTTCTGCGCCAGGTGCAGATCGCCCCGCAAACGCTCCTGCTGATTGCGCTCGTTGTCCTGCCCTCCTTCGTGACCATCTCGGCGCTGACCGCCGCCATCGGCGCGGCGGTGACCGAGGCGCGCGAGGGCCAGCAGGTCATCAGCATCCTCGTTCTGCCGGTCTGGATTCCGTACATGCTGATGTTCACGCTGATGACCAATCCCAACTCGCCGCTCGCCGTGACCCTCAGCCTGCTGCCCTTCACCGCGCCGCTGACCATGCTCATCCGCGACGGGATGACTCTCCTGCCCGCCTGGCAGATTGCCGCCAGCGGTCTGGTGCAGGTGGCCGCGGCGGTCGGCTCGCTCTGGCTGGCCGGACGCGTCTTCCGTCTTGGGATGCTGCGTTACGGCAAGCGCCTTCAGTTGCGCGAAGTGTTTGGAAAGGGTTAAACACGAAGGACGCAAAGGAGACACAAAGGAGTTCTTTGGTTTTGGATGTCGAAGCGCCCTGTTGCCATCCTGTCATTGCGAGACCCCGCAGGGGTCGAAGCAATCTCAAACAACCTCCAGGAACGAGATTGCCACGCCGCTTTCAGCGGCTCGCCATGACAGGGATGAAAAAGAAAATACTTGAAGTCTTTGTGTTGAGAAAAACCCTAAAATCCTTTGTCCCTTTTGTGCTATCCTTCGTGTCCTTTGTGTTGAGGAATTGCCCATGAACAAAATCCTGACCATCCTCAAGAATGAAGTCATCACCCTGCTTTCTCGCCCGTCTTTCTGGCTGGCGACGCTCGGCCTGCCCCTCGTGGCGGGACTGATCTTCGGCGTCATCGGCGGGCTGAATCGCAACGCGGCCGCCTCGCAGACCTTCAGCCAGATCTTCCTCGGCCCGCAGGAGACGCGCCCCGAAGGCTACGTGGACGAAAGCGGCCTCATCCGGCAGATTCCGGAGAACATCCCGCCCGACACCTTCGTCGCTTACCCGGATGAAGCCGCCGCTCGACGGGCGCTGGAAGCGGGCGAGATTGCGGCCTACTACGTCGTCCCGGCTGATTACATCGAACGCGGCGAGATTCGCTACATCCGCCCGGACTTCAATCCGTTCGCCGGAATGCGAGCGCAGGAAGGCCTGTTTGGTTGGCTGCTTCAGGTGAATCTGGCTGGCGGCGATCCCATGCTGGCCAATTTGGTGAAAGGCCCACTGGAAGAAGAGGAAATCTCCCTCGCCCCGGCTGCTGCCCCCGACGCGGACAACCCGATGACGATGTGGGTGCCTTACGCCGTTACCCTGCTCTACTACATGCTCATCATTGGCTCGGCTACCCTGCTCATGAACAGCGTCTCGAAGGAAAAAGAGAACCGCATCATGGAAGTCCTGCTGACCTCGGCCACGCCGCGTCAACTGCTGACCGGCAAAATCATCGGCCTGGGGCTGGTCGGCCTGCTGCAAACCATCCTGTGGGGCGGAACGACCTATCTGCTCCTCAATCTGAGCGGGCGCACGTTCAACCTGCCCTCCGAAATCCGCCTGCCGCCTGACTTTCTTGCGTGGGGACTGGTCTTCTTCCTGCTCGGCTACGCTGTCTATGCCGCGCTGATGGCCGGGCTGGGGGCGCTGGCGCCCAACCTGCGCGAGGCCTCGCAGGTGACCTTTGTGATCCTCCTGCCGCTCATCGTGCCGCTGTTTTTCAGCAACAATGTCTTTGCGGAGGCCCCGCACGGGGCACTGGCGACCGCTCTGAGCCTGTTCCCGCTTTCGGCGCCGGTGGCGATGATGGCGCGCCTTTCGCTCGGCGGGGTGGCCTGGTGGCAGCCGCCGCTGGCGGCCCTCCTGCTGGCGGCGACGGCCGTGCTCATCGTCCGCGCCGTGGCGGGGATGTTCCGCGCCCAGACGCTGCTTTCGGGGCAGCCGGTCAAGGTCAGGACCTACCTGCGGGCGCTGATGGGGAAGATGTAAACTCTGGCTAAACTCAATTGGCTAAGCGCCGCTTCTCTTCCGGGAGGGGCGGCGCTGGTGTTTGTTTTCGCTTTTGTTGGGTCATTCTTATTTTTCTTTACAGGAAACGGCATTTGGAGATATACTAAACATACCGACTAGTCGGTATGTTTTTTGATCTCATCCTCATCTCTTCTCTGGAAAGAGAGGGGAATAAACGGAGAACTCATGCCCCAACAACGCAGCGAAGAGACCCGCGCCCATCTGCTTGACGCCGCCGTGCGGCGCTTTGCCATTTCCGGCTACAACGCCGCCAGTGTGGACGACATCTGCGCCGAAGCAGGCGTCAGCAAAGGCGCGTTCTATCACCACTTCCCCAGCAAGCAGGCCGTCTTCCTGGCCCTGCTCGACGGCTGGCTGAAGACGATTGACGCCGGCCTGGAAGCCATGCGCCAGCCCACCGTCCCGGAGACGTTCATCGAGATGACCCGCCTCCTGCCGGTCATCTTCGCCGCCGCCGACGAGCGCCTGCCGATGTTCCTCGAGTTCTGGCTGCAGGCCAGCCGCGACGAGACGGTCTGGGAGGCGACCATCGCCCCGTACCGCCACTACCAGGAGTATTTCGCCCGCCTGGTGGCCGACGGCGTCGCCGAAGGCTCGCTCAAGCCGGAGACCGATCCGCACGCTGCCGCGCAGGTCATCCTTTCGCTGGCGGTCGGCCTGTTTCTGCAGGGCGTCCTCGACCCCCGCGGCGCCGACTGGCAGAAGGTGGCCGAGGCGAGCATGAAGATTTTGATGAATGGATTGGCCATCACCTCCGCCCCTCTCCTGGAAGAAGAGGGGAGCAAGAAGGAGTAATCGTATGAATCTCGTTACCGGTGCAACCGGCCATATTGGCAACGTTCTTATCCGCCATCTGTTGGCGCGCGGCGAACGCGTCCGCGCCCTGGTCTGGCGCGGCGAGGACACCTCCTCGCTGGACGGCCTGGACGTAGAGCGCGTCGAAGGCGACGTGCTCGACCCCGAGTCGCTGCGCTTTGCCCTGCGCGGCGTGGAGACCGTCTATCACCTGGCGGGCGTCATCTCGATCCTGCCGGGGCGTCAGCCGCTCGTCTGGCGCGTCAACGTGGAGGGGACGCGCAATCTGCTCGAGGCGGCGCGCCGCGAGGGCATCCGCCGCCTGCTCTACACCAGTTCGATTCACGCCATCCGCCGCGCCCCGCACGGGGTGGTGATTGACGAGAGCCTCGGCTTCGACCCGAACAACCCCTACGGGGAGTACGACCGCTCGAAAGCCGCGGCCAGCCTCGAGGTCCAGAACGCTGCGCAAACCGACCTGGACGCGGTCATCGTCTGCCCGACGGGCGTCATCGGTCCGTACGATTTCCGTGGCTCGGAGATGGGCGAGGTCATCCGCAGCGCGGCCGAGGCCAGGCCGATGTTCTACGTCGAGGGCGCCTACGACTTCGTGGACGTGCGCGACGTGGTCGAGGGGATGATCGCCGCCGCCGAGAAGGGGCAGCGCGGCGAGAGTTACATCCTCGGCGGGCACAAAATTTCGGTGCGCTATCTGCTGGAGACGGTGCGCGAGGTGACCGGCCGGGCGTTCGCCAGCATCAAGATTCCTTTTTCGCTGGCCGAGGCGGCGGCAAAGTTCGCGCCCTGGTACTATCAGCGGACGAAGGCCAGGCCGCGCTTCACGCCCTACTCGCTGGAGGTGCTGCGCAGCAACTCGGACATCAGTCACCGCAAGGCGGAGCGCGAACTGGGCTTCCGGCCGCGCCCGGTCGTCGAGACGATTGCCGACACCGTGCGCTGGTTCTTCGAGAACCGGCGGGCGCGGGTGAACTCGTCGCTATAACGGGCTGTTTGGGGGAAAGAGGCGATTTTGTCCGGAATCAAAAACATGACTCATTCCTTTAGGAACGAGTCATGCTGTGTGCCCCCATGGAGATTCGAACTCCAGTTTTGGCCTTGAAAGGGCCGCGTCCTGGTCCACTAGACGATGGGGGCTAATTTGAGCGGGCGGATTGTATCATTGCCCTCCCAAGGCGTCAAGAATTTTGGCCTTCAATTTTCAAGATTCTGCCACCAAAATGTGGGTCAAAATGGTTGCGCCAGAGCCACCGATGTTTTGTGCCATGCCAATACGGGCGCCATCCACCTGTGTTTTGCCGCATTCGCCGCGCAGCTGTTGCACCACCTCAACGATCTGGTACATGCCCGTTGCGCCGACCGGATGGCCGCGTGCCTTGAGACCGCCGCGCGTGCAGATGGGCACTCGTCCTTGCGGGGTGATTTCGTTTTCCAGTGCCAGGCGAGGCCCCTGACCACGCTCGGCAAAACCGCAAGCCTCCAGAGAAAGGGCGGCCATGATGGTGAAGGCATCATGGAGCTCAAAGACATCAATATCTTTGGCCTCTACCCCGGCCATTTGATAAGCGCGTTTGGCCGATTCGTAGGCGGCGCGCAAGAAGAGCGGATCGCGGCGGCTGTGAATAGCGATGGTGTCGGTTGCCGATGCCGAGCCAGCCACCACAATGCGCGGCCGCCCGGCCAGGCTGGCCACTTTTTCGGCGGGCACGATCACGGCTGCCGCAGCCCCATCGCCAATGGGGGAGGCGTCTAACAGGTTGATCGGTGTGGCAACCATAGCCGATTTTTCAAATTGTTCGATCGTGATTGGCTGGTGCAAACGGGCAAAAGGATTGTGCATGGCGTTTGCATGAGCGTTGATGGAGAAGGGGGCAAAGTCGGCATGTTTCCAGCCGTATTCGTACATGTACCGGCGCATGATCAGCGCATTCAGGCCGACGAACGAGACGCCTTGTTCTACCTCGTAATCGGCGTCGGCAGCGGTGGCCAGCGCGGCGGTGACATCATGCCCTGCTTTGTCAGTCATCTTTTCCAGACCTACCACCAGCGCCGATTCGATTTCGCCCGAAGCGACCGCCATCAATCCGGCACGAAACGCAGCCGCACCCGAGCCACAGGCAGCCTCGATTTTGGTCGCTTCTTTTTTCCACAGCCCCACCCAATCGGCCAGCAACGTTCCCAGTTGATTTTGTCCGCTGATTAACGGGGAGAGCATATTGCCTACAAAGAGCGCATCTACCTGATCTACGCCAGCATCCTGAAGGGCGGCAAATGCAGCCTCGCCACCGATCTCGCGCAGTGATTTCTCCCAATGCTCGTCAATGGGGGTTTGTCCAATTCCAAGAATGGCTACTTTTCGCATATCAAGCCTCGTCGGTTTGTTTAATTGCCGCAATTGTACCCCGGCATCCCCTCAGAGACTCTCAACTTGTGTTTTTGGGAATGTAGTTTTATTTTGCATCGAATTGAGCGAATGTCCCTGATCTGTTTTTCGGGTCGGCGCAGGCCGACCTGGCGTGGAGTAGCCCGAAACTTGAGTTTCCGGGCGTGAGGGCGCGGTGAAATTACATCGCAATAAGCGAATGTCTCTGATGCTTTTCGGGTCGGCGCAGGCCGACCTGGCGTGAAGTAGCCCGAAACTTGAGTTTCCGGGCGTGAGGGCGCGGTGAAATTGCATCGCAATAAGCGAATGTCCCTGATGATTTTCGGGTCGGCGCAGGCCGACCTGGCGTTGAGTAGCCCGAAACTTGAGTTTCCGGGCTACTTATACTTATACTTATACGGGTCCTTGACCAGAAAAACCAGGATGCCGATCACCACTGCCGAAAGGATCGCCGAGAGACCAAAAATCGGGATAAAGCCAGCGCTATCTACGATCAAGCCGCCGATAATCGGCGCCAGGATGGTGGCAGGCGCGGTCAGGGTTTGCGAGAGGCCAATGTAGATGGGGCGTTCTGCTTCGCTGCCGAAGCCAACGGTCATGGCGACTCCAATCGTCCAAATGGAAACGTTGGCCAGGCCGGTGAGAATGAAAATGGGGTAAAACCAGGCCAGCGAGAGGGCGCTCCAGGCCAGGATGGCGCTCAGCAGGGCGGCAAAGGCTCCCAGAATCAACATGGCACGGTGACCGATCTTATCGCCCAGCCAGCCCATACCGGCGTTGGCCACCGTCTGCGAGATGGTGAGGGCCGCGGTGAGATAGCCTGCCGTGACGCTATCCATGTGAAAGCGGCGCAAAGCATAGATGATGTAAAACGAAAAGCCCATGGTGGCGAACTGTGAGAGAAAACGCACCACCAGGAACCAGACAAAGTTCGCATCTTTCCTCAGGACTTTGCGGGATTCGGCCCAAAAGTGGATTTTCTCTTCAGGGATGATTTTTTCGGTATCCAGCGGCTCGCGGGTTTGGGCGAGGGCGAACCAGGATAGGGCGAAGAAAACGCTGGCAAGCAAAAAGCAAACCGCGAAGTCCCAGGGCGAAGCGAAGGAATCGAGCAGATAGCCGGCCGCGACCGCCGATCCGCTGATGAGCAGATTCGCCAGCGCCGCCTGGAATCCGAAAAACGTTCCGCGCGTTTCGGCCGGGATAATTTTAGAGATCATCGAAGTCCAGGCATTGGCGGTGAAGCCGCCCCCCAGCCCCTGCCAGATCAACATCAAAAAGGTGAGCACAAGAGCTGCCTGTCTGCCAATCAGTGGAAGCAACAGGGCGATGATGGCCAACCCGAAAAACGGGACGCGTTCGTGGATGGTCATCAGCAGGACAGTGGGTTTGTACTGCCGCAGGCGCGAAACATGGCTGGCGGTGAACAGTTGGGGCAATTGCCAGCCTACGCCGTGAATGGCTGGCACCAGACCGATCAACAGGGCCGATTGAGTCAACGAGGCCACAAAAAGCGGCAGGATGGTGCTAAAGGAGGCGAAGCCCAAGGCCATGCCAAACAAAGCGCCATCCATTAAATTCCAGGCGACGTTGTGGCGTAACTGCTGCCGAATGTATTTTTCGCTTTCGCTAGGGGGGAGCATGGGTTTCATTTTACCTGAAGGAGAAAAAACTTGACAATCACCTATTTGAGGGTAAAATAAAAAACGAACGTTCGTTCATTTTTGGGAGACCTTATGGCACCTCAGACGAAAGACGCCCGCAAGGGCGAAGTCACCCGTCAGACGATTGAAGATGCCGCCCTGAGGCTCTTTCTGGAGCAGGGCTACCATGCGACTTCCATGCGCCAGATCGCCGAGCGCGCCGGCCTGGCCCTGGGTGGAATTTACAATCACTTTTCCAGCAAAGAAGAAATTTTCGAAGCCATCATCGTTGACCGCCACCCCTACAAGCGGGTTTTGCCTGCCATTCTCGCCGCAGAGGGGGACACGGTGGAAGACTTTTTGCAAAACGCAGCGCGTATCAGCCTGAATGAACTGAAAAGCCAGCCAGAGTACCTGAAATTGATGTTTATCGAGATCGTCGAATTCAGTGGCAAACATGGCGCCGCACTTTTGGGCGAGATCGGCCCGCAAATTTTGCCCATCTTTGAAAAACTGGCTACCCGCCGGGGAAATTTGCGCGTCACCAACCCGGCTTTGCTGGCGCGTTCCTTTTTTGGCATGTTGATTTCCTACTTCCTCACCGAACTGCTCATTGCCAATTCCTCCTTCGACCAACTCATGCCCAAAGATACCGTCGAAGCCTATGTGGATATTTACCTTCACGGCGTATGTGCTGCCGGCTAAGAAGAAAATTTCGTTTCCCCAGGAGGTGCTATGAACACCCGTTTGATCGCCATTATCCGCAAAGAATTCATCCAGATCTTTCGCGACATACGCACTCTGGTCATTATCCTGATCATCCCGATCATGCAATTGTTTCTGCTGGGTTACTCAGCCACCAGTGATGTGCGCAACATTCCCCTGGTCGTGCTGGATCAAAGCCATAGCCCCGAATCGCGCGCCTTGCTCGATGCCTACCGTGCTGCCGATTACTTCCGCATTGCCTATGCCGTGCAATCGGAACGGGAAATTGAGCAATTAATCGCCGCTGGCAATGCTCGGGCTGCGCTCATCATCCCGCCCGATTACGCCCAGCGCCTGGCCGAGAGCGACGCTCAGGTGGCCTTTATCCTCGATGGCTCCGACCCCACCAGCGCCTCCACCGCCCTCTCCGCAGCACAGCTAATCAGCCAGGCGCATTCCACCAAACTGCTCAGCGAACGCTTCAGCCGGGCCGGGATGAGCCTGCGCATTCAGCCACCAGTCACGGTACACACCACCGTCTGGTACAACCCCGATATGGTCAGCGCCCATTTCATGATCCCCGGCGTGATCGGCATGATCTTGTATGCCATTGCTGCCATCCTGACTGCTACCGCCGTCGTCCGTGAACGTGAGCGCGGCACCATTGAACAACTGATCGTAACCCCCATTCGCCCCTGGGAGCTGATCGTGGGCAAACTCACTCCCTACGTCATCCTCGGCTTCCTCGATACCCTCGAAGTACTGGCCATTGGTCACTGGT
>DAOUAN010000068.1:0-17266 GCA_034433385.1 Anaerolineales bacterium | reverse complement strand
TACCCTCGACCCCACCATCACCCTCACTCACGGCGAGACCTGCACCCTCACCATCTTTGCCGATCACGTCAGCGATCAGGACAACAACGATCCGCCCGATAACATGGTGATGAACTTCATCGTCGGCTTTTCGCCTTACGATGTCTGCGCTACCACCTACACGCCCATCTACACCATTCAGGGCAGCGGACTTTCCACCCCCATCCCCGGAATCGTCACCACCCAGGGCGTCGTCGTTGGCGACTTTGAAGGCAGCAGCGGCCTGCAAGGCTTCTACCTGCAAGACCCGATCGGCGATGGCGACCCGGCCACTTCCGATGGCATCTTCGTCTATACCGGCAGCGCCAACCTGGTCAGTGTTGGGCAGGTGGTACGGGTTACCGGCTACGCCCGCGAACGCTTCAATCAGACCACCCTCAACGGCTCGAACAGCAACACCTCCCCTGTGCCAGCAGCCAACATCATCAACTGTGGCACCGGCAGCGTCGCTCCTACCGATGTTTTCCTGCCCTTCCCTGGTGCTGATTACCCCGAACGCTACGAAGGCATGCTGGTGCGCCTGCCCCAACCGCTGGTGATTTCTGAATACTTCAACTACGATCGCTTCGGCGAAATCGTCCTGGCCCTGCCGTTGCCGGGAGAAACGCGACCCTTCACCCCGACTCTGCTCGAACAGCCGGGTGCTCCTGCCCAGGCGCGTGCCCTCGCCAACAGCCTCAGCCGCATCACCCTGGACGATGGGCTGGGCATCCAGAACCCGAGCATTCTCCGCCACCCGAACGGCCTCCCCTTTGCCCTCGATAATCGCTTCCGTGGCGGCGATCTGGTTCAAAACACCATCGGCGTCCTCGGCTATGATTTTGGCCTCTACCGCATCCAACCCACGGCTGCTGCCAATTACACCGCGACCAACCCGCGCCCACCTGCCCCTGAAGATGTCGGGGGGGGCCTGCGCGTCGCGGCCATGAACACCCTGAACTTCTTCATCACCCCCGATTACCCCACCGGCGACCCGCGCGATAACAAGTGTGGCCCCCTGCAAAACGTAGAGTGCCGCGGCGCCGACGCTGACCAACCCGATGAATTTACCCGCCAGCGCACCAAACTCCTTGCTGCCCTGGCCGGCCTGGATGCCGACATCATCGGCCTCAACGAGCTGGAAAACACTGCTGGTGTAGATCCACTTGGTGATCCGGTGAATGGAATCGTAGCCGGCCTCAACGACTTGCTCGGTGCAGGCACCTACGCTTACATCGATACCGGCGTGATCGGCACGGACGCCATCCGCGTCGGCCTGATCTACCGTCCCGCCAGAGTCATGCCTGTTGGCGCCTACAAAATCCTCGATTCCAGCGTTGACCCGCGCTTCCTGGATACCAAGAACCGCCCCGCCCTCGCCCAAACCTTCATTGACCTCAACACCGGCGGACGCTTTACCGTCGTTGTCAATCACTTCAAATCCAAAGGCTCGGCTTGCGATGATGTGGGTGATCCTGACACAGGCGATGGTCAGGGCAACTGCAACCTGACGCGCACGGCCGCTGCTCAGGCCCTGGTTGATTGGCTGGCAACCGATCCCACCGGTAGCGGCGACCCCGATTTCCTCATCGTCGGCGACTTGAACTCCTACGCCCAGGAAGACCCCATTTCCGCGATCAAAGCCGGCCCCGATGATACTCCCAACACCGCCGATGACTACGTCAACCTGATTGCTCAATACGTGGGCCCCTACGCCTATTCCTATGTCTTTGATGGCCAGGCGGGCTACCTGGATCATGCCCTGGCCAGCCCCAGCCTGGCAGCGCAGGTGACCGGCGCCACAGAGTGGCACATCAATGCCGATGAGCCTGACGTGCTCGATTACGATACCTCCTTCAAGCCTCCGGCTCAAGATGCCCTCTACGAACCGAATGCCTATCGCACTTCGGATCACGATCCACTGCTGGTGGGCATCAACCTGCTTAACTATCCACCTGAATTGGGCAACATTGCCGTTTCGGCCAGCGTGGTTGCAGTAGGGACACCCGTGACCGCCAGCGCGTCCTTCACCGATCCGGACAAATTGGATACCCACACCGCTACCTGGGATTGGGGCGATGGCAACACTACCCCCGGCACGGTGAATGAGGCTTCCAGTGCAGGTATGATTGCGGATAGCCATAGTTATCAGGCTCCGGGGATTTACCCTGTTCAGCTCACCGTACAGGATGAATTTGGCCATGCCGATACCGCTATATATCAGTTTGTGGTTGTCTATGATCCCAATGGCGGTTTTGTCACCGGCGGTGGCTGGATCAACTCGCCTGCTGGTGCTTATGTGGCTGACCCTGCTATGACGGGCAAGGCCAATTTCGGCTTTGTAGCTAAATATCAGAAGGGCGCAAATGTGCCGGTGGGCAACACCGAATTTCAGTTCAAGGCCGGAAACCTGAACTTCAGCAGCATCAGTTACGAATGGCTGGTGGTATCAGGTTCTAAGGCCCAATTCAAAGGCGTGGGCACCATCAATGGGCAGGGAGCGTATAAATTCCTGCTGACCGCCGTAGATGGCTCCCCCGACACCTTCCGCATCAAAATCTGGTACGAAGATGCGACCGGCGAACATATCGTGTATGATAATGGTGCTCAACCGCCTCTGGGTGGGGGCAGCATTGTCATTCACAAGTAAGCGGCATTGAGCCATTTGCTCAGTGACAGGAATTCAAAAAGCGCTCCTGGTTTTAGGGGCGCTTTTTGCTCTTTGTTGGGCGGCAGTTACAGCAAAAATCCTCGCTCGCTCAAAAATTGCCGTGCAGCTTGCCGCGCCTCTGCTGCGCTGGCCATCTCCAGGATTTGTCTGGCCAGGTTTTGGGTTGCAGGCATGTCCAACGCGCCAAGGATAGCTTTTACTCGAGGTATCCCGGCTGGATTCAGGCTCAGCTCATCCACGCCGAGGCCGATCAACACCGGCACCGCCAGTGGATCGCCGGCCAGCTCTCCGCACACGCCAACCCATTTTCCGTAGCGGTGAGCCGCTTCAGCTACTGTTTGAATCAGCCGCAAAACTGCCGGATGCAGGGCGTCGTTCAGGTCGCTGAGCAAGGGATTGCCGCGTTCTGCTGCCAGGGTATATTGGGTCAGGTCGTTGGTGCCAATGCTGAAGAAATCCACCTCGGGGGCGAATTGATCGCTAAGCAGGGCTGCCGAGGGAATTTCCACCATGATTCCACTTTCAATCGGCCAGGCATGGGGGATCTTCTCGGCGGTCAATTGCTGGTGGGCTTCAACCAGCAAGGCACGTGCCTGGTGCACTTCTTCCAGGTTGGCGACCATAGGAAACATGATGCGGAAAGGAAACTCATGGGCCGCACGCAAAATGGCCCGTAGTTGGGGCAGGAATAAATCCTTGTGGCGTAGCGACATTCGAATCGCCCGCACACCCAAAAATGGATTGGCTTCTGGAGGGAGCTGAATATAGGGCAGTTCCTTGTCACCGCCCGCATCCAGCGTGCGCACAATCACCGCTCGCCCCTCCATGGCTGCTCCAATTTGACGCAAAACCGTGAGCTGTTCGCTTTCGTCGGGTGGAGAGGTGCGCGTCAAAAACAAAAATTCTGTGCGCAGCAGGCCAATCCCCTCGGCGCCGTTTTGCACTGCTGCCTGAGCTTCGCTCACGTTCCCCACATTTGCTACCACTTCGATCCGACGTCCATCACGGGTAGTGGCCAGGGTAAAACTCGCTCGCCGCATGGCTTCGCGCTCGCTTTGCCAGCGCTTCTGACGTTCGGCCAGCTCTTTCAAGACCTCGCCAGCAGGGCGCAACCACACCATCCCTTTGCTCCCATCGATGGCCAGCGGCGTTCCTTCAGGCACGCTCTCTAGCGCCAGACCAACCCCCGAAACAGCGGGAATGCCCAGGGCGCGAGCCAAAATGGCGCTGTGTGAAGTCGGCCCACCGCTGCGGGTCACAATCCCGACCACGGCGCTCATATCCAGTTGGGCCGTTTGCGTGGGGGTGATCTCGTCGGCATACAGGATTACGGCTTCCGGGAAGGTGATTTTTTCCGCGGCGACCTGACCAGCCAGAGCCAGCAAGACCTGATTCTTCACATCCTCCACATCGGCGGCGCGCTGTTGCAAATAGGCATCTGGCAAAGAGCGATAGCGTGCCGCGATCGTTTCGGCGGCCGCGTTCCAGGCTGCGGAGGCCTTTTGTCGCTTTTGGCGAATGTTCTCTTCGGCGATCGCTAGCAAATCCGGGTCTTGCAAGATCAGCAGATGTACATCGAAAATGGCTGCTTCTGCCGGCGAGACGAGCGTTCGCATCTGGCCGGCGCGCCGCTCAATCGCCTGTCTGGTAATCTCCAGAGCACGTTGCAATTTTTCCCATTCCAGCTCGCTATCTTCGGCGGGTTCCTCTGAAATGGTGGGCAGTGGCAGGCGGAAGCGATAGAGGGGGGCAATGGCGATCCCTTCCGAAATCGGCACGGCCGTCAGCCCCCCTTTCACTTCGGTTGATTTTTCTTCGGGAGGCGGAAGGGTGACTTGGGCAACAGGCGCTGCCTCAGCGATCGGCTCGCCGAAGCCGTCTTCTACCAGGGCAGTAAGGGCCTGCAGCACCGCCTCGCTTTCCGGACCCGAGGCGGTCACCCGGATCTGATGGTGTTCAACGGCCCCCAGGGTGGCGATGGCGTTCAGGCTGTGCGCCGAAACCGGCCCTTTACCGTTGGTCAGGTCGCTCACGCTGACCTCGGCTTTGTATTGTGCCACGGTTTGGACGAAGCGGGCCGCCGGTCGGGCGTGGAGGCCGTGCAGGTTTTTCAGAGTCAGGATCACTTCCCGCGTTGATTCGCTGGGGGGCGGAGCGGCCACGGGGGCAGGTGTCGGTGCGAGAGGAGGCTTCTCCTCGATCTGGGCCTGTTTCGGCAAGAGGGCCTGTTGAGCCTCGCGGCAAATCGTATCCGCGTCACTTCCCAGGCTGATCTGAACCGCCGCGGCAATCGCTCCCTCGACCAGGGGGGCGGCGCAAAAATGGACTCGCGAGGCAATTTCCGCTTCCAGCAATTCGGCGGCCATTTGGGCGCTTAAAATGGCACTGCCCAGGTCCATTAAAACAACGACCCCCTCCGGCGAAAACACGGAACGAATGGCTTCCATGATCTCCGTGGCGTCGGTGCCGAATTCGCTGCGGTCTTCCCTGGCGCCGGCGGCAATGGCGATGGGAATGTTTTGGCGCGTGACCTGGCGCACAAAACGAAGCAGCGCCTGTGCCAGTTCCCGGCTATGCGAGACGATGACCAGCCCGACCATGGGGGATGTTCTCCGCTTTACTGGACGGCGGCGATGATCAGAATCAACCGCGTGCCATAGATGAATGCTGAGATGCCTGCCAACAGAAAGAGGAGATCGAGAATTTTCAATGTGGAGCGCGAGGGTTTCAAGTCAAGGATGATGCTGCGCAGACCGATCAGGGAATGGGTGACCACTGTGGCCAGGAAGAGAATTTCCATGATGGGGATGATGGGATTCTGGTAATAGGCAATGACCTCGGCGTACCTCAGCACGCCTTCTTTGCCGAGCAGGTGGTTGACGATCAGGTGAATACCGAGTAATACGAATAAAAGTGGTCCGGTCAAAATTTTGATGAGCCAGATCCAGACGTTTTCACCGGATTTCGGGGTAGAGGCTGTGTTCATTTGTCTCTCCATTGCTGCTTCAGCTGGTGAACATGTGGTAGCCAAATAGGATGATGGCAATAGCGGCCAATGTCATGAGAGCATAGAAAAGTTGCTTTTGGTAGGGAACGCTGATGCCAAATGTGGTCAGGACAATGCGCACGCCGTTCAGCCCATGCAAAAACCCGGCCGCGACCACCAGCAACTCGCCGAAGATAAACAATGGCTGGTGGGTGAGACGGACGAAGCCATCATAGGCATCGGGGCCTTGAGCCAGTTTTCCTAAGACCAGCAGGTGAATATACAGGAAGAGGGTCAACCCCAGAGCGGTGATGCGATTGAGGATAAATGCCCAGCCGCCAGTTTGCCTTCCGATGGGGTTGAACCAGGAAAGGAATTTTCGGGGAGCAGGAAGGTTGGATTTCTCGTTCATAGCGTTTCGCCTTCTGATTCGGGCTGTTTCAGGGTTTTTTGAACAGGCTGCTCAGCCGCTGGCGAACAACCTGTTGACGCAGGTTCATGATGCGCCGGGCCGGGTCCACCGCGGAAGGGCAGACAGCGGTGCATTCGAAGGCGCTGTGGCAACGCCACAAGCCGTCTTCTGAGTCGACGATGGCCAGGGTCTCCGCGGTCAGGCCGACGGTTTGGGCAGCAGCCAGCACGGCCGGGCCAAGATAAGAGGGCGAGGTGGCTGCAGAAGGGCAGGCGCTGATGCACAGCCCGCACTCGATGCAATCGGTCAGGCGCAGGTATTGTTCGGCCTCGGCAGGCCAGGTAGCAGGTGGACGCTCGATCTCGGCCTGGGTAACGGGGAGCACCGCTTTGGCCCCCACGCTTTCCATGCGGGTGTAGAGGGTGCTCATATCTACCACCAGGTCGGAGACGACAGGGAAGTTACGCAGGGGTTCCACTTTGATCACGCCGCCGTCGTGGGTCACCTCGCGAATCGGGGTGATGCAGGTGAGTTTTTCGACGTTGTTGACCCGCATTCCACAGGCGCCGCAGGTGGAGTGATGGCAGGCGTGCCGGAAGCACAGACTGCGATCCATGAAGGCCCAAACACGTTCAACGGCATCCAGGACATATTCGTCGGGGTCCACCTCGAGGCGAAATTCCTGAAAGTAAGGCAGCTGGCCTTCTTTCTGGCGGTGAATTTTGAGCGTGATGTTCCATTTGTTGTCGCTCATAGTCGCTCCGATTTATGAGAGTGCAAAGTATTGGCGGTAAGAGAGCAACGGGGTTTCCCGCGTCAGGCAGGGGGCCTGAATCCCCAATTTCTGGCAGACGATGTCGGCGGTTTTTTCTGCCATGGCGCGTAAGGTGGTGGCTTTGCCCCCCGTGATGGTGACCAGCCCTTCGACGTTGTCGGTCTCTTTGTGGTCGAAGCATTTGAAGGTCCGCGCTGCGCTGCGCCCGGAACCGGCGGCGATGAGCGGACGGCTGGCCATGTATTTGCCGCGCACGCGAGCCTGACGAATCCCCGGAATCAATTCGGCGCCGCGCTCCAACATGAGTTCGACGTGATCTTTGAGTACCGGGATGTAATCGGGATCTTCTACTTCAAACGAGGTGGTTCCCACCACGACCATGCGGCGCTGCGGCAAAACGATGTCACCGTCGCCGGGTTCGTTCAGACGGTTGATGGCGCGCTGTACCAGGCGTTGATCATAGGCGACCATCACCCCCGGCGTTGGTTTGACCGGGACTTTGGCCCCCGCCATTTCAGCGATCTCTCCCGCCCAAACGCCGGTGGCGTTGACGATGATATCGGCGCGAATCTCATAGGTGCGATTCGCCCGCCGATCTGTGACGGTCACGCCCACCACAGCCCCTTTGCCATCCAGAAGCAGGCGGTTGACCTCGGTGTAGGTGAAAAATTTAGCGCCGTTCTTTTTGGCTGTGGCGGCAAAGGCGAGCGCCAGACGCAGCGGGTCGAAGGTGCCATCGGGGACGAGGAAGGCGGTCAATAACCTGGGGTTGATGTTGGGTTCCAGGCGTAGGGCTTCTTGTGGTTTCAATTCTTCGAGAGGGATATGGCAGGCCTCGCAACCTTCGATGAAAGCCTGGCGATAGGCCAGGTCGCTCTCGTTGAGGGCGATGAAGAGGCCGCCATTGGGTTCGATCACTTGCGGGACGATCTTCCGCAGGATCATGTTTTCTTCGATGCACTCGATGGCCGATTCGCGATCTTTGACCGCATAGCGTCCCCCGCAATGAAGCAGGCCATGGGTGCGCCCTGACGTGCCGTTGCAAAAGTCGCCGCGCTCTACGACGGTCACCTCGAAACCGCGTAAGGCCAGGTCGTGAGCGGTGGCAACGCCGGTAAAACCGGCTCCGATGATGATGGCATGTGGTTTTCCCATAAGGAACTCCCGTTGAATAGTAGCAGACCCTTTCTTGGTGTGGTGAATGAAATTAGCTTAACTTTTGTGCAACTGGCGGACAAAGCATGAAAAACGACCTCAGGGACGAGATTTTGCATTTGCGTTAGCGTCGCAAAAAACGATTGATGAACAGCATTCCGTAAAAAATCACCCAAATCATTCCGCCAAAAAACAGGCTCCACAAAATTCCTGGCCCCCATCCGCGATAAGGAATAACCTGGATCGCCGTCAATCCTGCCATGATGACGCTGGTGATGGCGATGATGATGCGACCAGTGCGCATCGAAATCCAGGGTTTGTTGAATGATGCGGTATCTGTCTGTTTCGGTTTCTTTGCCTTTTTTTCTTTTTTAGAGGGCATAATGGCTCCATGTCACCTTGGCTAGAAAAGGGATGGGCAGGTTGCCCTACCCATCCCTGCGACTTGATCAGGCGTTGTTCTCGACCCAATCGAAGGTGCGGGCAACCGCTTTCTTCCAGCCTTTGTACAGGCGTTCGCGTTCTTTGGCGTCCATCTGAGGCGTCCACTCTTTGTCTTTGCCCCAGTTGGCGCGCAGGTCTTCGACCTTGCTCCAGAAGCCGACGGCCAGACCAGCGGCATAGGCAGCACCGAGGGCGGTCGTTTCCGAAACGGTGGGGCGGATCACCGGCACGCCCAGGATGTCTGCCTGGAACTGCATCAGCAGCTCGTTGAAGACCATGCCACCGTCCACCTTGAGGGCGGTCAAGGGCACGCCTGAGTCGGCGTTCATGGCATCCAACACTTCGCGCGTCTGATAGGCAGTGGCCTCCAGGGCGGCGCGGCAGATGTGTTCGCGGGTGATGTAGCGGGTCAGGCCAACGATCACGCCGCGCGCATCGCTTTTCCAATAGGGGGCGAAGAGGCCAGAGAAGGCGGGGACGATGTAAATACCGCCGCTATCGGGCACGGCGCGGGCATAGTCTTCGATGTGTTTGGAGAAGTCGAAGAATTTGAGATTGTCGCGCAGCCATTGGACCAGCGCGCCGGTGATGGCAATTGAGCCTTCCAGGCAGTACACAGCCGGTTCGTTGCCGATCTTGTAGCCCAGTGTGGTCAACAACCCTTGCTTGGATTGGACGGGCTTTGTGCCGGTGTTGAGCAACATGAAGCAGCCTGTGCCGTAAGTGTTCTTGGCTTCGCCAGGGCTGAAGCAGGTCTGGCCAAAGAGGGCTGCTTGCTGATCGCCCAGGTCACCGGCGACCGGCACGCCGTTCAGCGAGCCGATGGCTTTGCCATAGACTTCGGCAGAGGGGCGGACGCGCGGCAGCATGGCCTTGGGAATGCCCATGATTTTCAGAATTTCGTCATCCCAGTCGAGGGTTTCGAGGTTCATGAGCATGGTGCGCGAAGCGTTGGAGACATCGGTGACGTGCACGCCGCCGTTTGGGCCACCGGTGAGATTCCAGATAACCCAGGTGTCAATATTGCCGAAGAGCACTTCACCTTTTTCGGCTTTTTCGCGCACACCGGGGATGTTGTCCAAAATCCACCTGATCTTGGGGCCAGAGAAATAGGTGGCCAGGGGCAGACCGACCTTGGGGCGGAAGCGATCCTGCCCGCCATCTTTGGCCAATTCGTTGCAGATGACATCGGTGCGGGTATCCTGCCAGACGATGGCATTATAGACGGGCTTGCCGGTGGCGCGATCCCAAACCACGGTGGTCTCGCGTTGATTGGTCACACCCACGGCCGCGATGTCCTTCGGGTCCACACCACTCTTCTTGAGCGCCCCATCGATCACTTCCTGGGTGCGCTGCCAGATTTCCATGGGGTCGTGTTCCACCCACCCTGGCTTGGGATAAATCTGTTCGTGTTCTTTCTGGTCAACAGCGACGACTTTGCCGCTATGATCGAAGATCATGAAGCGGGTGCTGGTTGTGCCTTGGTCAATGGCAGCAGCATATTTAGCCATTTTCTACCTCCTGTGTTTGTAGAAATCAATCACAATTTTTCCACGTTTCCGCGGCGGTTTTGAGAATCAGATAGGAAGAGGTCGCGCCTGGGTCTTGATGTCCGGCGCTGCGTTCGCCCAAATAGCTGGCGCGTCCTTTGCGGGCGACAAGCGGAATGGTTGATTCCATGCCTTTTCTGGCCGCCTCCGCCGACATTTCCAGCGCGCTGCGCAGAGATTGACCATCCTGCAGGGCCTCTTTGAGGGCGGCCACTGCGGGGGCGAGGGCATCTACCATGGTCTTATCTTGCAATTCTGCTTTGCCGCGCATGATCACGCCGTTGAGAGAGGCTTCGAGGGCTTCGGCCCAATCGGCCAGGGTGAGCTCCATTTTGCCAGCGGTTTTCATGCCGGCTTGCAGGAAGAGGGTTCCATAAAGAGGGCCGCTGGCGCCACCTACGGTGGAAAGCAAGGTCATGCCCATCGTTTTGAAGATGGTGCCAATATCTTTGTCGCTGAGTTCGGGCATTTTGTTCAGGATGGCTTTGAAGCCTCGATCCATATTCACGCCATGGTCGGCATCGCCAATCGCTGAATCGAGTTCAGTCAGATAGGCACTCTGCCTGGAAAGTTCCTGCGCAACGGCTTTGATCCATTCGAGAACGTCATCACGTTGAATTGGCATAGTCAATCTCCGCAAAATTGGGGTCAGGGACGAATAGTCACCTGACCCCAATTATAGACTTAAGCGCCCCACCGCAGACCCGCAGTCTTGACCGGTGCGTCCCACAGTTTGATCAGGTCTTCGTCCATCTTGAGCAGGGTGATCGAAGTGCCAGCCATTTCCAGGCTGGTGATGTACGAGCCGACCAGGTTGCGAACGACTTTGAGACCGTGCTTGGTGGCGATCTCATGCGCTTTGCGATAGACGATGTAGAGTTCGATCAGCGGGGTGCCGCCCATGCCATTGACGAATAGCAAGACTTCATCACCGGCTTTGTAGGGAATGTCATTGATGATCGGTTCCATGAGCATTTCGGTGATTTCATCGGCCGTCTTGAGTGGCATGCGTATCCGTCCGGGTTCCCCATGGATGCCGATGCCAATTTCCATCTGGTCTTCGGGCAGGTCAAAGGTGGGCTTACCAGCCTGCGGAACGGTGCAGGAGGTGAGCGCCATCCCCATCGAGCGTCCAAAACTTTTGACCTTTCGGCAGACATCGGCTACCTGCTGCAGGGAACGACCTTCCTCGGCCGCTGCCCCGCACAGCTTTTCGGCCAGCACTGTAGAGCCGACACCCCGCCGACCGGCGGTGTATAGGCTGTCTTTTACGGCTACATCATCATCAATGATGACGCTTTCCACTTCAATCCCTTCGGCGCGGGCCAGGTCAGCGGCCATTTCAAAGTTCATCACGTCGCCCGTGTAGTTTTTGACGATGTGCAACACGCCTTTGCCCCCGTTGACGGCCTTGGTGGCTTCCAGCATTTGATCGGGGGTAGGTGAAGTGAACACCGCTCCTGGGCAGGCGGCATCGAGCATGCCCAGGCCCACAAACCCACCGTGCATCGGCTCATGCCCAGATCCACCACCGGATACCAGGCCAACCTTCCCCTTGACGGGGGCGTCGGCGCGCACGATGTAATTTGGGTTGAAATGCACTTTGACCAGATCAGGATGGGCTGCAGCGATTCCTTGAAGTTCCTCTAAGACGACATCTTCTGGTTTATTGATTAATTTTTTCATCTCCTGCCTCCGCAGGCGTTTCCCTTACTTTTTGGCAAGGTTGGCTGAGACGAACCAATCGTACGTGTAAATGCCGATGAGGCCGCCGATGATTGGGGCGATGATCGGAATCAGCCAGTAGCCATTGCTGAACAATCCCTGTGTGCCGGCGAGCAAACCAAACAGGCGCGGCCCAAGATCGCGGGCTGGATTGATGGCGTAACCACTCGGCCCACCCAGCGAGAGACCAACTGCCAGAACCGTTCCGCCGACCAGGAAGGGTCCCATGTTGTGCATCAGGCCAATGTTTTTGCTATCGCCGCTGGCCAGCACACCCCATAGCAACACGGCCGTGCCGATAATTTCGGTGATGACCGCATTGGTGAAGCTGTAACTGCCGCTGGGGGCTACGTTGGCAACGCCTCCCCAAAAGGCCTGACCAAACACAGAGCCGGGTCCCGTGCACCAGACATTGGGCATCCCCGCGGCGCGCAGACCATCCATGTAAACCAGGTAAACGCCCAATGCTCCCAGAAAAGCGCCGATCATCTGAGCAATGATGTAGGGGAACACCTTGCTCCAGGGAAAATCGCGTTTTACTGCCAGGGCAATGGTCACTGCCGGGTTGAGATGGGCCCCGGAAACGCCGGCAGAAACATAGACGGCAACGATCACCGCGAACGCCCAGCCGAAGGTGATGGTGTTCCAGTTATAGGCGGGCGCGGCCAGGCGCGGGGCAAGCCCTACGTTGGCGACTACACCATCACCAAGCAGGATCAGGATGAAGGTCCCAAAGACCTCGCCAATCAATGAGCCGAACATATGCTATTCTCCTTTTTCTAATCAGATAACAGGGTGGATCTTTTTTGAGACGAGAGAGAACCGGGAAAATAGATGTTTGTTTCTGCTTTTGTCACCTCCTGCTTGAGTTGGCTTGATTTCCCGCCATGCTCTTAGACGCGAATTCAGCCCTCTTTGTTGGGAAAGGGTTGAATGGATTATGGTGAATGTTGAAAAAGGGAAAAGGGGAAAGGATGATGTAGCCAACTTGCATTCTCAACCTGGGTGTGAGCCATGCAAATTCAGGGATCATATACATACATTTATCCTACTCCCTGCTCTTGCTGAAAGTCAACAGAGTCAATAAAAAATGTTTCATTATGAAACAAAAAGCAGGGTTAGATGTTTCGTTATGAAACACCATTTGCAAATTTTTAAGGCCTACTCCCGATAGGTGCGGGGATCGATTTCAAGGGCTTTGAGCCGACGCCATAACGTGGTGCGACTGACCCCCAAGGCCATGGCCATGTGGCTGATGTTCCCCCGACACAATTTCGCCGCGCGGATGATGGCTTCGCGTTCGGTCTCTTGCAGAGTTTGCAAAGCGGAAGCCTGTTGCTCTTCTTGCATCAATTGGCGGCTGTAGCGCAGGGCAGAGGGCAAATGTCCCAGTTCAATGATTCCGCTGGCGCTGACGTGAGCAGCCGCACGTCCGAGCACCGCTTCGATTTCGCGCACATTCCCTGGCCAGGAATACCGTTTTAGAGCCTCCATCACGCCTTTGCCCAGCGAAATGGAGTAGCCCAATTGTGAAGAAAGTCGCCGCAAAACGCGATCTACAACCAGAGGGATATCCCGCCTGCGCTCGCGCAAAGGTGGAATGGTGATGGAAAAAGTGCTCAAGCGGTAATACAAGTCTTTGCGAAAGCTGCCATGCGCCAGCAAGGTCTCCATGCGGACGGAGGTGGAAGCGATCACGCGCACATCCACTTTGATGGGACGTTGGCTACCGAGCCGTTGTACAAGGCCAAGCTCCAACACGTTGAGCAATACGGCCTGAGCCTCCAGCGGAAGAGCATCCACATCCTGGAAGAAAAGGGTGCCCCCTTCGGCCAGCTCAAATTTACTCGGCCGGCTGCCGTGACCGCTAGGACTGGCGAATTCGTCAAAGCCAAGCAGCTCGCTGATGATCAATTCATTCGGGATGGATGAGCAGGGAAAGATCACAAATGGCCCATCCCGCCGCTGGCTGGCGTTATGAATGGCGTTGGCCAGGGCATTTTTGCCGGTACCGACCTCGCCCCGAATCAGAATGCTGGCACTGGCATCGGCGGCGGAGCGTACAAAGTTGCGTACGCGCTGAATTTGGGGCGATTCGCCGGGAATATCGTCCAGGGTAAGCAGCGCATTGGCTCCAATTTGTTTTTGTACCAGGCGGCGCACATCTTTTTCTGCCTTCAAAGTTAGAATACCCCATTCCAGGTTGTTTTGGGGCCCAAACACAAAATATAGACTGGCCACACAGGTGATGGTCTTTTTGTTTGCCGTAATGTTGACTTCAACATCTCGTAACGGCTGTTCTTTGTAAATCGCCTGGAGCAGGGAAGGCGGCAAGGTGATCCGTTCTTTTAGCAGTTTTCCCATTAAAGATTGACGGGATTGTCCCAACAGTTGACTGGCCATGTCGTTAAGTTGCACGATTTTGAACTCGTTGTTCCAGACAACGATACCATCAGAAATGGAAGAAAGAATGGTGTTTAGCTGAGCGAGCTGACTGTTTTGTTCGGCCAGCAGGTGATCCGATTGGCGTTGTGTCTCAACCGCGCGTGCCCCGGTGGCGACCAGGCTCAAGGCGTATGGGTGATAATTTTCTCTCACGGTGAATAGTCCCCAAACACCCAGGGAGCGGCCACTCATGTCGAAAATGGGAGCGGCGACGCCGGCCAGCCCATGAAAAACAGGGTGATAATGTTGCGGCCCGCAAACGCAGACGGGAGTTTGCTCCACAATGGCCAGGCCAAAGGCATTCGTCCCAGCATGTTCTTCGGAAAGCAATGCCCCGGCTTTGATCCCGATTTCGTTGAGCTTTTCAAGCATTTCCGGGTCGCCCAGTAAATCTAGCACATACCCGGCGGTGTTGACCAGCAAAATGGCGGTGCAGGTGTGTTCCAGATATTGATAGGCGTCTTCCATGATGGGGCGGGCAATGGCCATCAGGTCAAAATTGGCGATTTGCATGGCCAAAAGATGATCGCTGTTCAGGCAGGCAATGTTCAAAGGGCGATATGGATTGATTTTCCCCCAACTGCGTTGCCAGGATTGGGCAATAGAAAGCGGGACGCTTTCGTCTATCTTTTTAGCGTCAATAAATTCCTCGCGGGCGGCCCACAAGTCACTCATATTTGAGGTACCTTATAACATTATACAACGCCTTTCCTTCGTGTTTACTTCCACGGCGCAAGAATCAGGGCGTGATTGGCTTCGTTGGCGTGACCCAGATAAGGAAGCCCCCAGGATTCGGCGATGGTCTTCAAAATGGAATAATGCGTGTAGGGGGTGTCATCTGCAAAGCCGTTTTTTACTTGCGGTGAGATCAGAACGGTTGCAACACGCCCACCGGCGGAGGGGGACAGACCACAGCAGGAATGAGCGCCCTGACCTTCGTCCCATGTCAGGATGACCAGGTAGGGCGCTCCGCTGGCATCCAGGGCAGGGAGCAGGGTGTCGGTGAGATTGGTGAGCCATTGATCGGCCACGTCCAGGCTGCAATCGTGGGCGGAGTGACACAGGTTGGGGGTGATGAAAACAAAATTGGGCAGCGCGCCCGCCGCCAGGTCCGCAGAAAGATCCGCCAGGGGGCGGATAGAGGCCTCGCAGCGGGAGGGATTCAATCGTATCGAATCAAAATAAATAAACGGGTTGTGTTTCTGAACATATTGCCCTTTGTTACCCACGAAGCAGGGAGCAGGCATGTCCTCCTGGTAGGTTTTCCAGCTACGACCGCTGTTTTCGATCAGGTCTGCCAGGTTGGGGGCGTCCAGGAAACAATCTTTGCAATTGCTGGTGATTCCAAAGGTATCCCCGCCGATGAGCGCCAGATAATTGGGCAAACTGGGATGGGTGACGGCGTAATGTTGCCTGAGTAGGGTGTATTGGCTTGCCAGGCGGTTGTAGGTGGGCATTTGTGGGTTGCCAATGACCTTGCCAAACTCTTTGTTTTCAAAGATGATGATGACAATGTGTTGGAACAAGGGGACGAGAGGGCGTGGCGTGGGGGAGAAAGTGGGGGAAGGCGTATGGGTTGGGGGGAGGGTTGGGCTGGAGGTAGGGGTAGCGGGGGCCGTTAGCGGCGGCGCGGTGGTGGGCGGCACAGGCTGACATGCGCCAACGACCAGCAGGAGCAAGGCGAGCAAAGCGGAAAGACGATTCATGGCGGGGGCCCTTTCAGGGTCGGTTCAGGGGCTGACAAAAGGAGGGCTGATTGTAGAGGACGGTGCACCTGGCCTGGCCGCGAGGAAACTGGACGATGATTTCAATTTCCCCCAGCCCGGGGTCGCTGCGGGCAACGATCAGGCTCCAGGGGCGTTCTACCAGTTCTTGAACAGGCCCCAGGGCGCCCAGGTGCATTTGACGAGCCAGGGCGGGATCTACTTTTTGGCCTTGATGTTCCAGGTGAAATGTCAGGGTGTTTTCCATGGCCAGCATGGCCGAGCGAAGCGGTTCGTTGGCCAGGCTATCCACGATGGTGCCGTGGATGCCAGCCAGAATCAGGCATACCAGCAGCGGCAACACTTTTCCCAAAAGGGCAGCCGAAAAGACCGCCGATTCGGTTAAAGTCAGCTGGAGCAGGCCGACGATACCCAAAAAGATTGCTGCCCAGACAAAGGCAATGATGAAGCGCGTTTCCAGGCCCTCGCTGAGCACACTTTGCACCAGACCCTGAAACGCAGGGCGCAAGAACGTGATCAGGCGGGGCACAATTTGCAATGGCAGAGCAATCGTCAGCCAGGCCAGCGGTAGCGAAGCGAGCAGCCAGAACAGGAAAGATAGCCCGCCCTGTTCATAACGAGCCGCCAGCGCCCCGGCACATCCCCCCAGCAGAAGGTACGCTGCCAGGCCGAGCGCCAGTTTCATCCAGGGATAAAGGGCATGTGCCCGGTAGAGCAAATAGCCATCCCAGCCCCAAAGCGCCAGGGCAAAGGCCGCCCCGCTCACGGCGCCGTAAATCAGGCCATATTGCCGTTTTTCCCGCCGCACCCTGGCGGTACGTTGATCTTCAAGCGCAGTAGAAAAGATTTGCATACTCAAGGCAATGAGGAAACATGAAGGGTATAACGGGCATATTGCAACTCGCCAGCCGTCGCTTTGACCCAAACGTGTACCAGGTACGGCTGACCGGCAAGCACGGTCAACGTTTTCGTCAGGTCACAGGCTGGTTCGCTGGCCTCCAGCACGGGCGTATCACCCTGCCAGATTTCGGCAGAAAGTGTCCCGCTCAGGCAGACAATTTCAACGGTCACATTTGCGGTATCGGGCGTGAACTCAACCCAGTCCTCGCCGTCGCCCTGGGGAGCGGAGACATCCCCGGTAAACAAAAACGAGCGCGTCCCATTGGCGGTGAAGGTCACCCGGGCGAGGGGAGCCGTTTTCGAGTCATGATCCAGCGGGGCGGCGATCCGCGTCGCGGTGGGGGTCGGCGGGATACCGGTCGGTGTCCCCGTGCCAACGATTTCACCCGTCTCACCCACGATTGGCAATTCACCGTTTCCCTTGATCTGAATGTACGCTGCCGTTACCCAACCTTTGCCGT
>DAOUAN010000067.1:0-3398 GCA_034433385.1 Anaerolineales bacterium | reverse complement strand
CCAGGAATGGTGTAATGATTGTTCGATTTTGTGCTATCCTTTGTCATGGAGACGTTACCTTTTAGATTGGATTTTCGCAAACCCTTTTCTATCAGGTTTCGTCTCCGCTTTCAATTATTTTTCGGATAGGTTCTTAGCGAAAGTTGAATTCCTCTAATGAATGTTCTTCGGCTGAAGACCGCGCTGAAGCAGCCCCTGGCGCGGGCCAAAGAAAAGCCAAAGCACTCCATGGAGCAAACTCAGCCCGGCGATGAAATCATTACCCAGCGAGCGCCTCATGGTGCCTCCCAGCCTGACCGATCAAAACGATGCAATGGCCTCTTCAACGGTAGGGAAAATTTGAAAGAAAGAAGTAAAGCCGACCATTTCCAGCACGTTAAGCACTTCCGGCCGTGGGTTAGCCAGCTTGACATGTTCCTGTACACCGGCAGCCCGACTACGATCCACCGACTTGAGCGCTCGCCAGCCCTGTTCCAGGTCGGGCAGGGATTCGCCGCGGGTCAACAGCGCAATCACGTGTAATGCTACCAGCCCGGCGCTGCTGATGTAAGTCAGGCCAGAAAGGTCAAGCACAAAATCGCGCGCCCCTGCCTGGACCAGCTGGCGCGCCTTCTCAATCAAATTCTGATAATTCTGCCCATCTAGCTGACCCTGCAAATGCAAAACGGTCACGGGCACATGTCTCTGTGCAGTGGAAAGGGAAATTTCCATCGTTCTCTCCTCCAGATTGGTTTAGGCAATTATACGCCCGCTTTCCGCTGCAAACGCGCCAGGCGGTGCTCGATCTCGCCCAGCCAGTGGCGGCGCAAATAAGGGGGTAACGGCAGGCGGTTCACCTGCTGCTGCGCCATCTGTGCCCAATGCAAAGCCCGTGCCACGTCGCGCTGGCGATGTTCGTGATATTTGGCCAGTTCAATCATGGCGTAGATATGCCCCGCGGCGGCAGCCTCCTCCCACCAGCGGAGCGCTTCCTCCAGGTTACCGCGCCGCTTTTGCAGGATCGAAAGGCGCTTCACCGCGACGGCGAAGTCTGATTCCGTTAAATTGGTCTCCAGCCCCCGCTCATAGAGACGTGCCGCCTGTTCCCAGCGACCCAAATCTTCGAATAGCTTACCCAGGGCAATGAAATCCAGGCCATGCTCCACTCGCCCATCGAAGGGATGCTCCAGCAAATCGCACACGTGCGCCAGCAAGGCAGCCATTGCCACCACGTCCATGGCGTTGTGGTAGAACACCCCCACCAGCGGACGCGGGTCACCGCTACGCAGATAATCGAAATACAGCCAGGGAATCTCATAGCCGGGCACTTCCTCGCTGGAACGCTGCGCTTTCAAAACATGCTCTTCCAGGTATTTCAGCGCCCGCGAGGGCAGGCGGTCACGCCATAGGCGACGCGCCAGGGGTAACAAGTCCAGGTGGGCAAAACCCTTGTAAGGCAAGGGAATGCGATGCAAGGAAAAGCGCGTGGTGAGCAGGGGAATATCAAACGCCTTGCCATTGAAGGTGACGAACGCCTGGGCTGGTGCCAGGAACTCAGCCAGCGCTTCCAGTAGGGCTGGCTCTTCGGCGGGGTCGCTCAGAAAGAACTGCGCCAGGCGAAAGTCCTCGCCCTCGAAGCGTCCCACGCCCACCAGGAAAGCCAACGTGCCACTCCCCCCTGCCAGGCCAGAAGTCTCGGTATCCAGAAAGACCAGATCCTCGCGCTGGAAGTTCCCCAAACGTTCATCACCCAGCCACTCGATCACCAGGGGCGAGAGAGAAAAAGAAAGCGGCATAACCCCATGCCGATACGCGGCGGAGAAAACCTGTTCGACGACGAACACCTCCCCCGCGGGCGTAGGGCGGAATTCGCCGGGGAGGAGAGCAGCGATCTTTGGGCGCGGAGCCGCCGCGGGCGGAGTCAGATCCGCTGCGCCGACTTTCACGCCAAGGGCCTTGAGCTTATCCGCAAGAGAGGGCATGGCCTGAATTATAGCCGCAAAGTCACCCTCAAGATTGTCATCCTTTTGCAATGCGCAATTTCTTCGACTTGGGGCACAATAGAATTACATAACTTACAAAAATGTAAAGAGGAGGTGATTTTTTGATAAAAAGTGATATTCACACCCAGCGGGCGGGGTCAAAATGCAACCCTGCGATTCTCTGTTTTTCAACCAATGTAAGCGAGGGATAAGATGAAAACGAAACCTTTCACTACAAGTTCAATTCTCAAATCTGGCACCGCCATGGTGCTCAGCCTGCTCATGATATTCTCTCTGTCGGTGAGCCATGCCTTTGCGGATCCGCTCTCAGTGGGGCCAAATTATCCAACGACAGCATCCAATAGCGGAGTGGGGATATCATGGTCGAATCCGAGCAACGTTACTGTGAGCGACGGCAGCTCTGCCTCCGTCACCTTGAGCACTGGAGACACTTCTCAGCTTCTCATGGCCACGGGCTATAATTTTTCCATCCCGGCCGATGCCGTCATCAACGGCATTGTAGTCAACATTGGCCGGATAAGTACTGGAAATATTACAGATGCTACTGTTAACCTTGTCAAAGGAGGGGGAACAGTTGGGACAAATAAAGCAGCCATAACAACATGGCCGAACAGAATCACCGTGGCTACGTATGGCGGTCCTACTGATCTTTGGGGGACCACCTGGACAGTGGCGGATATTAACGACACAAATTTTGGCGTTGCTCTAGCAGCAACGAGCTCCAAAAATAATAAAATTGCTTATGTAGACTATATCAACGTCACCGTCTATTACACCCGTCCAACCACCACAACCAGCGTGAGCTGCGGCGGTGGTACGCCGGTGATGACCTATGGCGATAGCATCACCTGTGTCGCCACTGTCACGCGAGGCAGCGGTGGCAGCACCCCCTCCGGCACAGTCTCCTGGACCACGGGAGGAAGTGGCGCGTTTAGCCCGGCAGCCTCCTGTACGCTTTCGGGCTCTGGCGCCAGCGCATCCTGTTCAGTTTCGTACACCCCCAGCGCTGTGGGGAGCGGTTCCCATCTTATTACTGCCACTTATGCTGGCAGCACCAACTTCCAGGGCAGTAGCGGCAGCCAGAGTGTAACAGTGAACCAGAAGGCATTGAGCCCTGGAATCACCGTGGCGAACAAGACGTATGATAGCACAACGGCTGCTACCATCTTGACCCGAACTCTGAGTGGTGTTGTGGGAGGCGATGCTGTCAGCCTCACTGGCGGTACGGCCGCCTTTGCGGATAAGAACGTGGGCAATGGCAAGATCGTCACCGCAAATGGCTTTAGCCTGACAGGGGCGCAGGCCAGCAACTACTATCTCAGTCCAACCACTGCCACAACCACCGCCGACATCACCCCCAAAGACCTGACGGTTGTTGCTACTGCGGCAAACAAGGTTTACGATGGCACAACGGAT
>DAOUAN010000066.1:0-29899 GCA_034433385.1 Anaerolineales bacterium | reverse complement strand
CGAGCGAGGAACGTTGCGCTGCATGGGTTCACGGACGGGGGAGGGGCAGGGGTGGGGGCAGGCCGTGAAGATGGCAAGTGCAAATTCTCGTCCCTGAGGTCGTTTTTCATGCTTTGTCCGCCAATTGCACAAAAGTTAGGTCAGGTTAGGATATTTGTACACGCCGATAAATGACGCATGGCACTACTCGCCTTGTCAGGATACGAACATAATCAATCAGGCAGAGGTATTTCGCTAAATACTCTCCAACTACTCATATATCAGGAGGCGCAATGCCCGCAAAAGGTTGGATCGAAGTCAACGATCTCTATTGCAAAGGCTGCGAGTTATGTGTCAATGCTTGCCCGCAAGGCGTGATGGAACTAGACATGTCACGTCTGACGCCGAAAGGATACCACCCCGCGCACATCTTCAAGGATGGTTGCACGGGGTGTGCTATTTGTGCCCTGGTGTGTCCCGATGCAGCCATCACCGTCTATCGTGAAGTGACCCGGGCAGCGACCGCTACCGCCTGAGCAAGAAAAGAAACTCGATCGGAAAATCTTCGTTTGGAGTGAGAAATGCCCAAAGAACTGTGGAAAGGTAACGAAGCCATTGCCGAGGCCGCCGTGAGGGCTGGCCTGGAAGCGTATTTCGGTTACCCCATTACACCGCAAACGGAAGTGCTGGAATATCTCTCCCGCCGCATGCCCCAACTGGGACGCGCCTTCTTGCAGGCGGAAAGTGAATTGGGCGCCATCAACATGGTCTATGGCGCCGCCTGCGCTGGCGTGCGGGTGATGTCTTCGTCCTCCAGCCCTGGGGTGAGCCTGATGATGGAGGGACTCTCGTACATCGCCGGCACGGAAGTCCCGGCAGTGCTGGTCAATGTGATGCGCGGCGGCCCAGGGTTGGGCAATATCGCCCCGTCGCAAGGCGACTATAACCAGGCTGTCCATGGTGGCGGCCATGGCGATTATCCGCGCATTGTGCTGGCACCCGCCTCCGTACAGGAAGCCATTGATCTGATGGGGCTCTCGTTTGACCTGGCGGAAAAATATCGCATGATCACGCTGCTCATCATGGACGGCTCCGTGGGGCAGATGATGGAACCGGCTGAGATGCCGGAAATGAAGCCCGTCGAACGCAAAGACTGGGATTGGGCCGTGCGCGGTAAGGGACAACGAGAACGTCGTATTTTGACCTCGATTTACCTGGATCCGCTGGCGGAAGAAAAAACGAACTTGCGTCTGCTTGAACGCTGGAAACAGGTGCAGGCCAATGAAGTACGGTACAAAGAATACTATCTGGATGACGCTGAATTTGTGGTGATTGGCTTTGGCACTGCCGGGCGCGTCGCCCTTTCTTCGGTGCGCGCCGCGCGCCAGAAGGGAATCAAAGTCGGGTTGCTGCGCCCGATCACCGTCAGCCCGTTCCCGCATGAAGTGATCGATCAGCTCACGCAGCGGGTGAGCAAATTCCTGGTCGTAGAGATGAACGCCGGGCAAATGCTCGAAGATGTACGCCTTTCCGTGCGCGGTCGCGTGCCGGTTGAATTCTACGGTCGCCTGGGCGGTGTCGTTCCCTTCCCCGACGAAATCCTGAGCGAAATTGAGCGCCTGGCTACCAGCCCGGCCACCACCGCTGATCCGCGGATGAAATGGTTCGAGCGCATGGTATCCCCCCAAACCACTCGCCAGGGAGAAGGAGCCTGAGGAGGTTCTCATGAATATTGCCTTACCCGAAAATCTGGTTTACGACCGACCTGAAGGTTTTACCGATACCCCTACCCATTACTGTCCCGGCTGTACGCATGGCGTGGCGCATCGTCTGATTGCCGAGGTGCTGGAAGAAATGGGCATCATCGAAAAGACGATCGGCGTGGCACCGGTAGGATGCGCCGTATTCGCCTATAACTACTTCGATACCGATTTTGTGGAAGCCCCCCACGGACGCGCCCCGGCGATGGCCACCGGTTTAAAGCGCGTCTTGCCGGACCGGGTGATCTTCACCTACCAGGGCGATGGCGACCTGGCCTCGATCGGCATGGGTGAAATTGTCCATGCGGCGGCACGAGGCGAGAACATCACGGTGATCTTCATCAACAACGCCAACTACGGCATGACCGGCGGTCAGATGGCGCCCACCACCCTGCCCGGCATGAAAACCACTTCCTCACCCAGCGGTCGCGACGTGGAAACGCAGGGCTACCCCATCCGCATGGCCGAAATGCTCGCCACGCTGGAGGGAGTCGGCTATGTAGTGCGCCGCTCGCTTCATGACCCCAAGAACATTCGCCTGGCCAAAAAAGCCATCCGCCTCGCCTTCGAAACACAAGTGCGCGGGCTGGGCTTCTCGCTGGTCGAGCTACTCTCTACCTGCCCGACCAACTGGGGCATGACCCCGGTAGAGGCACTCAAATTTGTCGAAGACAAAATGGTGCCCTTCTACCCGCTGGGCGATTACAAGGTCAGCGAAGCGATTCAGCAAATCAGAATTTAGCGCGCGGAGAAAACTATGCAAAAAGAAATCATCATCGCAGGTTTTGGTGGGCAGGGCGTGCTGTTCGCCGGGCAGGTGCTGGCCTACGCCGCCATGGATACCGGCAAGCAGGTGACGTGGATTCCCTCCTACGGTCCTGAAATGCGCGGCGGAACGGCAAACTGCACGGTCATCATTGCCGATGAGGAAATTGGCTCGCCGCTGGTCAAACATCCGCCCCTGGCAATTGCCTTGAATCTGCCGTCTTTCGATAAATACGAGGAGCTGCTCGCCCCCGGCGGGACTCTGGTCGTCAACCAATCCATGGTGGATCGCGGCGCCAAACGGACGGACATCCACGTCATTTTTGTGCCGTGCAATGAGATCGCCGAGGAGATCGGCGATAAGAAACTACTCAACATGGTGGCGGTCGGCGCACTGCTCACCGCGCTGCCCGAATTGACACTAAAAGACATCGAAAAGGCGCTGGAGGCGCACTTGCCCGAACGGCATAAACATCTCCTGCCGAAAAACTACGAAGCCTTGCGACGCGGCTACGAAGCGGCGCAGAAAATTCCAGCGTAGAAAAGTGATCGGAAACAGGAATCTGTAACCCGTCTCGCCAGAGGCGGGTTTTTCTTGTTGTACAATTAGAGACATGAAGAGAAATGTCCCAACTGGCGGATGGGCAGTAGCCTCCCTATGAGCACCAAAATCCTTCCCGAAATCGAGATCATTGAGGAAAGCAAAACCGAACTCGAACCGCTCTACCGCGTCCTCATCCACAATGACGATGTGACGCCAATGGACTTCGTCGTCCATATTTTGATGCGAATTTTCTTGTTGCCCCAACCCGATGCTGAAACCGTCATGCTGACGGCGCACTTCACCGGCCTGGCCGTGGTACAGGTATTGCCCAAAAGCGAAGCCGAACGCCGCATTCGCAAAGCGCACTTCGCCGCCGCGTTGGAAGGCTATCCCCTCCATTTTTCGATGGAGCCGGAATGACCACCCCCCTCGAGGTCCTCACTCAAATCAATCTCGACGATCTGGTGGCCGCCTTCGGCTGGCAGGATTCCCCCTTTCTATCCCGCCTGTTGCGGATTCTCTTTCGCGCCCCGGCACGCACCTTCGCCGCCCAAATATTGGAGTTTGACCAGGCAACCGCACAAAGTGGATTGAACGCGGCCGCCCTGCGTCTTCTCCCCCATTATGTCCGCTCGCTGCGCGTCTATGGCGCGGACCGGGTGCCGGATTCCGCTTTTCTGGCGTTAGCCAACCACCCCGGCATGACCGACACCCTCGCCTTGTTTGCCGCCCTCAACCGCCCCGACCTGAAAATCATCGCTCTCGATCGCCCCTTTTTGAATGCCCTCCCCAACGTCAGCCGACAGCTCTTCTCCGTCACGGCGGATCCCGTCAGGCGCATGGCCCTGGTACGTCAGGTCGCTGCTCACCTGCGCGCTGGCGGAGCAGCTTTGACTTTCCCCGCTGGCCATATCGAACCCGATCCGGCCGTGTACCCTGGCGCGGTCGAATCGCTTGCCAGCTGGACGGATAGCGTGGGCGTCTTTTTGCGCCTGGCGCCTCAAACAGCCGTACTGCCGGTGTTGGTGCGCGGCGTGGTCTGGGAGAAGATAGCTCAGCATCCCCTGCTGAGGGTGGCAAAAACAAAAAAAGAAGAAAGAGAAAAGCTGGCCGCGGCATTGCAATTGCTGGCTCACGTTTCCTTTGGGCGCAAGGACGTCCATGTGGAGGTGCACATTGGCCAGCCTGTTTATGTTCATGAGCTCGGCTCAACCGATCCGGCACTCTGGCACCAGGCGATCCTGGCAGGCATGAGACAGATGATCGAGTCGCCGGTCGCCAGCCCGGCGAAATGGCTACTGCGCGAATCCCCATAGCGCGGCAAGCCGCAACCAAATGTCACTGCGAGGAGCGCAACGACGAAGGGCCACGGCCCGAGAGGCCTCGCCGAGGCTCGCCCGAGGCGCAGTCTCCTCGCCTGATGGGAGATTGCTTCGCTGCGCTCGCAATGACACCATGATACAAAATCTTCGCGGTCGTGATAGATTTTCAAGGGCAATACTATAATGCGCCCCATCCTGCCCCGCTTGTTCTGGCTGATTCTGTTGCTTGCCCTGCTGGCCTTTGCCTTGCGCAACACGCCCCTCAGCGAAATCTGGCTCGTCTTGCACCGCCTGCACCCGGGACAAATTGCTACCCTCCTGATCGCAAACGCCCTGGTCATCTTGTTGATCACCCTGCGCTGGTGGCTAATTGCACGTGCCACGCAGGCGCACTTGCCTTTTCTCCCCCTTCTTCGCTATCGCCTGACCGTGTTTGGCCTGAGCTATTTCACCCCTGGCCCACAGGTCGGCGGCGAACCGTTGCAGGTCTTTTACTTGCATCGCTTGCATTGCTTCAGCCTGGCCCACGCTATCTCAACGGTCGTGCTGGATAAATTGCTGGAGCTCCTGGGCAACTTCCTGTTCATCGGCGCGGGGTTGGTAGCCATGCTCCGGGCGGGGCTTCTGCTTGAAAACGGGACCCCCCTGCGGGTCGGGTGGGAAGCGCTGGCGGCGCTAATGGTATGGCCCGCTCTCCACATTGTTTTGCTCTATCGGGGCAGGAAACCTGTCAGCCAACTGCTGCGCGCCGCCCTGTCCCCCTATAAAAAACAAAAGTGGTTCCGCCTGGTTGAGGTTTCGGAGCATCTGGCAGCCGCTTTCATCCGCCGCCGTCCCCGATCCTTGCTCGCTGCGCTAACGGTCTCGCTGCTGGCCTGGGGCGGAATGGCTGGCGAGTACGGTCTGATGCTGAGTTTTTTGGGCATTCATTTGAGCCTGTGGCAGATGCTGGCTGCGTTAACCGCTTCACTGCTGGCTTTCTTGTTGCCCCTACCTGGCGGCTTGGGCGCGCTGGAAGCCAGTCAGGTGCTGGCACTCGGCGCATTTGGCGTCTCACCTTCAGCTGCCCTGAGCCTGACCCTGCTGATGCGCGCCCGCGACCTGCTCAATGGCGGCCTGGGATTGTTGTTCAGCCACCCCTCCGAAAAATAGCCGGAAACAAGCCAAAACGTCTGCGTAACAAAATGCCCTGACGTTTCGTCTGTATGGTTAGCCAAAAGGAGGCGCTATGAAACTTAGCGGTAAACAGTATGGCATTCTCATTTTTACCCTGGCTACGGCCTTCCTGCACCTTTCCCTTTTGCCCCAGCTCGGCCCCGATCCCATTGCCCTGAACGGCCTGGGTTACCTGGCACTCTTGGGTGCTTACTTTTTGCCCATCCCGTTCTTGCAGCAGCGCCATTCCCTGGTGCGCTGGGGATTGTTCGGCTACACCCTGCTGACCTTTCTCTTATGGGTAATCCTGGGTGATAAACACTTTGTCTTTGGCACCAGCAGTGCCATCGGCTATTATGCCAAGGTCGCCGAACTGTTCTTGCTGGGCTTTTTGTGGGCCGATCGCTCCACAGATTGAGGCAGGGTAAAATTAGGGGGAAATGAAGCGCACAACGGTCGTATTCGCTGCTCCCCGTCAGATCGAACTCCGCCAGGAGGGGCTGGCGGTACCGGGGCAAGATGAAGTGCTGGTGGAGACACTTTGTTCGGCGATCAGCGCGGGGAGCGAAATGTTGCTCTATCAGGGGCGCTTCCCGCGGGACCTTGATCTGGATTCCGTTATCTCGGCTTTGCGCGGCCCCTGTGAATATCCGCTCGCCTACGGCTATGCGAGCGTGGGCATTGTCCGCGAAGTTGGCCCGGGGGTGGATAAAAGATGGCGCGATCAGCGAGTCTTCGCCTTCCAACCCCACACTTCTCATTTTATTGCCCGGCCTGATTCGCTTCTTCCCCTCCCGGCCAGCCTTCCCCTGGAAGCCGCTTGCTTTCTCCCGAACATGGAAACGGCCATCAACCTGGTGCAAGACGGTGCTCCACTGCTTGGAGAGCGGGTGATGGTCTTTGGGCAGGGCGTCGTTGGTTTATTGACTACCTCCCTGCTGGCGGAATTTCCGCTGGAATGCCTGATTACAGCCGATTGTTACGAACTGCGCAGGGACATTTCGCAAGCCGAAATTCAAAAATCAGGCATTCGCTGCTTTGCCTCGCTTGACCCGCTTGCTCCTGATTTTCGGGCTCAGGTGGCTGCTCACCTGGGTTTGAGCCGTGAGGGAGGAAAGGAGAGCGGGATGGAGAATTTGGGAGGAAATACTCCTGGCATAGAAAATGAAAACCGTCTTCTCGACACGGATATGGAGAACTTGGAAATCGGCCAATTTTCGGGCTACACGAAAGGTTTATTCGACCTGATCTATGAACTGAGCGGCAATCCTGCCGCCCTCAATGACGCCATTGCCCTGACGCGTTTTTCCGGGCGGGTAGTCATCGGCTCGTGGTATGGCGAAAAGCGAGCCGCCCTCGACCTCGGTGGCGTCTTCCATCGCTCGCGGATTCAACTCATCGCCTCGCAGGTCAGCACCATTGCTCCATCCCTGAGCGCCCGCTGGGACAAACCCCGGCGCTTCGCCCTTGCCTGGCAAGCGTTGGAGCGTCTCCGCCCGCAAAGGTGGATCACTCACCGCTTTCCAGTGGAGCAGGCTGCCCAGGCCTATCGCTTGCTGGATGAACGCCCGCAAGACGCCCTTCAAGTCATTCTCACCTACCCCACCTGATTTCACGGAGAGAACGAATGTACACCCTCGCAGTTCGACGTCAATTCATTGCCCGGCACTTTCTCATCGGGGGAGATTGGGGTGCGGAGAATTTCCCCAACTCCCATCAGTATCTGTTGGAATTGCAGCTGGAGGGCCAGCAACTCGATACGCACGGCTATCTGTGCGATATTGTCGAGGTGGAAAAGCACCTCGAGGCCGTGATTGCACAATATAAAGAAAAATTACTCAACGATTGTCCCGAATTTGCCGGGCTGAATCCCTCGTTGGAGCACTTCGCCCGCATCCTGGCCACTGCACTCCATGAGCGGATTCGAGCGGAAAACGTAACCGCCCTGCGCGTGGTCTTGTGGGAGCATGAGCACGCCTGGGCAGCGTATCGGGTAGAGAGAACATCTGGCGGCGCATGAAAATCGGCTTCATCATCTATGGCTCGCTGGATACGCTCAGTGGGGGATATTTTTATGACCGTAAGCTGGTCGAGGCATTACGCGCTGCGGGGGATTCGGTAGAGATCATCAGTTTGCCCTGGCGCAATTATGCCGCTCATCTAACGGATAACGTACGTTTTCGACTGCCAAAGGGGCTGGACATTCTCATTCAAGACGAACTCAATCACCCCTCCCTGCTTGTGGCCAATCGGCAGCGACATTCTTCCCCCGTGGTCAGCCTGGTTCATCACCTGCGGTGCAACGAAGCGCGACCACGCTGGCAAAACTGGCTGTATCGGCTGGTGGAGCAGTACTATTTGCAAAGCGTGGATGGCTTTATCTTCAATTCTGAAACAACGCGGCGAGAAGTGCAACAGCTGGCGGGCCAGGCGCGGCCTTTCATCGTCGCGCCTCCCCCTACAGATCGCTTTGGTGCGCAGGTTTCGGAAGAAGAAATCATCCGCCGTGCCCATACTTCCGAGCTGAGAATTTTGTTTTTGGGGAACGTGATTCCGCGCAAAGGATTGCATTTTCTCCTCGAGGCTTTGAGTTCAGCCTCGTTCGACTTTCGACTGGATGTGGTCGGCTCACTGAGCTTTGAGCCGGGCTATGCCCAGGCCATGCAGGAAAAGGCAAGGACGTTGGGATTGGCCGAGAGAGTCTTTTTTCATGGGGCGTTAGATCAGGAACCGCTGGCTGAAAGATTGCGGGGAGCGCATGTGCTGGCCCTGCCCTCCAGTTATGAGGGATTTGGGATTGCCTACCTGGAGGGGATGGGATTTGGTCTGCCAGCGATTGGCTCGACGCAAGGGGCAGCGAGGGAGATTCTGCGCGATGGCGTGGACGGATTCGTTGTCAGCGGAGGGGATGCTCAGGAACTGGCGGACAGGCTTAGGCTCCTGGCCGAGAGGCGGGAGGTGCTGGCCCAAATGGGAGTAGCGGCCCGAAAACGGTATCTTCAACAGCCAACGTGGGAACAAACATCTCATCAAATTCGTGAATTTTTGATGGCACAGATGAGGTGAACGATTTGCCCCGTTCACCGTTATAATTCGCCCCATGAATTTTCTGATTACTGGAGCAGCAGGGTTTCTCGGTTCGGCGCTGGCCAATCACCTGGCGCGCGAGGGACATCAGGTGCGCGGTCTGGATGACCTTTCAACCGGAGACCCACAGGCGTTATCGCCCGATGTGCATTTTACCCGCGGGGACGTGAATGACCGCCCGAAATTGTGGACGTTGTTGCAGGAGGTGGATGTGGTGTACCACCTGGCGGCGCGCGTCTCGGTGCCGGAATCCATTTTGTATCCGCGCGACTACAACGCGGTCAACGTAGGAGGGACGGTGGCCCTGATGGAAGCGATTCGCGATGTGGGGGTAAAACGAGTGGTGCTGGCTTCTTCGGGAGCGGTTTATGGCGACCTGGAGGAGCAGCCACTCAGGGAGAGCGCCACGCCCAACCCGCGCTCGCCTTATGCCGTCTCGAAGCTGGCGGCGGAGTATTATGTGCGCACCATTGGCAAGCTCTGGAATATCGAAACGGTCAGTTTGCGGATTTTCAATGCCTATGGGCCGGGACAGCATTTGCCGCCTTCGCATCCGCCGGTGGTGCCTCATTATTTGCGCCAGGCGTTGCGTGGGGGAACGCTGGTAGTGCACGGGGATGGTAGCCAGACGCGCGATTACGTCTTTGTGGATGATGTGATCTCAGCCATGGTCGCCGCAGCGACGGCCCCAGGAATCAATGGGCTGGTGATCAACGTCGGTTCGGGGCGCGAGACTTCGGTGCGTGATTTGGTGAAACTGGTATTGGAGATCACCGGCAGTAAGGCCAATGTGGTGTATAACTCGCAAACTTCGGGTGGGGTACAACGAATGTGTGCAGATTTGACGTTGGCCCAGGAAAAATTGCGCTTTCAACCTTCCATCAAGTTGGAGGATGGTTTGCGGCTGACGTTGCAACGGGACCCGCGCTTTCGTTGAGTCAGGAGTCGGCAGGTGGGTGGTGAGATTTTGCCGCGTTCGTTTTACGCTCGCTCCACTTTGACCGTGGCGCGTGAGCTACTTGGGGCGCGGTTGGTGCGCGTGCTGGGCGGCGTGCGCCTGGCCGGTTTGATTACCGAAACAGAGGCCTATATCGGCGAGGACGATCTGGCTTGCCATGCGCGGGCGGGACGCACGCCGCGCACGCAGGTGATGTATGGCCCGCCGGGGTATGCCTATGTTTACTTCACCTATGGCAATCATTGGATGTTGAACGCGGTGACAGAACGGGAGGGGTTTCCGGCAGCGGTGTTGATTCGGGCGATCTGGCCGGTAGAAGGAGGCGAGGTCATCGCGGCGCGGCGAGGGGGGCGCGATACCTTCGGGCCAGGGAAGCTGTGCCAGGCGCTGGGAATCGATCGGGCGCTGAACGCGGCCGATTTAACGGAACCCGCTTGCGGTCTGTGGATCGAGGCGGGGGTGAAAATCCCCGATTCGGCCGTGACGATTGGGCCGCGCGTGGGGTTATATCATGTGCCAGAGCCGTGGAAATCCATGCCCTGGCGATTTCTAATCAAAGATCCTGCTGCATTATTTCGCTAACCGAGGAGAGAAAACATGGGATTGCTCGCTGGAAAGAACGCTTTGATTTTTGGCCTGGCCAATGAGCGCTCGATTGCCTGGGGCATTACGCAGGCATTCAAGCGAGAAGGCGCCAATTTGGGAATCAGTTACGCCGGAGAGGCGTTGAAGCGGCGCGTTTTGCCCCTGGCTGAACAGGTAGGTTGTCAATGGGTGGAAGAGTGCGATGTGAGCCGCGATGATCAGATTGTCGCGGTGGCGGAGAAGGCAGCTGCTCATTTTGGCAAGATTGATGTGCTGGTGCATTCCATTGCTTTTGCCGGGAGAGATGAGTTATCCGGGCCGTTTTATAACACCACGCGCGAGGGGTTCAAAACAGCGATGGATATTTCGGTGTATTCATTCGTGGCACTGGCAAGGGCGTTTCAGCCAATTTTGAATCCGGGCGCCTCGCTGATGTGCCTGACGTATTACGGTTCGGTGAAGGTGGCGCCACATTACAATGTGATGGGGGTGGCCAAAGCCGCGCTGGAGGCTTCTACGCGTTATCTGGCTTATGATTTTGGGCCGCAGAAGATTCGGGTGAACGCCATTTCGGCCGGGCCGATCCGCACGCTGGCGGCGGCGGGGGTGAGTGGCTTCCGCGATATGTACAAGCATTTCGCTGATGTTTCCCCCTTGGGCGAAAACGTCACCATTGAGGATGTGGGCAACGCGGCGGTCTTCCTGGCTTCGGATCTCTCGAAAAAAATCACCGGCGAGGTTTTGTACGTGGATGCCGGTTTCAATATTATGGGGGTACAAATGCCCATGAAAGACGCGGAAGGCAGCGAGGGGGGCTAGGCCAGTAAAAGCGAGAATACCCAGGAAGATAGGAGATGCAAAGCCCTCCGAAGTCTTGCAGACTTCGGAGGGCTGCGCTTGTTTTTGTTTTCTACGGTTTTTCTACGGTAAAATTGGGGTATGTTTAAACGAAATTCTCCTCCTTCGGAACCGGTGCAACCCATTCAGGCCGTGGAACGGATTACCTCCGTGCTCGGCGCGGGCATTGTCTGGCATGGATCCATCAATGGCAGCGGCGGGGTGCGCATTGAGGGCGCCTTTGAGGGTGAAATCGCCTTGCGGGGAATGCTGGTGGTAGGTGAGACTGGACGCGTCACCTGTCAGAATGTGCGCGCCAATAGTGTCATCGTCGCGGGGGCGGTACGCGGCAATATCACCACCCAAAAGCTGGAAATTCGCTCGACGGGCCGGGTGTGGGGCGACGTAGTGACCACGGCTTTCGTCACCGAAGAAGGCGCTTTTCTGCGCGGGCAGATTCGCATGGAAGAAACGGTCGATCTGGACCTGGGACCAGCCCCCGACACGACACCTTCGGAGGCAGCAGTAGCCGAATCGGCTCTGCAAGCGCCCACGCCAATCAATGTTCCAGCCACGATCGAAGAGCCGCACCCCCCGCGCAAAAAGAAGGTCGCCTGATGTGTTTGACAGGGGAAAACGTAGAACAATAACATCGTTGCCACAAAACACATGAGCTACCGCCAGCTCTCCATTCAAACTCAACGCGAATTCCCCAATAACGCCCGTACACCTGGCTTTGGCTGGCTGGTGCGGGCTGGTTATCTCAGCCGCGAAAATGTTTTGTTGCCGCTCGGCGAGCAGGCCATTGCCCGATTGCGGCAATTGGCGGGTGAACCATCGTTCTTTGCTCGCCTGGCTTTGCCCGTGCTGAGCAATGGTGAAGAGACGTATTTCCCCTTCTCCGACGGCTCCCTTGAAATTGTGAATTGCCCGGCCTGTGGCTATGTATCTCGCCGGGAAATCGCCAAAACGCACAAGACGCCTTTCTCTCACGAGGCGCCCTTCCCTATCGAAAAAGTCAGCACCCCCGAATGCAATACCATCGAGGCGCTGGCCAATTTCCTTGGCATCCCCAAAGAAAAAACCGCCAAAGCGCTGATGTTCACCCGCCTGGAAGATGGACAATTCATCTTTGTAGTGGTGCGCGGCGATATGACGCTGAGCGAGACCAAGCTGAAAAATGCGGTGGGAGATTTTCGCCTGGCAACCCCCGAGGAGATTCTCGGCGCCGGTGCGGTGCCCGGATACGCTTCGCCGGTCGGGTTGCAAAACGCGTTGATCGTGGTGGACGAGTTGATCCCGCACTCCCCCAATCTGGTAGCAGGCGCTAACGAAAGGGGCTATCACCTGCGCAACGTCAACTGCGGGCGCGACTACACTCCTGACCTGGTGATCGATCTCACCCTGGCCCAACCCGGAGAACGCTGCCCAACGTGCCAGGCGGAGATTTCTCTCTCTTCCGCCGATCTACTGGCTACGCGCAGCGACTTCTTTTTTGAGAAAATCCTGCGCGCCCTCGCCGAGACACATCACGACGATCGCGGCCTGGCTTTTCCGCCCTCCGCCGCTCCCTTCAACGTGTACCTGATGCATATTCCCGGCCGCGAGCTGGATACCGCGGCAATCGCTCAAGATGTATTAATCCGCCTGCAAAATGCCGGCCTGAGCGTACTCTTCGATGACCGCGACGAACGCGCCGGGGTCAAATTCAATGATGCCGACCTGATCGGCTGTCCAGTGCGCGTCACAGTGGGAGAAAAGAATCTCAAAGAGGGCCAGGTTGAATTGAAGTGGCGCAAAAGCGGCGAACAAAACCTGGTTTCTTTGGAGCATCTCAGCGAAGTCATTCGCCAGCGATTGGCAGAAATCACCCCAAAGTAGCGTTATACTTCCCCCCATGACCAAAATGACCATTCCCATGTCTTCCCCTGACCTGAGCGAAGCCGATCGTCAGGCCGTGCTCAACGTGCTGCATACGCCCATTCTCAGCATGGGCCAGCATACTCTGGGCTTCGAAAAAGCCTTTTGTGAGCTGACCGGCGCCAGGCACGCCATTTCGGTAAATTCTGGCACGGCTGGGCTGCATTTGTGCGTGCGCGCCGCGGGAATCACCGCTGGCGACCTGGTGATCACTACGCCGTTCTCCTTTGTGGCTTCCACCAATGTTTTGCTCTTCGAGAATGCCATCCCCATTTACGTGGATGTTGACCCCCGCAGCGGTAATATTCAGCCGGAAGGGGTGGCCGATGCCGTGAAAAACATCGAAAAATACCTACCACGCAAAGGCGCCGAGAAAAGAGGCACCCTGAAAGCCATCTTGCCGGTGGATGTATTTGGTCAGCCCGCGGATATGGACGCCATCAACGCCGTGGCGCGCCAGCATGGCCTGAAAGTGATCGAGGACTCGTGTGAAGCCCTGGGGGCTACCTACAAAGGCCGTCCGGCAGGGCGGCTGGGCGATTTCGGCGTCTTCGCGTTTTACCCAAACAAGCAAATCACCACCGGCGAAGGTGGAGTGATCATCACCGATGACGACGAAGCCGCCGACTTGATGCGCGCTTTGCGCAATCAGGGCCGCGCCCCGGGAGATACCTGGCTGCAACACACCTATCTGGGCTACAACTATCGGTTGGATGAGATGTCGGCAGCGCTGGGCGAAGCGCAAATGAATCGGTTGGAAGAACTGCTCCGAAAACGGGAGCAGGTAGCCGCCTGGTATGAAGCGAGGCTGGCCGAAATCCCTGGGGTAGAGTTACCCTCTATCGCCGCGGAGACCACGCGCATGTCGTGGTTTGTGTACGTGATCCGCCTGGATGCCAAGTTAAATCGCGAAATCATCGCCCGCAAGATGGAAGAGCGCGGCGTGCCGGTGCGTCCATATTTTCTGCCGATTCACCTGCAACCTTATATGGTGGAACGCTTTGGCTGGCAAGAAGGCGACTTTCCCGTGACGGAAGACCTGGGGCGCCGCAGCCTGGCTATCCCCTTCAGCGGCGTGATGAGCGAAGAGCAGGTCGAATACGTCTGTCAAACCATTCGGGATGTGCTGAGCGAAGTATGAACGACGCCCAACCCGGCAACAGATATTTCCCACCCCCACGCCAGCGTGGACTTATCGTCCACGGGCTGCTGATCGCTGGGCTGGTAGCTCTCAGCCTGTGGGCCGGCCTGAATGTGAGCCGCGCGCCGGTCGGGCCAGTGTTCCTGGCTTATTTGCTCTGTGCCGTGCTGGCCTTTTTGCCGCTCCCCTTTTTGGGCTATCGGCTTTATGCGTTGCTACGCTCCGGTTATACGCTTGAACGCGAGCGCCTGATCCTCCGCTGGGGGCTACGCCTGGAAGAGATCCCCCTCTCCAACATTGAGTGGATTCGGCCAGCCAGCGACCTGGAACATCCGCTCAACCTTCCCTGGTTGCGCCTGCCCGGCGGCTTGCTGGGGCTGCGTCGCCATGTAGATTTGGGCCTGGTGGAATTCCTGGCAGCCGAGGCGCACAACCTGCTGCTAGTAGGCACCACCCGGCGCGTTTACGTCATCTCACCTGCCGATGCGCGGGGGTTTGTGCAGGCCTTTGCCCGCGCCATCGAGCTGGGCAGCCTGGCTCACGCCGAGGCCCGCTCGCAATATCCCACCTTCATCATCAGTCAGGCCTGGGGAAACCTGCTGGCGCGCTATCTTTGGGTCAGCGGTGCGTTATTGAACGTCGGCCTGTTCATCTGGGTGACATTGCTCATCCCTACCCTGGGGCAAATCACGCTGGGAGCACAATTCGGCCCAGAAGTGGCCGAAACGGTGCCCGCCACGCAGCTCATCCTGTTGCCTATGGCCAGCATCCTGCTCTTCCTGCTCGGCTGGGGAGCGGGGTTGAATTTCTTCCGCTGGGAAAAACAACAGCCACTGGCCTTCGTCGTGTGGGGCTTCAGCACATTGAGCGCGGTGCTCTTCCTGCTGGCTGTGTTTTTCATCCTCAACACCCCGGTATAAGAAGCCATGCAACTCCTTTTCGGTTTCCTCTTCGCCCTGATCGTAGCCCTGGCGGCCCGCGCCGCCCATAGTCTGAGTCGCAGCGGAGCGCTTGCCGCCACCCTGGTCGGCGCTATCATCTTCGGAATCGGCGGCTGGGACTGGGCCATGCTTCTTTTGACGTTCTTCGTCACCTCTTCGGCCCTCAGCCGCGCCTTCAAAAACCGCAAAAAGGGGCTAAGCGAAAAATTCTCCAAAGGACACGAGCGCGATGCGGGACAGGTCTTTGGTAATGGCGGCGTGGCGACGCTCTTTGCCCTGCTGCATGGCTTCTTCCCCCAGGCGACCTGGCCCTGGTTGGGATTTGCTGCTGCCCTGGCCGCGGTCAATGCGGATACCTGGGCGACCGAACTCGGTGTATTGAATCCCACCTCCCCGCGGCGAATCACCGACCTGCGCCAGCGGGTCGAAAAAGGGACTTCGGGCGGGATCTCGTTATGGGGAACGCTTGCTGCGCTGACGGGTGCCGCGGTGATCGCCGCCCCGGCGGCTGGGCTGGCGCATCTTTCCTTTGCCACCTTCTTGGGGCTAACGCTGGCGGGCCTGTTCGGCTCTCTCTTCGACTCCTGGCTGGGCGCGACCGCCCAAGCCATTTATCTCTGTCCCACCTGTCAGAAAGAGACCGAACGTCACCCTGTGCATACCTGCGGCACACCCACGCGGCAGATTCGCGGCTGGTCCTGGCTGAACAACGACTGGGTCAACTTTGCTGCTGGGGCGGCGGGGGCGCTGATGGGGCTGCTTTTGGTCTTGTTCTAACCGCAAAGCCTGCCCGTCCGTGCTTTTGGGCCGTAACCCCCACCCTTACTTCCAGATTTTGAAATCCTTCAAGATCGAACCGCCAAGAAACTCGCGCACAATTGAAGTTTCAGGGATCAGCTCCAGGTCCAGCGGCTCGAACCATTCCAAAAAGGCCAGCAGCCGTTTGGCCTCGATATATTCGGGCGTGCCATAGGGCACCTGGCGCAAGAGGGGTTCAGCAAAAGGCTTGAGAGCAGCCAGTTCATAGGCCAGCGCCGAATTGAACATCACATCGCAATTTTCCTGGAAGGGGAAGATGTGCAGCTTCTCACCTTCGCGCACCGATTCCCAGCGGCTGATGGTTTGGGCAGCGGTGTAGCCACGCTCACGGGCATCGCGCACAATGCGCCGAATCAGGCGAGTATCGGTGGTGGAAACGCGGTTATGACGGTCAAGGTTGAGCTGCGTCAGGGCTGAGACATAGATTCGGTAGGCATCCCCCCGCAAGGCGTCCGGGATAAGACGCGGATTCAAGCCATGAATCCCCTCCAGGATGATCAGCTGGCCGCGATCGAGTTGAATCTCATCCCCTTCTTCGCGTTTTCCGCTTTTGAAGTTGTAGCGTGGCAAACGCACCTTTTCACCGCGAATCAAACGCTGGAGATGATCGGCCAAAAGGGACAAATCGAGTGCCTCGATGGTTTCAAAATCCGGCTTGCCATCTGGGCCGAGGGGCGTTTTGTCGCGATCCAGGAAATAATTGTCCAATTCAAGAGGGAAGGGTGAAATGCCCAGCGCCAGCAGTTGGACGGTCAGGCGACGCGAAAAAGTCGTCTTTCCCGAAGAGGTAGGGCCAGCGATGAGAATGAGGCGAATTTTGTCTCGTTGGGCAGCAATCTGGCGGGCAATATCCGAAAGGTGTTGCTCGTGGAACGCTTCGGATACCAGGATGATCTCATGGCCACGGCCAGCCTGAATGGCATCGTTCAACGAGCCGACGTTGTCGATTCCCAGGCGACTCAGCCAATCGCCATATTGCCGAAAGGCAGCCAGTAGTTTGGGGTATTCGGGGATGGGCACCAGCTCGGTGGGGTTGTTGTGGCGGGGAAAGCGCAGTGTGAAGCCGCCATCGGTCAGGTACAAGTCGTACCAGCGCAAATAGCCGGTGGAAGGCACCATGTAGCCATGATGATAGTCCATCTGATCGCCGAAGCGATAAAGAGTCAGGTAGTCTTTTTTTCGGTAGGCAAGCAGGTGGACTTTGTCTTCATAGCCACGCGAGCGGAAATATGCAATGGCTTCGTGAAGGGGAACTTCCTGGCGTTCAAAAGGCAAATCGGCGGCGATCCATTCGTCCATGCGGGCCTTGAGCCGTTGCAGTTCCGCTTCGCTGAGTGGCGGGCGTCCGCTGATTTGACAGTAATAACCACCGAAGGAGAGGGAGTGATCAATGGTCAACTTGCCCTCCGGGAACAGGCTGGCGAAGGCCATTTCGAGCAAAAAGGTGAGTGAACGGCGATAAATGCGCGAGCCATCCGGGTCACCCAGGGTGATCGGGCGGACGCGCACATCGATTTCGACCGGATAGGTTAGCTCGCGCAAGTCGCCGTTGACCACGGCGGCAATCAGCGGTGCATCGCCGGGACGCGCCGCAGCGAGCAAAAAATCACCCACTTTGGTGCCGCGCGGGCCAGAAAGGACACGGCCATCGGGCAAATGCACTTCTACATCGGAGCGAGGTTGAACAAAGCGGATGGAACTGTTCATGTTTTTTCTCTTTTTCATGAAGTTTTGGGCATCGAATTACACGAATGTTGCGAAAAGGGTTGGGCCCTTTGGAAAATTCGACAACTCAGTGAGTTGTGCCACGCTGCAAAATCTGCCAAGATTTTGGGTATCGAATTGCACGCATGTTGCGAAAAGGGTTGGGCTATTAACAAAATTCGCTGCTTTCACGTTCTGAAGAATCTCCGCACCAAAAAGGTTGAATCGGTTCGAAACGAGGGAAATGTATTGTATCACCGTCGAGACAGGCACCAGAGCGCAAAGAGGGGTAAGAAAGCAAAACCACCGCCGAAATGGCCGATCCCACCATCCAGCAACAGGGCCACGAGAGAAAGCCCTACCAGGCCGAGGGTTTCGCCGCGCCCTTTGAAGAGGGGAATCAGCATCAGCATACTTGAGCCAAAAAGGTAGGGATTGAGCAGCAGGCCGAGGGCCAGCAAAGCCGAAGTCCGTCGTTCTGGCCGGCGCCAGGCCTGGCTAAAAAAGAAAACGGCAATCCCCAGCAGAAGGACTATCCCGACCCAGCCTGGCCAGCCGAAAATCCGCCAGGCCCACAGCGAGGCGCTCATGCCCGGATATTGCGTATTCTGGCCGGCACGATCTGCCAGAGTAGCCAGCATGTGAATCGGCCAGGTAGGCATCAAGACGAACGTTGGCACAAACAAAAGCAGGAAACTGCCTCCAAATGCCAGCAGGTTGCGCCAATCGCGCTGCCGCAGCCAGGAAATCAGGGCGTACCCTATCGGCAAAAGCGCCAATTGCGGCTTGAGCAGCAAAATGGCCGCGTTCACCCCCGCCCAGCCAGGGGAATTGTTCAGGAAAACCGCCAGCGGAAGGAGAAGCCATCCTTCCAGCATGCCGTCGCGCACCACGATCCATAAGGGGGAAAAGAAAAAAAACAGCCAGCCATCTCTTCGTTGCGCTACCAGAATCGCCAGAAAGGCCCCCAACACCCAGATCAGCCGAAAGGCATCGGGAAGTAGCGCCAGCGGGACAAAGATCCACAAAATGGCAGGCAAGGGGTAGTAACGGTGCGTACCATAGGGATTCTGACCGGAAAGCAACAGCCTTCCCGCCTGACGATAATTTTCATAATCAAAAGCGTGCCAGCGGCTCAGCGTCAGTGGCGCCAGCCAGAGGGCTTCCCACGCCAAAATGATCAGCAGGAACAATAGCAGCGCAAGCGTCCAGCTACGCCGCGCCGGCAGATTGAATGGCCTCATCGGTCATTTTGAGCAACTGCTCAGGTTGGCGAGCAAACATTTCGAGCGGAATCTCCCCACGGGTCAGAGCAAGAAGCGTTTGGGTGAGCACCCGATTCACCGGCGCGGGTACGCCCACCTTCTCTCCCTGTCGCGCCACCGCCCCGTTCAGCCATTCGACTTCCGATTGGCCGCGCCCGCTATGCAAGTCAATGTGAAAGGAAGGCATTTTCCCGCCGCGCCCTCCGGCCAACACCCGGCGCGCCAGCGGACGGATCGCAGCAGGCCATTCGGGCAGACGCGCCAGCATGCGCACGGGTGTGCCGGGCAAATCTACCACTTCGATCTTACTGGCTTTCATCACCACCAGGGCTTCGGCCAGCATACGCATTTCCAGGCGATACAAAGCGGGGTGAGCATAAATCTCCGCGGGGGTCATATCCAGGATCGCCGAGGTGGCATTGGCCACCAGGTTAGTCAGCATCTTCGACCACTTCATGCTGAGCGCATCGGGGTACAGGCGAGCATTGAGATAAGCCTCTTCAAATGTAGCCACCAGCCGCGCCGAAAGCGGATGCCCGGCAGCAATGCCGACCCCGCGCAATTTCTCCAGGATCACATCGCCAGCAGCGCGGCGACCCACCGCCGAAGTGACCGTGCCGTAAATCACTTTTTCCGCGCCAAACACGCTGGCCAGCAGCAGTTCGTTTTCTACACCGTTGGAGAGGCATAAAATCGGCGGCAATTTCGCCGCAAAAGGCTTCATCCCTTCCAGGGCTGCGGCGGTATCAAACGATTTCAGGGCAAACAGGGCTACGTCAAACGGCCCAAACTTCAACGCATCTTCTAGCGAAGCCGCCACCACAAAGGCACGCGGCTGCACCACAAACGCATCCTGGCTCCGACGGCGGCGATCCACGCTCAAATCCAGACGCAGGCCGCGTTGACGCAACTCTTCCGCCACGGTCGGGCGTTCCACGAACACCACCGTGTGCCCGGCCAGCGCCAGGCTGCCACCAATGTAGGTTCCAATCGCACCCGCACCAAAAGTCAAAATTGTCAACGGATTTGCCTGCATAGAAAGCCTCTCGATCAAAGTGGATCAGCCGCGGGCCAATGGGCACGATCGTTCAACACATCAATGACCCAGCGATGCGAGCGTGAAAAGTACATCAGACGGGCAAAGCCAGTGTTGGAAAAACGAAAACGCGGCCCGGCATCATTCGCGTGGGGCGCAATCCCCACCACCGCGTGCATGATCTGGTTGAGCAAACCGCCATGAGAAACGACCAGATAACGCCCCAAGGGACGGCGCAACAACTGATGCAGCGCCTGCCCGGCGCGCAGAAACAACGCCCAATCGCCCTCCCCATCCGTTCCCACCGAATCATACGGCGAGAAAAAAGACCGTTCGGGATAGCGCTCGCGAAATTCAGCCGGGGTCATGCCAGCAATCTCACCAATATCCCGCTCCAGCCAGAGCGGATCGATCTCCACCGGCGCCTGCAAGGCCGCGGCGATGATCTCCGCCGTCTCACGCGCCCGCGCCAGGGGGCTGGTGATGATACGATCGAACATCACGCCCTCTTTTTGCCAACGCTCGGCCAGGGCACGCGCCTGGGCACGCCCGGTCTCATTCAAGGGATAATCCGCCTGCCCTTGCCAGCGAGATTCGGCATTCCCGACCGATTCGCCGTGCCGCAACAAAGTGATCACATAATACGATGGTGTCGTCTCATTCATTCGGTTTCCCTCTTTTGACCAAATACACAGGCCGGCGCTTCACCTCCTGAAAAATATACCCAACATACACGCCAATAAACCCCAGCAAAACCATCAACATCCCCCCCACAATCAAAATCACAAACATCAGCGAACTCCAGCCTGGCGCCAGGTTCGAAGTCCGTCCTGTGACCCAAAACGAAAGGACATAAATCATTTCCGCCGCGGCCAGGCAAAGCAAGAGTCCCCCCAGGCTCAGCCCAATATAGAGCGGCATCAACGAGAAGGAAAAAATCGCATCCATCGCCAGGCGAAACATCTTCGCCAGCGAATACTTGGATTGGCCACTGATTCGTTCTGCCGGCTGATAGGGCAAAATGACCGTTGGATAACCGATCCAGGCCACCATGCCGCGCAAAAAGCGATGATACTCTGGCATTGACTTGAGCGCATCTACCGCCTGACGCGAAAGGGCGCGGAAATCGGCCGCCCCCGGCAAAATGCGCGTCCCGCTGATCAAATTAATCAAGCGATAGAACAGGCTCGAAGTCCACTTCTTGAACGAGGCCGGCTCGGCTTCATCCATCCGTTGCGTCTGCACCACATCGTAACCGGCACGGATCAGCTCAATCATCTGGGGAATCATCTCAGGCGGATGTTGGCCATCGCCATCCATGCTGATCACCGCCTCGCCCTGCGCCGCATCCAGGCCGGCAGTGAGCGCGGCCTGATGCCCGAAATTGCGACTGAGTTCAATCACCCGCACCCGCGCATCACTCTGTGCCAGCGCCGCCAGCACCTGCGGCGTGCTATCCGTCGAGCCATCATCCACATAATAAATACAGAACTCATCCGGCAAGGAATCAATCACCGCCCGAATGCGGGCATGAGTCTGTTCAACAACCCCTGCCTCATTGAACACCGGAATCACCAGGTCAACTTTCATGGAAGACATTGGGAGACCATTTTACCATCTGAATGCAGAACGGGGCCTGCTGCGTCATTCCTCCCAACCGCGGGCGCCTGCCAGGAAAGCCTGGGAGGCCATCCGATTGCGCCCTGCTGGCTGGACTTCCTCGAGGATCAAAATCCCCTGGCCGGTACCCAAAGCGGCTCGCCCCTGGACTTTGAGCCGGATTCCCGGCCCCGGGCTTTCTTCTAGCGAGGGGCGAGCGCGCAAGATGCGCAACGGCGCCCCCTGCCACTCGATGAACGCACCCGGCCAGGGTGAAAAAGCCCGCACCTGACGGCTCAATTCATCAGCCGGGCGGGTCAAATCCAGGCGACCATCTTCTTTTTTGAGCAAGGGAGCATAGGTCACACCCTCGGCGGGCTGCGGCTGCGGCTGAATTTCCCCGCTCAGGTAGGCAGGCAAAATTTCCAGCAGCAAATCGGCGCCCAGTTGGGCCAGCCGTTCAGCAAGCGATCCGGCCGTCTCCTCGGCGGCGATGGGCGTAGCACGCTGCGCCAGGATCGGCCCGGTATCCAGGCCTTCGTCCATTTTCATGATGGTCACACCGGTTTCGTCATCCCCTGCCAGAATGGCATGTTGAATAGGCGAGGCCCCCCGCCAGCGCGGCAACAGAGAGGCATGAACATTCAGGCAGCCAAAGGGAGGCAGAGAAAGAACCTCCGGGCGAAGAATCTGCCCGTATGCGGCGACCACGATCAGGTCTGGAGCGAGGCGGCGAAGGGCCTCCACCGCTTCAGGGGCGCGCAAGCGTTCCGGTTGAAGGACCTCCAGCCCCAATTCCTGAGCCAGCAACTTCACCGGCGGTGGCTTCAGGCTGCGTCCTCGCCCGGCAGCGCGATCGGGTTGAGTCACTACCCCCACCACATCATACCTGGCGGTCAGAGCATGCAAAGAAGGCAAAGCAAATTCAGGAGAACCCATGAAAACAATTCTGGTCATGCGCTGATTTTACCAGCACCCATAGAGATATGGCTCTCCAGCGAATCACAATTGAAATTCCAGACAAGGTACTTCTTGCAGAAAAGACAGATGCCGAGTCTTTTGGGCGTGAAATCCGCGTGTTGGCGGCTGTCAAGTTGTTCAATTTGATTGCTTTTTATCCTGATTAGTTGTAGAATGATTCAAATCAGACCACTCAGGAGGAACCCCCAATGTCTCAAGAACCGATGTCCAGTACGCCCGAAATCACCAGCGATGACAAACTGTGGGCCGCGTTGAGCTATATCTTCGCCCCCATTGTGGGCATCATCGCCCTGATCATGGAGGAGAAAAAAGCACGGCCGTATATCAAATTCCACGCGGTTCAATCCATTGTCGCCAGCATCGGCTATATCATCGTGTCCATTATTCTTTCCACCGTCACGCTCGGCATTGGCGGCCTGTGCGTGCCCTTGCTCTGGCTGGTATTCCTATATTGGGCTTACCAGGCCTATCAGGGACAGGACGTGAAGATCCCATTCGTCTCCGATTTCATTCGCAATCAGGGCTGGGCTTAACACCACCCAATACAAACAGTCAACTCTCTGAGTTGCATATATGAAAAAGACTCGCCCTGGTGCGGGTCTTTTTTTCCTTGTTTTCTCCGCATTCCTGATTTAGAATGCCCTGCACATCCTTTTCCGCCACGGATCTTTTCATGACCGAACGCCTCGTCACCCTGCAAGAACTCCGTCGCCATTCCGGCGAACGCGGGATGCCCATGTGGATCGCCTACCAGGGCATCGTCTATGACGTAACCCATTGCCCCAAGTGGCGCTCCGGGCTACATGAGCACCTTCACTTCCCCGCCCAAGACCTGACCAGCGAGCTGCCCGATGCCCCTCATGGCGAGGAGGTCTTTCGGCATGATTGCGTCAAGATCGTGGGGCGCCTGGTCGAACCTTATGACATTTGACCCCTCCTCCACCAACACGGCACGCCCTCTTCGCCCTGCCGGAAAACCCACCTTCGTCACCCTGTGTGGCCGCATCTTCCGCGACACAGACCCGGCATACTTCCCACAATTCCACTATCGCGGCCGGACAATTTACCTGTGCACCGAATCCTGTCTCCACGCCATGCAAGCAGATGCAGATCGCTTCTATCACCGTCATCGCCAAAAACCAGGATGAGACGATTTCTTGTGGTGTAGATCCAGGTTTAGCCGTATGGAGTCCCTTATGCTTTCCCCCCAAAAATCAATCCAATACCAACAATACGAATTCCAGAAATGGAAATCGCTTGCCGCCGAAACCATCGTGGAAACGCCCGTTGCTCTGACAGTCAACGGCACAGTCTGGCTGACCTTTATGTGTACGCCGTTGCACCTGGAGGCCATGGCCGTCGGTTTCCTGTACAACGAAGGCATCCTCCAAAGCATGGAGGAAGTAGCCGATGTGCGCTTGTGTGAGCACGGCGATAACGTGGATGTTTGGTTGAAGCACGCCGCCACCCAGCCCCAATCGTGGCGCCGAACGTCCGGCTGCACCGGCGGTGTGACCGCGGTAGATCTGTTCGTGCGAGAAAACGTTTCATTTAACGGGAGCCATCCACGGGTCCCGCCCGAAGCAATTGGGCAACTGGTCGAGCAACTGTTTGAGTCACAGTCACTTTACCGCGAGACCGGCGGAGTGCACACGTCAGCCCTGAGTGATGGAAAACAAATTGTGCTGGTGGCCGAAGACATCGGGCGACACAACACGTTGGACAAAATCGCTGGGATGTGTCTGATGCAAAACATCTGGCCAGAACAGCGAATTTTGATCACCACCGGGCGAATCAGCTCAGAGATGCTTCAAAAAGCCGCCCGCCTGGGAGCGCCAATTCTGATTTCGCGCACCTCCCCCTCTTCGCTTTCGATCGAAATGGCCGAACGCTATGGTATTACGCTGATCGGTTATGCCCGACGGCATCGCTTTAATGTGTACACCCGCCCGGAGCGAGTCGCTTTGTGAAATTCATCACTAGTGACAATTGTCCCCAAAAACAACGAAAAAAGTGACTTGTGACTTTCAACGGGGCTGGGATAATGAGCAAAGAAGGCATCCATCCCAAAAGGAGCGCCCATGAGTCACCGCAAAATCGTCCATAAAACGATTGACCCCCAAATTGAAGCCATTGCTGCGGAACATGGCCATCAGGCCGAGGCCGCCCTGGAAGTGTTGAAAGAGATTCAGGCACAACGTGGGGGGCTTTCGCCAGAAGTCATTAGCGACGCAGCGCGAGCATTGAAGTTGCCACCCCGTCATCTCTACGGGTTGGCAACTTTTTATTCCATGCTCTCGCTCACCCCTCGCCAGCACGTGCTACGCGTGTGCGATGGCCCGGTTTGCTGGCTGAAAAGAGCCAGCGAGCGCTCGCCCCTCGCCGAGTGGCAAGAGGCCGCAGGCGATTCATTCACCGTGGAACGCACCTCCTGCCTCGGGCTTTGTGACCGCGCCCCGGCGGTGCTGGTGGATGACGATCAGGCGGGTCCCCTCTCCCCAAGCGACGCCTCACGCCTGACCCAAGGCTGGCGCGGCGAACCGACGGATTACTCCACCCCCCGAAGCGGCGAAGTGCGAGTGATGACCGCCCTCTTGGGCAAGATTAACCCCGATTCGATTGACGATGCGCTCGCTCATGGCGTTTATGAGGGGCTGAAGAAGGCCTTGCAGCTCTCTCCTGAAGAAGTGCTGAACACAGTGGAGGCCAGCGGTCTGCAAGGGCGCGGCGGAGCGGGCTTTCCCGTGGGGCGCAAATGGCGCTTTGTAGCCCAGGCCAACAAAACCCCGCGCTACCTGATTTGTAATGCCGATGAATCCGAACCGCTGATTTTCAAAGATCGGGTATTGATCGATACCAATCCGCACCAGTTGCTGGAGGGCATGCTGATCGGCGGCTACGCTTGCGGCGCCGCGGAGGCCTGGATCTACATTCGCGGCGAGTATGAACCACAAGCCCGCCGGCTGGAGCGCGCCATTCAACAAGCCGAAGAGCGCGGCCTGCTCGGCGAAAACATCATCGGCAGCGGCTTTTCCTTCCGCATCCACGTCCATCGTGGCGCTGGCGCCTACATTTGCGGCGAAGAGACCGCGCTGATCGAATCCCTGGAAGGCAAGCGCGGCGAACCACGATTGCGTCCCCCCTTCCCCCCGCAATATGGCTTCCGCGGCCAACCCACCGCCGTGAACAACGTAGAATCGTTCTGCGCGGTGCCGCACATCCTGAAAAACGGCGCAGATTGGTGGAAATCCCTCTCGTCGTACCCCGTCGGCGGGACAAAGCTATACATGATTCTCGGTCACGTGCGCAACCCCGGCCTGTTCGAAGCGCCCTTTGGATTGACCTTACGACAAATCATTGACGAATTCGGCGGCGGAATGCCGGACGGTTCGCACTTTCATTTTGCCCTGTGCGGCGGTGCTGCCGGGACGATTGTAGACGAGTCGCTGCTCGATGTTCCCCTGGATTACACCTCGGCACAGAAAGGCATCAGCCTGGGGGCCGGTGCCTTCCTGATTTGTGATCAGCGTGTTTCGCCGGTAGCCCTGCTGCGCGAATTGCTACACTTCTTCGCTGCCGAAAGCTGCGGAAAATGCACGCCCTGCCGGGTAGGCACCTGGCGTTCGAAGGAAATTCTTGCCAATCTGGCGGCCGGTAAGGGCCAGCCGGAGGACGTACAAGAATTGTCCCGCCTGGCCGAACTGATGCGGGATGCTTCGTTTTGTGGGTTGGGTCAATCGGTGGCCATTCCGGTACTCTCGGCTTTACGTCATTTTGAAGCCGATTTTCTGGCAGCAAGCGGGCAAAAATAACGGAAAGGTAACCCCAAAAAGTGAGGTACTATGGTAACCATCACCCTCAACGGTCAAAAAATTAGCGCCCTCCCTGGGCAAACCATCCTCGAAGTCGCCCGTCAACACGGAATCCGCATTCCTACCCTGTGCTACCACAAAGATCTTTCCCCTACCGGCAATTGTCGTATGTGTGTTGTCGAAGTCAAGGGAGGGCGTTTCTTGCAAACAGCCTGCACCACCCAGGTTTGGGATGGCATGGAAGTGGAGACCGAAAACGAGAAAATCCGCCGCGATCGCACCCTGTCTTTGCAGCTGATGCTTGCCAATCATCCCCAAGATTGCCTCACCTGCGACGTCGCCGGCGAGTGCGAGTTGCAGGACCTGGCCTATGAATATCAGGTCCAGGTGCCCACCTGGGGATTAAAGGGAACCCGCTATCCGGTCGATAGTGATCCGAATCCCTTTATCCGTGTGGACATGAACAAGTGCATTTTGTGTCGGCGCTGCGTGCTCGCCTGTGCCGAAATCCAGGTGCGCGACGTTTGGGGGGTGGCCGGGCGCGGCTTTGCCGAACAGATCGTCGCCGGAGCCAACACCACCCTGCTCGAAGCACGCTGCGAATCGTGTGGGCAGTGTGTTGCCTATTGTCCAACCGGCGCGCTCTCAAACAAGATGACCCATGGCCTGGCACGGGCACATCAAGTGCCGCGCGTCACCACTACTTGCGGCTACTGCGGCGTCGGCTGCCAGTTCGATTTGCTGGTCAAAGAGAATCGGGTGATCGGCGTCGCCTCCAACCCGAATGCGCCAGTCAACGGCATGGCGTTATGCGTCAAAGGCCGTTATGGGTACGATTACATTCATCATCCCGACAGGCTGCTGAAGCCGAGGGTGAGAAGATATTTGCTCGAAGAGCGAGAAAAGACAAAAGAAAATGGTGGATGGGAGTGGGTGGAAGTAGATTGGGATACCGCCCTCAACATCACCGCCAGGAAACTAGCCGAAATTCGGGCCGCCTACGGAGCCGATAGCATCGGCATCCTGACTTCGGCCAAATGCACCAACGAAGAAAATTATCTGATGAACAAACTGGCGCGGCAGGTCATTGGCACCAATAACATAGACCACTGCGCCCGTCTCTGACACTCCAGCACGGTGGCCGGTCTGGCCGCCTCCTTCGGTTCGGGCGCCATGTCCAACAGCATGGACGACGTCGCCTCGCAAGCCCAGGCTTTTTTCGTCATTGGTTCCAACACCACCGAACAACATCCGGTCTTTGGCACTATGCTTCGCCGCGCCGTACGCTTTCGCGGCGCCAAACTGATTGTCGCCGACCCGCGGCGCATTGACCTGGTGGACTTTGCCACCCTGCACCTGCGCCACAAACCCGGCACCGACATCGCCTTGCTCAACGGGTTGATGTACATCATCCTTGAAAAAGGCTGGCAAGATCAACCCTTCATCGAAGAACGCACGGAGGGCTTCGAAGAGTTCAAAGCCACCGTGATGAACTATCCACCCGAAAAGGTCAGCGAAATCACCGGTGTATCGGTTGATCAACTCTATCAGGCCGCCGAAATCATGTCCAGCCACAAACCCCTGGCCGTGATGTGGGCCATGGGCATCACCCAGCACATTTCAGGCGTGCGCAACGTCATGACGCTGGCCAACCTGCAAATGCTGCTGGGTAACATGGGCATCCCCGGCGGTGGAGTGAACCCGCTGCGCGGCCAGAACAACGTTCAGGGCGCGTGTGACATGGGCGGACTGCCCGATGTGTACCCCGCCTACCAAAAAGTGACCGATGAAACCGCCCGCGAGAAGTTTGCCCGCGCCTGGGGGAACACCAGCCCCGCCCAGGTCGGGTTGACCGTGACCGAAATGATGCCCGCCCTGAGCCAGGGACGCCTCCATGGCCTCTACATCCTGGCCGAAGACCCGGTCATGTCCGACCCGGATACCCATCACATCCGCCAAAGCCTGGCCGCCGCCGACTTCATCGTCTTGCAGGAAATCTTCCCCTCAGAGACCTCCGCCTATGCAGATGTGCTGCTCCCGGGTACCTCGTTTGCCGAAAAGACCGGCACGTTCACCAACACCGAGCGCCGGGTGCAAATGGTGCGACAGGCCATCCCCCCGCTTGGAGAAGCAAAGCCCGATTGGTGGATCACCACTGAACTTGCCAGGCGCCTCCTCCAATTCAGAACTTCAGAAATTGATTTGAACGCTCCCTGGGCCAGTTGGAATTACAAGCACCCCTCCGAGATCATGAATGAGATCAACGCCCTCGCTCCCTCCTACGGCGGCATCACCTACGCTCGCCTGGAACGCGGCGAGCGCCTGCAATGGCCCTGCCCCACTCCAGATCATCCCGGCACACCTATTCTGCACGTCGGAAAATTCACCCGCGGCAAGGGCAAATTCATGGCTATTGATCACGTCCCGCCTGCCGAAGAGGCCGACGAAGACTATCCGTTCATCATGAGCACCGGTCGCGTCCTCTATCACTGGCACGGCGGCGAAATGACCCGCCGCGCCCAGGGCCTGCTGGCCATCTATGACCGCGCCCTGGTCGAGATCAACCCCAGCGATGCCGAACGCCTCGGCCTCAACGGTCGCAAACGCGTGCGCATCGCCTCCCGCCGCGGTGAGATCGAAGCCGAAGCCTGGATCACCGATCGCGTCCCGCCGGGCATGATCTACGCCAATTTCCACTTCCCCGAATCCTCCGCCAACGTCCTGACCCAGGCCGTCCTCGACCCGATCTCCAAGATACCCGAATACAAAGTCACCGCCGTACGCATCACCATCCCATAAATTCAGCGGAGATTATTCAGGAACGTGAAAGCATCGAAATTCCCAAAGGGCACAAACCTTTTTGCGACATTCGCACCATTCGATGCGCTTTGGTCGCATTCCCTGCATTCACAACAGTGGCGCACAAACCTTTTTGCGACATTCGCACCATTCGATGCCCAAAAATGGGCAGATTTTGCAGCGTGGAACGACAATTCAGTGAGTTATCGTGGGAATTTTCGGGACAACTCACTGAATTGTCCCCACCACTTATGCTATACTAAATTTCGATAGCACGCAGTTTTCCTGTAGACCACCTCAAATGTTGCCAGAGAGGAGACAGCCATGGCTACCGTTCGCGATCTGCTCCAACAAAAACATAGCTCAACCAACTACTCCATCCACGCCGAGGCCACCGTGCTGGAAGCGCTCAAACGCATGGCCGAAGCCAACATCAGCGCCCTTCTGGTCACCAATGACGGCCAGATCATCGGCATCTTCACCGAGCGCGACTACGCCCGCAAAGGCGAACTCCAGGGCCGCCAGGCCAGCACCACCCGCGTCAAAGAAGTCATGACCCACGACATGGTGACCATCGCCCCCAACGCCTCCCTCGACGAATGCATGGGCCTGATGCTCAAATACCGCATCCGTCACCTACCGGTCGTAGAAAAAGATAAACTCATCGGCCTGGTCTCCATGCGTGACGTGATCGAAATCCTGTTAGACGACAAAGAAAGCATCATCAAGGGACTGGAAAACTACATCCTCGGTTCGGGCTTTGCCACCTGAACCCCCTGCCGGCGAGAAAACCACTTTGGTACAATCAACCCATGCGTTTTCTCGCCATCCCATTGCTGCTGGCGCTTTTAGCCTGCACGCCGGCGCATCCGACACCCATCCCCTACCCC
>DAOUAN010000065.1:0-119492 GCA_034433385.1 Anaerolineales bacterium | reverse complement strand
GACCTCGGCCAGGGTGTGCCGCAACGAAGAAAACAGACGGGCATTTTCCAGAGCCACCCCGGCCTGATTGGCAAATGCCATTAACAGATTGCGCTCGCTTTCGCTGAAAATACCGCTGCGCATGCGGTTGTCGGTGTAAATTACGCCGATCAACTCATTTTTGACCTTGAGCGGTACGCATAGGATTGAACGCAGGTTGAAGGCGATCACACTTTTTTGTTCGCCAAAGCGCGGGTCTTCTTGGGCGTTGGTGGTCAACACGGCCTCGCCCGTTTCAATGACCCGTTGGATGACGCTGTGGCTGATGGTGAGATCGGAAGGGGCAATGGTGGCCTGCTCCCAATTGCGTGCCGTGCGGATGATCATTTTCCCCTCGTTGTCGCGTAGCATCAAAAACCCCCGCTCGGCGCGCGTGATTCGCACGATGCTATCCATCACAATACGCAAGACATCATCCAGGTTTAGCGACGAATTGACCACCTGTCCGATATTTGCCAGCGCCAGCAAATTGCCATGTTCTTTTTCAAACGCCTCGATTTGCCGCCCCAATTTTTCCAGGCTTATGGCAAGGTTGTATAACCCTTCGACACTTCCGGTGGGTAAGGGATGCTCGCTTTTTTCGAGCGCCTGACGGATGTTCTTCGCCTGCAATGCCAGGGTCTGAATTTGATCGTAAAGATGTAGTGCGCGGGTCTGATCAAAACTCATAAGAGTCTTCCTGAAGGCCAAAGCGAGAGCGCAGGGCCTGGAAGAATACCTGCCAGGCAGCGCGACGCGCCCGACGGGCATCGGCTGTCTGCCGAGTGTACAGGGCAGCCTGATGCTCGCTCAGCAAAACCTCGATCGCCGTTGCTGCCGCGGGGAGCAGGGCACGCAACGCTTCGGCCCGTTCAGCCGCGGTGGCATGCACGGGTGGCGGCTTGCCCAGCCAGCGCAGACTCAGGTTCACGACATGAAAGGCGCGCTCCAGCGGTGAAGAATCATTCCAGCGCACCCAACGCTCCAGCCAGCGCGGCGATTGCAACCCTTGCCGCCGATACATCTCTTGCAGGTAACGCGGGAATCTTTGCCCTACCCGAAAGCGCCGATTGGTCAGATACAAACCGGCGATGACCAAAAGCGGCACTCCCACTCTGAAAATCAACGGCACAACGACTCGTCGCAGGGTTTGCCAAAAAGAAGGCTGTACCTGGTTCGGCGTTTGGCCCGAATCGGCCTCTTCCAGTGGCAGTGACCGCCGCGGAGGGACGATTTGCCCGCCCACCGCGCCCGCCTGGGGCGGCTGAAGGGGACGGATCAGCGGCTCCTGGTTGCCGGTAGGCTCAAACTCCACCCAGCCGATTTCGGGAAAATACACCTCCGGCCAGGCATGAGAATGCTTCTGGCGCACCACATACACAAATTCGCTTTCCCGTCCGGTCAATTGTGTGCGCTCTTGCAACTCTCCCTCCGCAAACCCAACCGCCAGCCGCGCCGGAACACCTACCGACCGCAACAACATCACCTCAGCACTGGCGTAATAATTGCAAAAGCCCTTCTTTTCATCGAAGAGCACCCATAACAGGGGCTCGCGCCCCTGCGGCACAGCTGGCAATGTATCGCGGTATTCGATCTCGCGGCGTAAATAATCGGTAATGGCGGCGGCTTTGTCGTAGGGGGTTTCGGCGCCGCGGGTGATTTCCTCCGCCAGCTGACGAATCTGCGGCTCAATTTCGGCGGGGATTTGCAGATAACGCTCCTGCACCCAGGCCGGATACGCCGTCCCGGCGGCGCGCAACTCACTGATGCTGGGATTGGCGATTCGGGCGCGGACCTGATAGCGGGCGCCCGCCTCGAGGGGTGGATCCGCCCGCCAGGTCGCCACATCCACCCTCCCGTCCGGCGTGAGCGTGGCCAGGAACTCGCCCGGCACATTGACCCAAACCGGTTCCGCTGCCGCGTAGATGGTACTCTGGCGTGCCAGCCTCACCGTCACATCCAACAACATGGTCACGCGACGCCCGCCGGCAGGCACCGCCAGGTCGTTTTGCTCCGGTCGGAATGCTGTAGTCACGGCTTTCGGGTTGCTCCACTGCCCGCCGGAATACGTCTCGTATGTCCAGGCGCGCCAGTAATAGCGCGGCGGTCCGGCCTCCGGGCTGCTCACCGTTACGTTGAACACGGCCGTTTCCCCGCGGGCTGCCTGCTGCCCCAGCGAAAGTCGCGGCCCGTAAAAATCGGCAGTGTTGTTTACCCTCACGGTTTGGGGCGATTCCAGCGGACGGACAGCCTTTTCCAGCCGGTCGCGCAGCGGGCGGACAAGTTCATTCCACGAGCGCGCTGCCGTTTGAATGCTCTCCAGGGAGGGGGGCAAAGTCCAGGCTACCAGGACGAGAATAGCGGTCACGGCCAGCAAGCCGCGCTGAAAGTCTTCGAGCGCCTCCGCCGTAAGGAATACCCGCTTTTCCCTCCACTCAGCCTGATTGCGCTGGAGGTAAAGCCGCCCAAGCAGGAGCAACGCCAGGAACAGATAAAGCGCCAGTGCCCAGATGCGCACGGGAATGTAAGAATCGTAAACCTGCACGATGATCATCACCATACCGGCTGGCACTACGGCCATCAGATAGTTCTGATAACGCGCCAGGCTGTAGCCGGCGGCGGCTCCCATCAGCCAGTAGGCCAATACCGCAAAGGCCACAAAAAACAGGGCATCTTCCACGTCTTGCCCGCGCGCAAACTGCCCCGCAGAAAGCGCCAGACGCTGCCCCACGAGTATCAGTTTGTGCCAAAGCCATTCTTCGTGTGCGGTAGCGGCGGTCAGTTGCAAGGGCAACATGACCAGGGTGTAGAGGAGGAACACTCGCCTGACGACCTGGCGGCGAAACCGACTATACCCCAATGCCAGGCCCAAAATCACAGCCCAGGCGCCGCTGGTTTGGGTGATGAAGAGATCAGGCGCCCAGGAAGTGATCACCAGCCGACCTGCCGAAACCTGAATCAGCAGAAAAACAAGAGCGGCCGCCGGCCAATCCCAACGGACGGGAGAATTTTTCATACAAAGAGTGTACAATTATACGCGGCAGCCGTCAATCGCCGCGCTCCAGCTCCGTTTCCTCTTTCCCTTCCCAGCAGGGAAGGGCCGGAAGGAGGGTGAGCAGGCGGCTCCTATTTTGTTTGCCGGGCAAAAAGGAGGCCAGATGATCACCTTTGCTTACCCTGCCATTGAATGGGTAGTGTGGATTCAAAACCTGGGGGGGTGGCTCGAAGCCCCCATGCGCTTCTTCACATTTCTGGGGTCAGAAGAATTCTTCCTGCTCATCTTGCCGGCACTCTATTGGAGCATGGACACGGTGGCCGGTTTACAAATTGGGCTGATTTTGCTCTTCAATACCTGGATCAACGGCCTGTTCAAGCTGGTTTTCGCTGCCCCTCGCCCCTATTGGGTTAGCCTGCAGGTCAAAGCCCTGGCGGCCGAATCCTCGTTTGGCATCCCTTCGGGGCATGCGCAGATCGGCATTGGCGTGTGGGGCATGCTGGCCGCACGTTTGCGAACGAGATGGGCCGGGTGGGGGGCGGCTCTGATTGTTTTCCTCATCGGCTTCTCACGCCTGTACCTGGGCGTTCACTTCGTCCACGATGTGCTGGTGGGCTGGCTGCTGGGTGGATTGATGCTTTGGGCTTTCCTGGCCTTTTGGGAAAGAATCTCAAGTTGGGCTAAAAGCCTCTCTTTGGGGCAACAGCTCCTGAGCGCGTTTGCGCTTTCGCTGATTTTTGTCCTGTTCGGCTGGGTGGCGGTGAACGCCCGACAGGGATACACCCTCCCCCCGGAGTGGATCGAAAATGCGCGTCGCGCCGGGGACCCGTTGCCGGATCCCGTTTCGTTGGCGGGATTCATCACCTCGGCGGGGACGCTCTTCGGGCTGCTGAGCGGCCTGGCGTGGATAGCGCGCCGGGGCGGGTACCAGGCTGAAGGTCCGCTGGCGATGCGAATTTTACGTTACACTGTCGGCCTGATCGGGTTGATCCTCATCTATTTTGGCCTCAGCCTGATTTTCCCGCGCGGCGCTGATCTGTTCCCGGCCACTTTGCGTTACGTGCGCTATGCCCTGGTCGGTTTTTGGATCTCAGGCGGGGCGCCCTGGTTATTTTTGCATTTCAAAATGGTTAAGTCCCCCAAGGCCTAGGGGGGAATCTGTTATAATCTCTCCCACTTAGGGCAAATTTCATACAGGAATTGGGATGACACTCGAACGCGGAACATTGCTCCACAAACGCTATCGCATTGTTGAAATCCTGGGCCAGGGTGGCATGGGGTCGGTTTACCGCGCGGTGGATGAAAACCTCGGCGTGGACGTGGCCGTCAAAGAAAATCTATTTACCACAGATGAATACGCCCGCCAGTTTCGCCTGGAAGCGGTGATCCTGGCCAATTTGCGTCACCCGAATTTGCCCCGTGTTTCTGATCATTTCGTGGTGGGCGACCAGGGGCAATATCTGGTGATGGATTTCATCGAAGGCGAAGACCTGCGTCAGCGCATGGAACGCCTGGGGACGATCAGCGAAGAAGATGCTATTCAGATTGGGGCAGCTATTTGTGACGCGCTGGCGTATCTTCACTCACGCAAGCCGCCCATCTTGCATCGCGATATTAAACCTGGCAACGTGAAGATCACGCCAGAGGGCCATATCTATCTGGTGGATTTTGGCCTGGCGAAGGTCGTGCAAGGCAGCCAGGTGACAACTACCGGAGCGCGCGCCATGACGCCGGGGTATTCTCCCCCCGAACAATACGGCACCGCGCGGACGGATCCACGCACCGATATTTACTCGCTTGGGGCCACGCTCTATGCGGCGTTGAGCGGGGTCATTCCCGAAGATGGCCTGGCGCGTGCCATGGACAACGCCCAATTGACGCCTTTACGCAAGCGCAATCCCAAAGTCTCGCGGCGGTTGGCGGCTGCAATTGAGAAAGCCATGGCGGTTGATCCGGCCGACCGCTTTCAGACAGCGGAAGAATTCAAAAAGGCCTTGCTGGGCACGAAGGCCAAGACGCAGCAATTGACCGGAAGCTATACGGTTTCACCGCCGCCTGCCGAGGTCAAAGCGACAGATGGGGAGGTGGAGAAGCCGGAAAAGCCAGCCTCCAATCGGCCTTACACCGGACCTTTACCGCCGCCTCCTTCCCTGGAAGCCAAACCCTTTGTGCCGCCCGGCAAGCGAAAACGCGAGGAGAAAAAACGTTCCCGTCGCCGCTGGATGATCTCTGTCTTGCTGTTGCTGGTGGGGGCCATACTCGGCACGGCGTATCTCTTCCCAGATTTGTTGCCAGGGGAGGCGCGCGCTTCGCTACCGTTTTTCGTTCCGCAACCAGCAACGCTGACGTTGACCGCCAGCGTTACCGCCAGCTCTACCGAATCCCCTACAGAAACTCTGCTACCAACGGTTACCGCGACGGCAACCCCTCGTCCGCCAACGGCTACCTTCACGCCGACCAATACAGCAGTGGGTATTGTCACTGAGACGCTAGTGATTGGCCCGCCAGGAATTCCTACCACGACGTTGACGCCCTCTCCCACACCGCAAGGAGGAGGGTATGGGCAAATTGCTTTTGCCTCCGATCGCAGTGGTATCCCACAAATTTATCTGAGTGATCTGACAGGTGAGACGATTACGGCCATTACCAGCATGCCAGAAGGCGCCTGCATGCCCTCCTGGGCGCCGGATGGCAGCCGGTTGGTCTTTGTTTCGCCTTGCCGCGGGAATTTGGGGATTGCCGATCTCCCACCGCGAGGCGCCAGCCTTTATCTTGTCAATGCCGATGGCAGCGATCTGACGCCATTGACGACCGTGCCCGGCGGTGATTTTGAGCCGGCCTGGTCCCCCGACGGGGAGCGCATCGCTTTCACCTCGCTGCGTGATGGCAATATGCAGGTTTACGTGCTTTCTCTGAAGGATATGACTGTCACACGGTTGACCAGCTTTGGCCCCGGCGTAGAGGCCCGCCAGCCGGCCTGGTCACCGGATGGAAAGCAGATCGTCTTTGTGGTCCGGCGGGTGGGAGTGTATCAAATCTGGGTGATGAGCGACAGCGGCGAGGATGCAATGCAATTGGTGCGCCGCGGCCAGCAGTTCTGGGATTATCTGCCGGCCTGGTCGGCGGATGGAAAGGTCATTTTGTTCAGTGAGCGTGGGGTTAATTCGCCAGCGCCGCCCTGGCAAATGAGCATCTTCTACGAGCAACGGGAGACCGATCAGGCGACTCGCCTTAGTTTTGGTGTGCTGGCGTTTGAAAACGTCCATTTTTCACCCGATGGTTTCTGGCTGGTGGGCGAAGGCCGAGAGGAAAATAATACGGATATTTACTATATGACCGTCGCTGGCGCCAGCCGCGTTCGCCTGACCAGCGATCCGGCAGCCGATTTCGACCCGGCCTGGCGGCCGATTGCACCCTAGCCCGGCCACCATTGGATCTCATCCCTCCGAAGCCCCGCAGGCTTCGGAGGTTTCTTATATCGTCGGTCGTTTTGTTTTATTTCTAATACTCCTCTTATTGACTTGCATTTTCAGGCATGTTATCATTATTTTCGCTGATTTAGCACTCTCTCGCTGAGAGTGCTAATATTGCCAGGAGCCTATGGAACTGGCCGAACGCCAAAAGTCACTGCTGATGCTCATTATCCGGGATTATATTGATACCGCCCAGCCGGTGGCCTCCAAGTACCTGGTGGAGCGGTATCGCCTGGATGTGAGTTCTGCCACGGTGCGCAATGAGATGGCCGCGCTCACCGAGATGGGCTATCTGCGGCAGCCGCACACCTCCGCCGGGCGAGTGCCCACGGAAGAAGGCTATCGTTTTTTTGTGAGCCAGATGATGCATCAGGTGGAATTGCCGGAGACGATTCAGCACACCATCATGCATCAGTTCTATCAGGCGCGCCCGGATGTGGAACAGTGGATGACACTGGCCGCCTCCGTGCTGGCGCATCAATCGCAGGCGGTGTCGGTAGTCACTGCGCCTCACGCTGAGACGGTGCGTTTCAAGCACGTCGAATTAATCTCTACGCAAGGGCGGCAGGTGTTGATGGTGTTGGTGATGGGGGGCGGCGAGGTCAGCCAGCAGATTTTGACGCTCGCTGAGCCGGTCTCGCAAGAGCGCCTCAGCCAGACGGCTTCGCGCCTGAATGCTTTGCTGGTGGGGAAAGCGCTGAATGAGATCATGGCTTTGCCGGCCCGCAGCGATACGCTGGAGCAGGATATTCTCACCCTGATTGTGCAGGATATGCGCCGTGCCAGTGAGAGCGTCTCTGGCGAAATTTACACCGATGGCCTGACCAATGTGCTCGCCGAGCCAGAGTTTGCCGAATCGGACGAAGCGCGGCGAACATTGCGTCTCTTTTTTGAGGAGCGTTCGGTTTTGCAAGAATTGCTGGCGCGCACGGTCAGTAACAGTATGGTGGGAGGGGTGCAGGTGTTGATCGGTGGCGAAGGCGGCTGGGAGGAGTTGCGCCAGTGTTCGATGGTACTGGCGCGCTATGGGGTGCCCGGCTTGATGACCGGTACGTTGGGTGTGCTGGGGCCAATTCGCATGTCCTATGTGCGTACGATCCCGGCCGTGCGTTTTGTCGCCGGGCTGTTGAGTGACCTGGTAAACGAAACAATTGCTGGAGTGTAGAAGTATGAGCGACAAGAAAAAGCATGAGAAAGTTCAATCTGAAGAAATAACCCCGCAGGCCGGGAGTCCGGCTGAAGCGTTGGAGACGCCTGAGAGCGGCACCCAGCCCGAGGTCCGGGGCGAGGCGGCTGATCTTTCCGCGGAGATCGAGCAGCTGCGGCAGAAATTGTCGGAAGCCGAGGCACGCTCCGCGGAAAATCTGGATGGCTGGCAGCGTGCTCTGGCCGATTTCGTGAATTATAAAAAGCGAGTGGAGCGGGATAACGAGACGCTGCGGCTGACGATGAAAGGGGAAATTATCAAAAAATTTCTGCCGGTGTTGGATGACCTGGAGCGTGCTTTGCAGAATCGTCCGACCGAGGGCAATGCGGCAGCCTGGGCCGATGGCGTGGAATTGATCGTCCGTAAGATGCAGGCGATCTTGGATGCAGAAGGTGTGAAGAAGATTGAGGCGGAGGGGGCGCCGTTTGATCCGAATTATCATGAGGCGATTTCGCATGAGCCGGCTGATGGGGTTGAAAGCGGCCATGTAATTGCCGTGGTCCAGAATGGTTACATGCTGGGCGAGCGGGTAATTCGCCCCGCTCTCGTGCGCGTGGCGCAATAAAAAAATTCTCAGGCTTACCGCTCCATGTTCAGTCATTGGCGGCGTGGCCTGTAGGGAACTTTGAAAGAGGAGCATTTACGAATGGGAAAGATCATCGGTATTGATTTGGGAACGACCAACTCGGTGGCGGCTGTCATGATGGGCGGTGAGCCGGTGGTGATTCCCTCGGCGGAGGGGGAGCGGCTGGTTCCTTCGGTCGTGGCGGTCAATAAAAATCATGAGCGGCTGGTCGGGCGTGTGGCTCGCAACCAGGCGATTGTCAATTCGCAGAACACGGTATTTTCGATCAAACGCTTCATGGGACGGAAGTTCAACGACCCGGAAGTGGAGCGGACGAAAAAACGCGTCCCTTATGCTGTGACCGAAGCATCGAACGGCGATGTGCGCGTGTTGCTCGATGGCAAAGAGTATAGCCCGCCAGAAATTTCGGCGATGATCCTGGCAAAAATCAAGCGGGATGCCGAAGCCTTTTTAGGGGAGCCAGTCACCCAGGCTGTGATTACCGTGCCGGCTTATTTCAATGACGCCCAACGCAACGCCACCAAAGACGCGGGTAAAATCGCTGGCCTGGAGGTGCTGCGCATCATCAACGAGCCTACTGCCTCTTCGCTGGCCTATGGGTTGGACAAGAAAAAGAACGAAATTATTGCCGTTTATGATTTGGGCGGCGGTACGTTTGACATTTCCATCCTGGATGTCGGCGAAGGCGTCTTCCAGGTGCGTGCCACCAGCGGAGATACCTTCCTGGGCGGCGATGACTTCGATCAACGCATTATGGATTACCTGGCTGATGAATTTCAGAAGGAAAACGGCGTGGATTTGCGCCAGGATCGCCAGGCCCTGCAGCGCCTGAAAGAGGCCGCCGAAAAGGCGAAAATTGAACTTTCGACGGTACTGCAAACCGAAATCAACCTTCCCTACATCACCGCCGATTCCAGCGGCCCCAAACATTTGGTCGCTACCCTGAGCCGGGCCAAACTGGAACAACTGACTGCCGATTTGATTGACCGCACGATTGCTCCGCTCAAACAGGCCTTGGCCGATGCTGGCCTGACCGCCGGTGACATTAACGAGGTGGTGCTTGTCGGCGGCATGACCCGTATGCCGGCAGTTCAGGAACGGGTGCGCGCTTTCTTCGGCAAAGAGCCTCACAAGGGCGTGAACCCCGACGAGGTAGTGGCGATCGGCGCGGCGATCCAGGCCGGCGTTTTGGGCGGTGAAGTGAAGGACATCCTGCTGCTGGATGTGACCCCCCTCACGCTCTCGGTCGAGACCCTGGGCGGGGTGGCCACGCCGCAAATCGAGCGCAACACCACGATTCCTACCCGCCGCACCCAGGTTTTTTCCACCGCTACCGACAACCAGACCCAGGTGGAAATTCACGTCGTTCAGGGCGAACGCCCGATGGCGGCCGACAACAAATCGTTAGGGCGCTTCATTTTGGATGGAATCCCACCGGCGCCGCGGGGAGTGCCGCAAATCGAAGTGACCTTTGACATTGATGCCAACGGCATTTTGAAGGTCACGGCGAAAGATAAAGCCACTGGACGCAGTCAACACATCACCATTACGGCTTCCTCTGGCCTTTCGGAGGAAGAAATCGAGCAAATGCGCAAAGATGCGGAGGCTCACGCCGAAGAAGACCGCCGCCGCAAATCTGTGATCGAGGCGCGCAACGGCGCGGATAACATGATTTATGCTGCCGAGAAATCCTTGCGCGAATTCGGCGATAAGGTCCCGGCGGAGATTCGCACGGAGATCGAAACCCAAATTGCTAAAGTCCGCAAAGCGGCTGAAAGCGAAAATGTGGAGGCGATTCGTTCCGCCACCGAAGCATTGGGCCAGGCGATTCAAAAAATCGGCGCCAGCGTTTACCAGGCAACGGATGTCCCCCCAGCCGGAGCGGCAGGCGCCTCCTCCAATGGCCCGGACGTGGTGGATGGTGAAGTCAACGAATAGTCATTCTTTGCAATAGCCAACTCCGCATCGAAGGACACGCATACGGCCAATTTTCTTCAGGAAATTCGTGAAAATTCGATGCAAAAGAGAACTGAGCCTTATTGCAGATAACGTCTAATAATTTTGTGGTCAGGAAATGAGCGAGCGCGATTATTACGAAGTCCTCGGCATTGATCGTAATGCTACGGAAGACGAGATCAAATCGGCCTTCCGTAAATTGGCGCGCCAGTATCACCCCGATGTGAATAAATCGCCCGATGCTGAGGAAAAGTTCAAAGAAATCAACGAAGCCTACGGCGTACTCTCAGACCCCGAAAAGAGAGCGCGTTATGATCGTTTTGGGCGCGCCGGCCTGGGTGAAACGGGCGGATACCATGACTACACCGTAGATTTTTCCGATCTCTTCGAAGAACTGTTCGGTGGGTTTGGTTTCTCGACTGGCCGCTCCAGCCGTCGTTCACCGCGACGCGGGCATGACCTGCAAATGCAGGTCAGCCTTTTGTTTGAAGAGGCCGTTTTTGGTGTCGAAAAAGAGATCGAATTCCAGCGCGATGAAGTCTGCTCCCGTTGTGGCGGATCCGGCTCCGAGCCAGGCACCCGACCGATTCGTTGCTCTACCTGTGGCGGGCAGGGCGAAGTCCGTCAGGTGCGCCAGACCTTCTTTGGCTCGATGGTGCAAACCACCATTTGCCCGACGTGCAATGGGCGCGGCGAAGTCATTGGCACACCCTGTCACACCTGTCGCGGGAGCGGGCTGGAGCGCAAAACAGTGCGCAAGCGCGTTCAAATCCCCGCTGGCGTAGATGATGGTACGCAAATCCGCCTGGCCGGTGAAGGTCAACCCGGCACCTATGGTGGCCCGAACGGTAATCTCTACCTGATTCTGAACGTCCAACCCCATCAATTCTTCAAGCGCCGCGAAAATGATATCCTGCTCAACCTTGATATCAACGTGGCACAGGCGGCTTTAGGCGCCGAAATCGAAGTTCCTACCCTGGACGGCAAAGAAAAACTGCACATCCCGCCGGGCACCCAGCCGGGTAAGATCTTTACGCTCAAAGGAAAAGGCGTGCCCTATGTACGCGGCAACGGCCGACGCGGTGATCAGCTGGTCATCGTCAACGTAGAAATTCCTACCAGGTTGACCAAAGAACAGCGCGAATTATTTGAAAAACTGGCAAGCACCCTCGGCACCGCCGTCAAGCCCAAAGAAAAAGGCTTTTTGGATTGGCTGAACGAGGCTTTGGGAGGCGATTAACGTACCAAAATGAGGAACTGGCTCGAAGTCTCACTCACAGTCAATGGCGAACTGGCCGAAGCGGTAGCCGACGTGCTGGCGCGCTTTGCCCCCAATGGCGTGACAACCGAACAGGCAGTGACATTCCTCAATGACGAAGACGAGGGCACGCCAGCCGGCCCAATCACCGTGCGCGCCTATCTCGAAGTCAACGAGCAATTGGAAGAAACGCGCCAAAAACTCGAAGAAGCGCTCTTCTACCTGGGTATGATACAGCCGTTGCCTGCCCCGCTCTACCGACAAATCGCGGATCAGAACTGGATGGAAGCCTGGAAACAACGCTACCAGCCCATCCGCATCGGGCAGCGACTGATGGTGGTCCCCGCCTGGATGGATGTCCCTGACCCCCAGCGTATCCCCATCAAAATTGACCCGGGCATGGCCTTCGGCACCGGCACCCACCCCACCACCCAATTGTGTCTGGAACTTATCGAAGAAGTATTTGCCCAAATCCCCCCCATCACCGTCATTGACGTTGGCTGTGGCTCTGGCATTCTCTCCATTGCCGCCCTGAAATTGGGCGCCACCCGCGCCCTCGGCGTGGATATTGACCCGGAATCGATCAAAAATTCCCGCCAGAACGCTGACCTGAACGGCATTGGCAGTGAACTCATCCTGGCTCAAGGCTCCGTGGGCGAAGTGCTCAGTGGGAACTTCCCTTTTCGCACTGCTCCCCTGGTGATGGCCAATATCCTGGCGCCGGTCATTATTCGCCTCCTGGATGCTGGCCTGGCTCAACTGGTGCAACCGAATGGCTGGTTGATCTTAAGCGGCATCCTGCTTGAACAGGAGGAAAAAGTCCGTCAGGCTGCTCAGGCCAGGGGTCTGGAAATGACCGCCCGCCGACAAATGGGGGATTGGGTTGCTTTATTGTGTAAACTTAAAACCTGAAAAAGTTCGAGCGTTTTGTGCTATCATAACACCAGCATGAATCGCCGCAAACTGGTATATTACCTTTTGTTGAACGTCTTCGTTTCTGCCTGTGTGACCGGCGCGATTTTGTTCTGGTACGATCGCAATCTCCGCGCCACCTATGCCCCCGCCGCTCCCGCCCTCACCCCAGGAAACCCCATTTCCCTCACCGAGACGCTTAGCCCCTCCGACGAAATTCCAGTGCAAATCGTCAGTGTGGTAGGCGCTGGCACGTTGAACACTGAACTGGTCAGCATCCGCTATCGCGGTGAAGGGCAACTGAACCTGGCTGGCTGGCAGCTCAAGGATGAAGACGGAAACGCGTTTACCTTTCCGCAACTGATCCTTTTCGCCAATGGCGCTGTCCAGGTGCATACTGCGGCTGGCAGCGATACCGTCATTGACCTCTATTGGGGTGCCCCCGAAGCCGTGTGGCGTTCGGGGGAAAACGCTCGCTTATACGATGCCCAGGGCAACCTGCGCGCCGTCTATCGAGTTCCGTGAACAGGATTTGCAAGAACCAACTTCGCAGCAACGATCTGTCTGAGCCCATTTCCTTCGCGTAACTCGATACCCACCTGCAAATTTTTTCGCGAACTTCGCCCCCTTCACTGCCCCATGCACCTTCGTGAAATTTGTGTACTTCGATATTGAATCTAAACCGGTGAGAATTCGGATCAGAAAATGAGCCAGGCCCTCTATCGTAAATATCGCCCCAAAGGCTGGGATGCTGTCATCGGCCAGGAACACGTTGTCCAAACCCTGACCAATGCCATTAAAGCCGGACGTGTTGGCCATGCCTATCTCTTCGCTGGCCCGCGCGGTACCGGCAAGACGACTGTGGCGCGCCTGCTGGCAAAAGCCGTCAACTGCCTTCACCCCGATCCGGCCAGCCGCCCGTGCAACCAGTGTGAGCACTGCAAAGCCGTCAACGAAAATCGCTTTCTCGACCTGATCGAAATTGACGCCGCCTCCAACACCTCCGTAGATGACGTGCGCGACCTGCGCGACAAAATCAACTTTGCTCCCACCCAGGGCAAATACAAAATCTACATCATTGACGAAGTGCACATGCTCTCCACCGCGGCCTTCAACGCCCTGCTCAAAACCCTGGAAGAGCCGCCGCCGCATGCCATCTTCGTCCTGGCCACTACTGAAATTCACAAGATCCCGGCCACCGTGCTCTCGCGCTGTCAGCGACACGAATTCCGCCGCGTCCCACTCGCCGAAATTGTGGCACAACTCAGGCACATCGTCCAGGCAGAGGGCCTGCAAGCCGAAGAGGCTGCCCTCACCCTGATCGCCCGGCAATCTACTGGCTCGGTGCGCGACGCCATTTCCCTGCTCGACCAACTGGCCTCCACCGGCACCAAAATCACCCTCAACCTGGCCCAAACCGTACTCGGCACCGCCACCAGCCAGACGGTGCTGGATGTCATCGCTTCGATCCTTGACCGTGAGCCGGGACGCGGCTTTGAGACAATCCACCGCGCCCTCGATGCTGGCGCCGATCCTCGCTCGCTGGCGCGGCAAATCGTCGAATATCTGCGTGGCCTGATGTTGATCCAGATGGGAAATGCCGATCAGGTCGAAGCCTCGGAAGATGCGCGCGCTCAAATGGATGCCCATGCCCGGGCGATGACTCCGCCCGAAGTGTTGCGCCTGATCAAGATTTTCAACGCAGCCGCGACCGATTTACGCACTGGTTGGCAACCTTCCCTTAGCCTGGAACTGGCCCTGGCGGAAGCCATCGAGGCGCCTCCTCCCAGCGCCTCTTTCGCGGACCTCGCGCCGGCTACCGCCAAAAGAGCCGGATCCCAGCCCAAAGCGGCCTCCTCGCCCGCAATCGCGGAATCCGCCTCCCCGTCGGCCGCGACCCGCCCGGAAGATCACCCCGAAGAAAAGACGCAGCCTGAAGCACCGCTCATCTCTGCCGGCGAGGTAATAAAAGTCTGGAAACAAATGGCCGCCTCTGTGCACAAATCGCAGCCCAATCTGGCGGCTTTGCTCAATTCAGTCAAAATGATTGACGTGCAGGGCAAGACCCTGGTTTTGGGCTTTGCCAGCGAAGTTTTGGTTTCAAAAATGGACAAGCCTGATCAAATCGAGACCACGCGTAAAGCGTTGGCCGAATTGTTAGGGGTGGACCTGGTCATCCGTTGTGTGGTGACCAATGCAAAGGGTAAAATTCCGCCGCATGTGCCGCAAGACGGCATGGTGGCTACGGCCATTCAGCATGGCGGCGAGGTAGTAGATATTCAAGAATAGCGAGGTAATATGGCAAAAGGATTTAATAAGGCCCCTGCTATGGGTGGGGGCGGCATGATGCAACAATTGCAGCGTTTGCAAAAGCAGATGGAGGAGATTCAGGCCCAGCTTGCCGAAGAAACGGTGACTGCCAGTGCTGGCGGCGGAGCAGTCAAAGTGACGATGACCGGTGACCAGAAATGCCGGGCGGTCGAAATCAGCCCCGACCTGTTGAAAGATGCGGACGCCGAAATGCTGCAAGATTTGGTCCTTTCGGCGGTTAACCTGGCCCTGGAGCAATCGCGCGAACTGGCAGCCCAGCGCATGGGTCCGCTGACCGGTGGACTTCCCTTCTAGGGAGAATAGCCAGCCATGCTTCTCCCCGAACCTCTTCAGGCTCTCATCAATGCTTTTGAGCGCTTGCCTGGCATTGGCCCGAAGTCGGCTTCGCGGCTGGCCTTCTTCCTGTTGCGTGCCCCTGAAGAGGTCAGCCAGGAACTGGCGACAGCGTTGAGCGACTTAAAAAGTAAAATTTCGTTTTGCCCGGAATGCTTTAACATCATGGAAACGGGGCGTGAGCGCTGTGAGATTTGCGCCTCGCCCAACCGGGATGCAAGCACAATTTGCGTGGTGGAAGAAGCGCTGGATGTGCTGGCGCTGGAGCGCACCGGTGGCTACCAGGGGAAATACCATGTCTTGCAAGGGGTGTTGTCGCCGATCGAGGGTATTGGCCCGGATGATTTGAAGATCAATCCCTTGCTTGAGCGTGTGCAACGAGGCGGGGTACGGGAGGTCATTTTGGCGACCAACCCGAGCATGGAGGGAGATGCAACGGCTTTGTACCTGCGCCAGCGACTGGAGCCGCTAGGGGTTCGGGTAACGCGGTTGGCACGCGGCTTGCCGGTGGGAGGCGATCTGGAATACGCCGATCAAAACACGTTGTTGCGGGCGCTTTCGGGCCGACAGGAAATGACGTGAGTCAATTTGTGAGATTTTTTAAGGTTGAATTTTGAAATTGGTGTTGGAATCTTCTTGACAAATAAAACGAACTGCATATAATAGTCGCTTGCCAGTACGTTTACAGATCTCGTCTCCCCAAGACAGATCATTCACAACTGAGTAACCGTCTCACGTCAGAGACACAAGCCTGATGGTTTGGCAGTCTGACGAGCCGATGCGAACGCATCGGTGTTTTTGTCTGTCAAAAGCCTTGACAGACAATGATGGAGCGGGTAAAATCCAGCCCGCTTTGATGAGAGAACCTTAACAACTGAAGAGTGATAGGAAGCAACAACTCTGTCGATCCAGTCATGAATCCGTACCTTACATCTCGCAAGAGATGAAAAGTTTTGCGGAGAGTTTGATCCTGGCTCAGGATGAACGCTGGCGGCGTGCCTAATACATGCAAGTCGAACGAGGTGCCTTTGTAGCAATACGAAGGTATCCTAGTGGCGAACGGGTGAGTAACGCGTGGGTGACCTGCCCCAAAGTGTGGGATAACAGTTCGAAAGGACTGCTAATACCGCATGTGGTCATCGGGTTTAGAAGCCGATGACTAAAGCCGCAAGGCGCTTTGGGAGGGGCCTGCGTCCCATCAGCTAGTTGGTGAGGTAACGGCCCACCAAGGCTACGACGGGTAGGGGACCTGAGAGGGTGGCCCCCCACAATGGAACTGAAACACGGTCCATACACCTACGGGTGGCAGCAGTAGGGAATATTGCACAATGGGCGAAAGCCTGATGCAGCAACGCCGCGTGCGCGAAGAAGGCCTTCGGGTCGTAAAGCGCTTTTCTGAGAGATGAGAAAGGACAGTATCTCAGGAATAAGTCTCGGCTAACTACGTGCCAGCAGCCGCGGTAAAACGTAGGAGGCAAGCGTTATCCGGATTCACTGGGCGTAAAGCGCGTGCAGGCGGTTCGGTAAGTTGGGCGTGAAATCTCCTGGCTCAACTGGGAGAGGTCGTCCAATACTACCGGACTAGAGAGCAGTAGAGGAAGATGGAATTCCCGGTGTAGTGGTGAAATGCGTAGATATCGGGAGGAACACCAGTGGCGAAGGCGGTCTTCTGGACTGTTTCTGACGCTCAGACGCGAAAGCTAGGGGAGCAAACGGGATTAGAGACCCCGGTAGTCCTAGCCGTAAACGATGTGAACTTGGCGTCGGTGGGTTAAACTCCATCGGTGCCGAAGCTAACGCGATAAGTTCACCGCCTGGGGACTACGGCCGCAAGGTTAAAACTCAAAGGAATTGACGGGGGCCCGCACAAGCAGCGGAGCGTGTGGTTTAATTCGATGCTACACGAAGAACCTTACCCGGGCTTGACATGCAAGTGGTAGGGATCCGAAAGGTGACCGACCCGCAAGGGAGCTTGCACAGGTGTTGCATGGCTGTCGTCAGCTCGTGTCGTGAGATGTTCGGTTAAGTCCGCTAACGAGCGCAACCCTCGCCGTATGTTACATGTGTCATACGGGACCGCCGGTATCAAGCCGGAGGAAGGTGGGGATGACGTCAAGTCAGCATGGCCTTTATGTCCGGGGCTACACACACGCTACAATGGTCGGTACAATGGGTTGCTAAGCCGCGAGGCGGAGCCAATCCCCCAAAACCGGCCTCAGTTCAGATTGCAGGCTGCAACTCGCCTGCATGAAGTCGGAGTTGCTAGTAAACGCGCGTCAGCTATAGTGCGTTGAATACGTTCTCGGGCCTTGTACACACCGCCCGTCACGTCATGGGAGCTGGCAACACCTGAAGCCGGTAGCCTAACCGAAAGGAGGGCGCCGTCGAAGGTGGGGCTGGTGACTGGGACGAAGTCGTAACAAGGTAGGTGTACCGGAAGGTGCGCCTGGATCACCTCCTTTCTAGAGTTCTGAATGATCATCTCCTCTCACGAGAGGTGGTCTTCTACTCAACAATTGCCCTAACGCGGTGTTGGGGCGCTGGAGAAGCAGAGATGCTTCCTGTCACTCCTCAGTTGTTAAGAGTTCGTGCGGGCTTGTAGCTCAGTTGGTTAGAGCACTGTGCTGATAACGCAGGGGTCACAGGTTCGAATCCTGTCAAGCCCACTCATTGCCCAGTAAGGATGTCCTGGGGATGTAGCTCAGCGGGAGAGCAGCGCCTTTGCAAGGCGAAGGTCACGGGTTCAAATCCCGTCATCTCCACTGAGCGCTCGATAAAATGGAGTGAGTGCAAAGTTGGTAGCAAGCGGTCTGACATAAGCAATTTTGTAGGTTTCATTGCCTGGGAATAACTGGCCCGGCGATGAGCCGGGCCGCCTTGTCGAAAAAAAGAATATGTTGAAGGGTGACCGATGCCCTGGATGGTAAAATCGAGAGCATCGTTCACCGGTCAACCGGTGAAGTTGAACCTTAAAAACTGAATAGCAATTGATGTAGGCCGAAAAGTATCAATTTCTCCGCATCACGTGGAGAAGCTACTAAGGGCTTACGGTGGATGCCTTGGCGCCAAGTGCCGATGAAGGACGTGGGACACTGCGATAAGCCTCGGGGAGCCGTGTACAGGCGTTGATCCGGGGATGTCCGAATGGGGAAACCCGCTCGAGCGAACCTCGAGCATCCCCTGGTTGAACACATAGACCAGGGGAGGGGAACCGCGGGAACTGAAACATCTAAGTACCGCGAGGAAAAGAGATTATTCCCTCAGTAGTGGCGAGCGAACGGGGAACAGCCCAAACCGTCTCTGCTTGCAGAGGCGGGGTTGTAGGGCCCGGCACATGGGAGTTACAAAGCATCCGGTTAGCAGAAAGGTGTGGGAAAGCCTGCCATAGAGGGTGATAGCCCCGTATGCGAAAACCGGTTGCCTCCCGCTGGGTTCCTGAGTACTGCCGGGCACGCTAATCCGGCAGGAATCTGGGGAGTCCACTCTCCAAGGCTAAATACACTTGGCGACCGATAGTGAACAAGTACCGTGAGGGAAAGGTGAAAAGTCCCCCTGTTAGGGGAGTGAAATAGAACCTGAAACCGTAAGCTTACAAGCAGTCGAAGGGCTAACAGCAGGTTGAGCCCCATAGAGATATGGGTGTTCCTTGCTATGCCTGACGGCGTGCCTCTTGGAGAATGAGCCTGCGAGTTAATCTCAGTGGCAAGGTTAAGGGAGTAACACCCGAAGCCGTAGCGAAAGCGAGTCTGAATAGGGCGTATAGTCGCTGGGATTAGACCCGAAACCGGGTGAGCTACCCATGGGCAGGGTGAAGCGAGTCTAATCACTCGTGGAGGCCCGAACCCACTAACGTTGCAAAGTTAGGGGATGACCTGTGGGTAGAGGTGATATGCCAAACGAACTCGGAGATAGCTGGTTCTCCCCGAAATAGCTTTAGGGCTAGCGTCATGTATTTAGTACTGGAGGTACAGCACTGAATGGGCTAAGGGGCTTACCGCTTACTGAACCCAATCAAACTCGGAATGCCAGTACTCCACAACATGGCAGTCGGACTCCGGGAGATGAGTTTCGGGGTCGAAAGGGAAACAGCCCAGATCATCGGCTAAGGTCCTTAAATCTATGCTAAGTGGGAAACGAGGTGAGGTTACTTAAACAACCAGGAGGTTGGCTTAGAAGCAGCCATCCTTTAAAAAGTGCGTAATAGCTTACTGGTCTAGTGACCTTGCGCGGAAAACTTAACGGGGCTAAGCATAGTACCGAAGCCATGGGTCTTGTCGTAAGACAGGACGGTAGGGGAGCGTTCTGCCAGCGGTGAAGGTTGACCGTGAGGGCAACTGGAGCGGGCAGAAGTGAGAATGCAGGCATGAGTAGCGTACAAACACGTGAGAACCGTGTTCGCCGTAAATCTAAGGTTTCCGACGCCAGGTCATTCCGCGTCGGGTTAGTCGGGCCCTTAGCCGAGGCCGAAAGGCGTAGGTGATGGACATCCGGTCAATATTCCGGAACCGCTCAGAAGGAGCGATGGGGGGACGCAGCGAGGTAGGCCAGCCTGCGATTGGTTGTGCAGGTGCGATCCGTCTAGGCGATGAGACTGGTAGGCAAATCCGCCAGTTGAGCTGAGGCGAGAGCGAGCCGTAAGGCATAAGTGGTTGAGCCTTGCTGCCGAGAAAAGCCCCTAAGCGTTGATCTCTGAGCGCCCGTACCGCAATCCGACACTGGTAGATGGGTAGAATATACCAAGGCGAACGGGAGAACCCTCGTTAAGGAACTAGGCAAAATGACCCCGTAACTTCGGGAGAAGGGGTGCCCTCTAAGGTGTTGAGCCTTGGAGGGTCGCAGTGAAATGGCTCTGGTGACTGGTTAACAAAACCACAGGTCTCTGCTAAGCCGTAAGGCGAAGTATAGGGGCTGACGCGTGCCCAGTGCCGGAAGGTTAAGGGGAGGGGTTAGCGTAAGCGAAGCTCTGAACCGAAGCCCCGGTGAACGGCGGCCGTAACTATAACGGTCCTAAGGTTAACCATTTGCTAGCCTTAGTAAAATCGAACTATATGCGGGAAACTCCTCAACAGCCATGTGGTACTCGCTGTAATCAATGCGGCAGTAAAAATCCACTGGACATGGGGACAATCCGCAGGGAAGGCTTCCATGCAAAACGATGAAATACTGGAAGAACCCTCAGAGACTTCACGTTCGATCTCGAATTCCTCGAGATTGGAAGCGCAATGGGTTGTCGGGTTTGTAGATGGAGAAGGATGTTTTTACGTTGGCATCAACCCTCATCCTGAAATGAAATCAGGGTTTCAGGTACTGCCTGAATTCACAGTTGTTCAACATAAGCAAGATGTACAACTGCTTTATGCCTTGAAACGATTTTTTGGATGTGGCGTTGTCCGACAAAATCATGGTGACCGCATGGCTTACCGTGTAAGAGGTGTGGAACACCTCTGGGAGCGGATCATTCCGTTCTTTGAGAAGCATCCTTTGAAGACGAAAAAGCGTCTTGATTTTTTGAAGTTTAGAAAAATCCTGATGATGATGCGAAACGATGAGCATCTGACACCCGCCGGGATCGAAAAGATCCGCCAAATCGCTTCTGAAATGAATCGAGGACGAGAAAGGTAAAGTCCGGCTTCTCTGGAAACAGAGTGAGAATAACCGAGCGAAATTCCTTGTCGGGTAAGTTCCGACCCGCACGAACCGCGTAACAATCAGAGCACTGTCTCGACGAGGGACCCGGTGAAATTGAAATGGCTGTGAAGATGCGGCCTACCCGCAGCAGGACAAAAAGACCCCGTGGAGCTTTACTGCAGCTTGGCATTGCGTTTGGGTATGATCTGTGTAGGATAGGTGGGAGGCTTTGAAGCTGGGGCGCTAGCCTCGGTGGAGCCGTCGGTGAAATACCACCCTGATTATGCTTAGACCCTAACCCCGCACCGTCATCCGGGCGGGGGACCGTGCCAGGTGGGCAGTTTGACTGGGGCGGTCGCCTCCTAAAAGGTAACGGAGGCGCCCAAAGGTTCCCTCAGGGTGAATGGAAACCACCCAAAGAGTGTAAAGGCATAAGGGAGCTTGACTGCAAGACCAACGCGTCGAGCAGAGTCGAAAGACGGGCTTAGTGATCCCACGGTACCGAGTGGAAGGGCCGTGGCTTACCGGATAAAAGCTACCCCGGGGATAACAGGCTGGTGAGGTCCAAGAGTTCACATCGACGACCTCGCTCGGCACCTCGATGTCGGCTCATCGCATCCTGGGGCTGGACAAGGTCCCAAGGGTCGGGCTGTTCGCCCGTTAAAGCGGTACGCGAGCTGGGTTCAGACCGTCGTGAGACAGGTCGGTCTCTATCCGCTGTGGGCGTAAGGGATTTGAGGGGAGCTGCTCCTAGTACGAGAGGACCGGAGTGGACAGACCTCTGGTGTGCCAGTTGTCGTGCCAACGGCATCGCTGGGTAGCTATGTCTGGCAGAGATAACCGCTGAAAGCATCTAAGTGGGAAACTCGCCCCAAGATTAGATCCCTGTATTCCCATCAAGGGAGTAAGACCCCAGGTAGACTACCTGGTATATAGGCAGCAAGTGTAAGCACAGTAATGTGTTGAGCTAAGCTGTACTAATGGTCGAGGGCTTCCTCCCGTGGTGCGGAGAACTTGGTACTTTTCGTCAGTCAATTGCTGTTCAGGAATTCATTCGTGAAAACGTCCCTTGGTGATTTGAGCGACGGGGGTACACCCGGTCACATCCCGAACCCGGAAGTTAAGCCCGTCAGCGCCGATGGTACTTGGAGGGAGACCTCCTGGGAGAGTAGGTCATTGCCAAGGGACTTTTCTTTTTTCACCGCACCTTCGCGGAGAATCCTTAAAACCTTCTCAGACTTCTTCGTTTCGTGTATAATAACATTGCCGGCTTGGCTGAGGGAGTTTTCCCTCTTGTTAACACTGTCGAGGAGTGTGAAGCGTAATTATTGATCTCAGGATCGGTTGATCGTTTCGTGTTTTTCCCTCGGCTGAGTCTGCATCATGCCGAGTTTTTTATTTTCACCCGGAAGGAGGTGAGAAAAGTGGCGATCGTTGTCTTACGTTCTGGCGAGTCTCAAGACCAATTGCTCAAGCGCTTTCGCAAGAAAGTCGTCAAAAGCGGCGTTTTGAGCACTGTTCGCCGCAAGCGCTGGTTTGTTTCTAAAAGCGAACAGCGCCGCATGGAAAAGAAAAAAGCAATCCGCCGAATCAAACGGCGGCAGACGAAAGAAACCGAATAAATCTGGGCTTGTTTCAGGCTCAGGAGGCGAATATGGCAAAAGATGAAGGAAAAATCAAAATGGATGGGGTAGTCGTTGAAGCACTCCCCGGCACCCAGTTCCGCGTGCGGCTTGATAACGGGCACGAAGTACTGGCCTATCTGTCTGGGAAGATGCGCAAGTACTATATCCGCATTTTGTTGGGTGATCGCGTCTCGGTGGAGATGTCTCCCTACGATCTGACGCGAGGTCGTATCACTTTCCGTCAGCGCAAAACAACCGCATCCCCTGTGGAAGAGGCGGGATAAGCCATTTCGCCAGCATTTATTCTTTAGTAAATTTCAGGGCCTCCGCTTATAAGCCGGAGGCCCTAGTTTTTTATGGCAAGTCTCGCCAGGAATTGAGCACCTTCATGTAATTAGCCCGTTCGAAGGCCGCTGGCTCTGCGATTGCTTGTTGACTCATGCTTCCTTGCATTTGTTGCAGCGAGGTATATTCGTGGCTTTCAATCCACCATTCCATCTCGCGTAAGATCGTGGGAATGATTTCCGCTCCGTTGTGCAACAGGGCTGATGCCATCATCGCTACTTTGGCTCCCGCCATCATAGCTTTCAGCACATCTTGCGCCGAGTGAACCCCACTGGTTAGAGCAAAATCGGCCTTGATTTTTCCATACAAAATGGCGATCCAACGCAGGGGCAAACGCAGGTCAGCCGGGGTGCTTAATTCCAGGTTGTGGACAATTTCTAATTCTTCGAGATCAAAATCGGGTTGATAGAAACGATTGAACAGGACCAGTCCATTGGCACCTGCGGCCACCAGGCGATGGGCAAGATTGGGTAATGAGGTAACAAAGGGACTGAGTTTTACTGCCAGGGGAATGGTGATGGCTTCGCGTACACTTTGTACCAGATCTATGTATGTGTTTTCCAATTCTTGCGAGGTCAGGTTAACATCGGTTGGAATGTAATACAGATTCAATTCCAGAGCATCTGCTCCTGCATCTTGAATATAGCGGGCATAGCGCGTCCAACCACCACGAGAAACGCCGTTCAGGCTGCCGATTACGGGAATGCTCAATGATTTTTTCAATGCACTTAGCTGGTCAAGGTATTTTTCGGGTGCCAGACTATACATGCCGGCATCCGGCAAATAACTGAGCGCCTCAGCGAACGATTCTGTGCCGCGCGTCAGGTAATGATCAAGCTCCAGGCTCTCATGGATGATTTGCTCTTCAAACAGTGAATACATCACGATTGCAGCAATACCAGCCTCTTCAAGCCGTTTGGCTGTTTCAACTTTCCTGGAAAGTGGCGAGGCAGAAGCCACCAGGGGATTTTTCAAGGGGAGACCTAAATAGGTGGTTGACAGGTCGGTCATGTTTTCCTCCGTACCAAAAGAGACTGGTCTTTTTGATTATAGACCAGTCTCTTTTGTTTTGCCTACTCTTTATGTCCGTTATTGTAATGCATGTTTGCCATTTGCTGATAAAGTGCCCAGCGCGAGCGAGCATCGTGTTCAGCCTCTTTGATCAATTGCTCGGCGCGGGCCTCGTCAATTTGTGTTAGCATTTTGTAGCGTGTCTCGTTGTAGGCATACTGGGTCAGTGGGATACTCGGCTCTTTGGAGTCAATGATTAACGGGTTTTGGCCCTTCTCGATCAGGCGCGGATCGTAGCGATACATTGGCCAATAGCCCGACTGCACAGCCAGTTTTTGCTGTTCCAGGCCTTTGGCCATATCGTAGCCATGAGCAATGCAGTGACTGTAGGCAATGATCAGCGATGGGCCGTCATAGGCCTCGGCATCCAGGAAAGCCCGCAGGGTGTGCTGGTCGTTGGCGCCCATGGCAACTCGCGCCACATAGACATAGCCATACGACATGGCAATCAAGCCGAGGTCTTTCTTGGGCAGCGATTTGCCACCCATAGCGAATTTGGCAACTGCGGCGCGCGGGGTGGCTTTGGAGGCCTGGCCACCTGTGTTGGAATACACTTCTGTATCCAACACCAGGATATTCACATTGCGCCCACTCGCCAGTACATGGTCTAACCCGCCGTAGCCGATGTCATACGCCCAACCATCACCGCCGATGATCCACACTGATTTTTTGACCAGGCTATCGGCAATGCTGAGCAAATCTTTTGCCCGCGGATCGCTGGAATTGGCCAGGCGCTGTTTGAGCAGGGCCACCCGTTCGCGCTGCTCCTCGATGCCTGCTTCGGTAGATTGATCCGCATTCAAGATGGCATTTATCAACTCGGTGCCAAGTTCGCTCTCGAAGAGGGGCAATAGTTCGCGCGCAAATTCATTCTGCTTGTCCAGCGTGAGGCGCATTCCCAGGCCAAACTCAGCGTTGTCTTCGAACAGGCTGTTTGCCCAGGCTGGCCCGCGTCCTTGCGCATCCACAGCCCATGGGGTGGTGGGCAGGTTGCCCCCATAAATCGAGGAGCAGCCGGTCGCGTTGGCGATAATGGCGCGATCGCCAAAAAGTTGAGAAACCAGCTTGATGTAGGGCGTCTCCCCACATCCGGCACACGCACCGCTGAATTCAAACAAAGGTCGCAGTAGTTGGGCGTTCTTAATCGTGGATGGGTTGATCAGCTTGCGGTCAATATCCGGAATGGACAGGAAGAACTTCCAGTTCTCGGCTTCTTGCTCGCGCAGAGGCGGTTGAGGCGCCATATTCAAAGCTTTGCGCCCCACCTGTGTCTTATCTTTGGCCGGGCACACCTCCACACACAATGTGCACCCTGTGCAATCCTCCGCCGAGACCTGTACCGTGTAAGCCATCCCCTCTGAAAACTCCTTGAATTTGGAGGGCATGTGCTTGAAGGTGGCTGGAGCGTTGGCCAGCAATTTCTCATCATACACTTTGTGTCGAATCACCGCATGCGGGCAGACCATCACACATTTGCCGCACTGGATGCACAAATCCGGTTCCCAAACCGGGATTTCCAGCGCCAGGTTGCGTTTTTCCCATTGTGCTGTGCCGGTGGGGAATGTGCCATCTACGGGAAGGAGCGAGACCGGCAGACGATCCCCTTCGTAGGCGATCATCGGCCCCAGCACCTGGCGCACGAACTCAGGCGCTTCGTCCGGGACCGGGGGCCGGCGCGTGATCTTTGACGTTACCACTGCTGGGACTTTGACCTCGTACAGATTCTCCAGGGTGCGATCTACCGCCTCGAAGTTTCGGCGGACGACGGCTTCGCCGCGTTTGCCATAGGTCTTTTCGATGGCGTGTTTGATCTCGGCAATGGCTGCCTCGCGCGGCAAAATGCCACTGATGGCGAAGAAGGCGGTTTGCATAATCGTGTTGACGCGGCCGCCCATGCCGGTTTTTTCGGCTACTTCGTAACCGTTGATGACATAGAATTTGAGATGCTTATCAATGATGGCCTGTTGTACCTCGCGTGGCAGGTGATCCCACACTTCATCGGGACCATACAGGCTGTTGAGCAGGAAGACGCCTCCTTCTTTTGCGTATTTCAAAATATCGAAGCGTTCCAGGAAATTGAACTGGTGGCAGGCGACAAAATTCGCCTGATTGGGTTCGATCAGGTAAGGCGCCTGAATGGGCTTCGGGCCGAAGCGCAGGTGCGAAATGGTCATTTGCCCCGATTTTTTCGAGTCGTAGACAAAGTAGCCCTGAGCATAATTTTCGGTTTCTTCGCCGATGATTTTGATTGAGTTTTTATTCGCGCCGACGGTACCATCTGAGCCCAGCCCAAAGAATACACAGCGGATGGTTTCAGGATGTTCAATGGAGAAGGTTTCATCTACCTCCAGGCTGGTGTGCATCACATCGTCAATGATGCCTACAGTGAAGTGATTCTTCGGCTCAGTTTTGGTCAATTCATCCAAAACGGCTTTGACCATGGCCGGGGTAAATTCTTTGGAAGACAGGCCATAACGTCCGCCAATCACTTTGATGTCGCTGCGGCCGCTTTCGACCAGGGCATTGACTACATCCAGATAGAGTGGCTCGCCCAGCGCGCCCGGCTCTTTTGTGCGATCCAACACGGCAATGTGTTTTACCGTGGCCGGCAGGGCGGCGGCAAAGTGCTTTATGGAGAAGGGGCGGTACAGGCGAACACGCACAACGCCGACTTTTTCGCCTTTTTCTAACAAGTGTTTGACCGTGGCTTCGGCGGTTTCGCCACCTGAACCCATGATCACGACCACGCGCTCGGCCTGGGGATGCCCCACGTAATCGAACAGGTGATACTGGCGGCCGGTGACCTGGGCAAATTGATCCATCGCCTGCTGGGTGATTTCCGGCGTGGCCGCGTAGAAGGGGTTGACGGTCTCGCGGGCCTGGAAGTAAACATCCGGGTTCTGGGCCGAGCCGCGCAGGACGGGGCGCTCCGGGGTGAGGGCGCGTGCCCGATGGGCGCGAATCAGCTCGGGGTCGATTAAGAGCCGTAGTTCGTCATCGCTGAGATAATAGATTTTGGCGACCTCGTGCGAGGTGCGGAAGCCATCGAAGAAGTGCAGGAAGGGCACGCGCGCTTTTAGCGTGGACATTTGCGCAATGGCGGCAAAATCGTGGGCCTCTTGCACCGAACCGGCCGAGAGAATTGCCCAACCGGTCTGGCGGACGGCCATGACGTCCTGATGATCGCCGAAGATGGAGAGGGCGTGGGCCGCAATAGAACGCGCTGCCACGTGGAATACTGTGCTGGTCAGCTCACCAGCGATCTTGTACATGTTGGGGATCATCAACAGCAGGCCCTGAGAGGCGGTGAAGGTGGTGGTTAGTGCTCCGGTTTGCAAAGCGCCGTGTACAGCTCCCGCCGCACCGCCCTCTGATTGCATTTCAATCACCGATGGGACAGTGCCCCACAGGTTTTTTCTGCCTTTGGCCGACCATTCGTCCGCCAGTTCCCCCATGGTGGAAGAGGGGGTGATGGGGTAAATGGCAATGACCTCGTTTAACCGATGGGCAACAGATGCGGTTGCTTCATTACCGTCAATTGTGACAACTTGTTTTTTCATGTACGTTCTCCTTATAAGTATCGGCAGCAAGCCTGAAAATTCCCAAAAGTGAATTTTAGCACAATATAGTTTTTCTTATCCTTACAAGTTTATCCCTGCTTCTCTCTGCAGGTTAGTTATTTATGACCTCAATTCCCTCTGTGAGTTGTCATATTTCGGATAAAAATTGGTGAGATTGTGGCTTTCAGCTCAGGGGAAGATGAGGTTTGGCCAGGAGCAATGCTGCCAGCGATTTGGCATCTGGAATCTGGCCTTGTTCGGCCATTTCGTAGGCCCGTTTGAGCGGTATTTTTTCGATTTGCAAGAATTCGTCGGCGTCGGCTTCGAGTGGATCGAGGCGTAATTGGGTGGCCAGGAAAACGGCCATGAATTCGGTGGAGTACCCAGGGGCCAGGTAAAATTCGCCGATTTTTTTTAGGTTGCCGGCTGCCATGCCGGTCTCTTCGCGGATTTCGCGCGCGGCACAGGTTTCGTAGGTTTCATCACCGTCGCGCGTCCCGGCGGGCAATTCGAGCAGGTCTTTGCCGGCTGCGTGGCGGTATTGACGAACAAAGAGCAGATTACCATCGCTATCCAAAGGTAGCAGAATCACCGAGCCGCCGTGTTCTACAATGTCAAATTTGGTCTCGCGGCCATCGGGTGTGCGGAGCAAGTCACGCCGAATGGTGAAGGCGCGGCCGCGAAAGAGGGGTTCTGAGTGGATCAATTCAAAAGCCATGGGAGACTCCTTGTTGGGGTGTTAAAAAGCCCAGGCCAAAGTGCCTGGGCCTTGCGGATATTCAGATAGGGTTGTGGGCTACGGAATGTTGAGTTGTTGCCCAGGGGTGAGTGTGGCGGAGAGCGCAATGCCGTTTGCCTGAGCGATTGCTGCTGGCTCTACGTCGCCATAGTAGCAGGCTACGCCGTAGATTGTATCGGCATTGGAGGTGACGCCTACAGTGAAGGTGGCCGGGTGGGCGTGCAAAGCACGTTCACCGGGGAAGGGGTTGCCCGTTTGGGGAATACGCAGGGTGAGATTGGGATAGTACACATCCCCGGCGCTCAGCCCGTTAAGCGCCAGCAATTCTTCCGGGTTGACATTGAAGCGGCGAGCAATGCAGTAAGGAAACTCCCCTTTTTGCAAGGTGTAGCTGGCAGGGCGCGGGCCAACGGTGGGAGTGGGTCCGCCGGGGGTGAAGATCGGCGTTGAAATGGCCAGCGTGGCGGTCATAATGGTGATGGCGGTGGGATTAGCATTGGTCGGCGTGCCGGGCGCTGCTGGCGTGACCGTGGTCTCAACGCCGGGGGGTAGTGGGATGGTGGTTTCATTGAATGCCAGGGGGGTGCCGCTGGTAGCAGCGGCTTCCGCAGTTTGGGCAGCCGCCGTGCCTTTGGCAAATTGCTCAATCATTTCCATCGGGTTTTCCACTGAGGGGAAGGGGGAAACAAAGGGATTGACAATCGCGGTGGGGGTGCCTGCGGGCGGTGTGGAAATGGACTGCTGGCAGGCGGAGATCAACAATGCACCTGCGATCAAAATGATGGCCAGCATCCGACCGGTTTTATAAGTAGCCATGACTTCTCCTCTTTCCTTCTTCTTTCTGTATGATATTCAATTGCGGATAGTAGCACATCCCGCGAAGCGCGTCAAGCCGTGTCAAGCAGGTCATTTGTACTGTTCAGCGGCGAAAGTGCTGACATTCGAGCAAAATGGCGCGCAGGTTTTCCAGAGGCGTATCGGGGTAGAGATCGCACCCTGGCCAGATTCCATCGGCGTTGGCTGCCAGGGCGGCATGTGTGGCTCTGCGTACCTGCTCAATGCTACCCCTGGACAGAATCTGCACCGGATCGAGATTGCCAAACAGGAGAGAATCTGGCAGGGCGGCGCGCAGTTGCCTCAAGTCATTGCTCTGATCCACCGAAAGCGCCTCGGCATCTGCCTTGCCCAATAGCGCCGCGACCCTTTCCACTTTGCCGCAAACCGCCAGCACGCGTGGACGGGGCGCCTCCCTCAGCAGGGCCTGGAGCGCTGGCCAGACCAATGTCTCAAAGCGTAAGGGCCCGAGAAAACTGGGCGACCCGGCCATTTCGTGGATGGTGAGAAAGTCCGCGCCGACCTGCGAGTACATTTGCCCAAGGTGGGCCAGGAACATGGAGAGGGCATCGAGCGCCTGATGGACGGCTTGCGCTTCGCGCTTCATTTCGAGAAATAACGCCCCGTTTTCGACGAGCAGCGAAAGGAGCGTGAACGGCCCGGGCAACACTGCTCCAATGACAGCCTGGCTGCCAATTTCCTGTTTCAATTGTGTAATGGCCTCACTGACCAGGGGGATGCGCCCGGCATTGACTTTGCTTCTGGCCACCGCCGTTGGGATCTCTTTGGTAGTGGAAAACAAGGGTTTCTTTGGCCGTGGGAATTCCAAGAAGCCATTTTCGCGAAAATCGATTTCTGCTCCCAGCGCCTCGGCTGGGACGCAAAAATCGAGAGGTACAACGGCGGAGGGGAAACCCGTCTGCCGGAAGGTGCTGGCCGCGGCACGCGCCATGCGCCTGGCAGAGGTGTGTACCTGGGGAAACGTCAGCCCTTCGCGTTGTAAACCCTCCACGGTGACGTGAATCAGCCCACTGAAGGCGAGGGGTGTTTCGCCTCTTTGTCCTTGCAGCCGGGATAAAATGTCTGCCCGCTCCATCTCGCTAAATGTGGGTGGTTGGCTGTTTCACTGCCCGGGCGATGGCGGCCACATGTTCCGGTGTAGAGCCGCAACAGCCGCCGACTACCCGCGCCCCGGCCGCCACATAGCGCCGCGCAAATTCCGCCATTTGCTCTGGGGTGACGTCGTAGATGGCTGTGTTGGTCTCCGCGTCCATGCGGGGCAGGCCAGCATTGGGTTTGGCCCACAGAGGAAAGCCCGGAGCAACTGTGGCGTATTCCTGAATCACTTTCTCCATGTTCTCCAGGGTCGTGCCGCAATTTCCGCCGACCATCTCTGCCCCTTTGGCTTGATAGGTTTTGATCACATCCGTTGGCTTGACGCCCATCATCGTGCGCACGCCGCGATCAAAAGAGAACGAGACCACAATCGGCAGATCCGTCACCGAGCGCGCCCCCTCGAAGGCCGCGCTGGCCTCTTCCAGGGCGAACATTGTCTCGATGAGCAACAAATCCACGCCACCCTCGGCCAGGGCCAGGGCCTGCTCGGCGTAGGCGGCCGTGACTTCTTCAGGCGTCAACGGGCCATAGGGCTTCATCAGGGCGCCGGTAGGGCCCATCGAACCGGCGACCAGCACCCCCGTCCGCGCCGAAGCGGCCTGACGCGCCAGCCCGGCGGCGCGACGATTGATCTCGCTCACCCGGTCGGCATATTTCGAGTCTTTCATCCGCAGCCGTGTGCCGCCAAACGTGCAAGTCAAAATGATGTCTGAACCGGCCTCCACGAAAGCACGCTCCAGTTGCAACAACAGGTCGGGCTGGTCAAATACCAGGTCTTCGGGCGGTGTGCCGGGTCGCAGACCCATCTTTTGCAGGTTGGTGCCGGTAGCACCATCGGCAACGAGAACTTCGCCAGAATTGAGCCGTTCCAAAAATTTGTTCATTTTGCTTGTCCCTTCATGAGTTTTTCTGCCAGCGGGTCGGGCTGATGTTGCGGAATCAAATGCCGCACGTGGGGAAAGGGGTCGGTCATGTGGGGAAAATTGAGCGCCAGAATGAATTGATTCTGAAATTCGGGATCGGTTGGCAGCTCAAACCGTCGCACCTGACGCGCCACCTGCACGGCCTCGCTGCGTTTTTCCAGGTTGAGCAGGGCAATGCGGGCACCATCGCCGGCAGCATTGCCCACGGCATACACATTTTCCAGGGGGCAATCGGGAATCAGGCCGATCAACATGGCTTTCTGGGGGTCAATGTAACTGCCGAACCCGCCGGCCAGGATGATTTTGTCGGGCGTCTCCAGGCCCGATTCGCGCAGCAGTTTGCGGGCGGCCACATACAGGGCGGCCTTTGCCAGTTGAATCTGGCGTACGTCGCGGATAGAAAGGAAGATGTCGCGCCCGATGGAGGTTTCTGCCGCCCAGGCGATCACGTACTCCGGGCCGTTTTCCGTTTCCCGGATGCGCTTCGAGACGACCCCGGAGCGGAATCGGCCGCGCCCATCGAGGATCCCCACCCGAAACATCTCTGCCACCGCGTCGATGATAGCCGAGCCGCAAATCCCTTTGACCTTACCGGAAAAATCGGCATAATCGGTATTCCAACCCTCGATTCCGATGACTTTGTAACGAGGTTCCAGGGTAGCCGCGTCGATTTCGACGCGTTCGATGGCCCCTGGTGCGGCCCGCATTCCGAATTCAATGTGAGCGCCTTCCAGCGCCGGCCCGGTAGGCGTGGAGGTACAAACCAGGCCGTGGCGGTTGCCCAGCACCAGTTCGGCGTTGGTGCCCACGTCAATGATCAGCCAGTTTTCGTCTTGCTTGTGTGGCTCTTCGGCGATCAGCACCCCGCTGGTATCGGCGCCGATGAAACTGGCGATGGTGGGGAGGACATGTACATTCGCGGAGGGCAAAATCTCCAGGCCCAGTTCGCGCGCCTTCACATCCAGGGCTTTGTGGATGGTGGGTACATAGGGAGCACGCCCCAGATGCCCCGGTGGCAAGTTGAGCACCAGATGGTGCATGGTGGTGTTGCCGACCAGGACCACTTCTAAAATATCTTGTGGGGTGATGCCGGCGGTTTTGGCGGCCTGCTGGAAGAGCTTGTTCAGCGCCTGGTGGATGGCCAGATGCAGTTTTTCCAGCCCATCGGGGTTGGCAAGGGTGTATTGAATGCGCGACATGACATCCTCGCCAAAGACGATCTGCGGATTCATCTCCGATTCAGAAGCCAGCACCTCACCGGTGCGCAGATCGCACAAATAAAGCGCCAGCGTTGTCGAGCCGATGTCTATTGCTGCGCCGTAACTTTCCTCCGCATACCCCGGCTGGACGCGAATCACCTCGCGATCTTGCCAGATGGAGACGGTAACTTTCCATTCGCCCTGGCGCAACGTATCGGCCAGCGAGCGCAGGCAGACGTAGTCAATGGTCAGGTCTTCGGCGCGAGGCAGGTTCTTTTCGCCGCGCCGCACCAGGCGCATGGCATGTTCGATGCCCTGGGCCAATCGCTCCCAATCGGCGCGTGGGTTGGCCAGCGAGGGCGGTTCCATTTCGATGTAATACTTGCGAATCGAGGGCTTGATTTCAATGTTCCGCTGGCGAGCCGACTTGCGCACGATTTGTTTATTGCCGCGGCTCTCCTCCGGAACGTGGATCAGCACGTCGCCCAGCACTCTGGCCTGGCAAGAAAGCCGCGCCTGGCCCGCCTCCCAGCCGTGCGATTGCAGCAATTTCGGGCGCCGGGCAAAATAAGCCGCCTCGTCGGGGCTGAGCGGTGAAAGGTGCTCCCGCCGCGATTCGATGTTGTATTTTTCGAAGCGCCCCTCTTCGACCAGTACCAGGCATTTGCCGCAAGTGGCATTTTCGGCGCAGATCGATTCGATCTCAACGCCTAACTGACGCGCTGCAGCCCGCAGGGAGATTCCCTCTTCTACCCAACCGCGCCGACCGGAAGGTTGCAAAATCACGAAGTGTTTGGGGGGCATTGCCATTGACAATTATTTACTTGGCATCGAATGACACGAATCGAGCGAATTTTTTGAGAAATTCGAGAACATTCGACGCAAAAGAGAATTGAGGTTGATGGGCAGATAAAATTTATTGAACGGCTGAATTATACTTTCCGTTTGGGGATTTCAATGGTCTTGAATTCTGCTTCGAGTTCAGCGGCTACGGCTTGGGCTACTTCTTCCGGGCTCCCTTCACGTTCCAGCCAGGGACCGCGCCGCCATTGTGCCAGGTATTCTTCCGTGCCGCTCAAGCCGGTTGCCATGGCATAAGCATCGATGGCACGCAAGAAGCGGGCGGGCAATTCAACTTTGACTTCTCGTCCCTCTCCCATGGCAATGACCATCGTTGGAATGTGTTTCCAATACGTGATGCGGTAGCGGGATTTCATTTTGGCAGTCAACCTGTAAAGACGGTGGTTCGTTCCCACACGATTAAAAGCACACCAAAGGCCAGGAACGTCAATACCAGCAGAATGCCGGAAATCGTCCAGTGAAAATCTTTGAGGTAGGTGCGATCAGGATAGGCGCCAAAGCCGCGTGATTCGATTGCCAGGGCGGTGTTTTCGGCTTTGCGCAGGCCATTCACAATGACCGTGAAAAGATAACGCTGCCACAAGCGGAAGCGATGCTGCAGGGGCGAACGTGCTGCCCGGCCACGGATGATGTGGGCGGCTTTGACAGCGGCCACTTCCTGTTGCACCATAGGCAGAAAGCGTAATGCCATGAAAATGGCGAAGGCATAGCGATAGGGAATGCCCAGACGCACCAGGCCGACCATCAATTCACGGATGTCTGTCGTCCAGATGAGCAAAAAGGAAGCCAACACCATGATGGACAGGCGGAAGAAATAGCCCCCACCGCGACTCAACCCTTCTGCTGTGGCGGTGAGCGGCCCCAGGGTGAACAGAACTTGTTCGCCGGGCGTAACGAAAAGATGAAAAATTCCCAACAAAAGCGCAATGCCAAAGATCAATGGTGTGCTGCGCAGGAACGTGCGCAGGGGGACACGCGCAAAAAGCAGCGCCAACACCAGCAGGCTGCCCAGCATGATGGCTCGCGCCTGGTTGGTGGTGAATTGAAATGTAGTGATTACAATGACCAACACCAGCAACAATTTGCTCAGCGCATCGGCGCGATGAATCACCGAGTTGTTGTCAACGTAGGCAAGAGTGTATTCGCTCATACAGACTCAATGGCGGAAACGAAGGCTGAAACGGTATTCAGCCCGGCAGGGACAGTGTTACCGCGGGCGCGTAGTTCATCCACCAGGCGGCGCAGGGCGGTGGGGCGCAGCGAGGCGCGCTCCACAAGTTCAGGAGATTGGAACAAAACCGCAGGAGGACCATCGAAGATATTTTCGCCGTTGGCCATGACGATGACCCGATCTACGTGGGCATCCACCAGGCGCATATCGTGGGTGATCATCACAATGGTGATTCCCTCTTTGCGCAGGTTATTGATCAATTGCATCAGCCGCTCGGTGAGGCGGCGGTCCTGCCCATAGGTCGGTTCGTCCACGATGAGCAGGCGGGCGCGCCCACCGACCAGCATGGTGGCCACTCCCAGGCGCCGTTTGGCTCCCGCACTGAGCGAGAAGGGATGGCTTTCGGCGGTTTCGGCAATATCCAGGCGGTTGAGCATGGTTTTGACGCGTTTTTCTACTTCTACCGGGTCGTCAATGCCCTGGGCCAGCAGGCTGTATTCCAATTCCTCGCGCACGGTGTCGCACAAAAACTGGTGCTCAGGGTTTTGAAAGACGAGCGCCACGTCGTTGGCCAGGTCTTGAGCGGTCCATTGGCGGGCTTTGCGCCCAAAGAGCGTCAGGTCGCCGGCGGTGGGCTTGAGCAGACCGACCAGCAATTTGCTCAGTGTGCTTTTGCCGGCACCGTTTTGTCCCACAATGGCGACGACTTCGCCGCGATGGATTTCAAAGGAAACATCGCGCAAGGCTTTGGTTTTGCGATTGTAGGCAAATTGCACATGTTGCGCCTGGACCAGGATTTCACCCACGGTAGGCGACTTGAGGTGATTGTTCTTCAGCGGAGCGGCAAAGCGCGCTTTGGAGAGCGCCTGCACGGCCTCGGCCACGGTGATGGGAACGGGTTGCCCCTGCAGCAGGCCTTTTTGCTTCAGGCGCAGACCGATCTCGGTCGGTTCCGGCAACCAGACTCCGAGGTCCAGCATAGAGGCGCCGTGCTCCTCCAGCACCTGGCGCGGTTGCCCCTGAGCGACGATCCGCCCGTTGGCGAGCAGAATCAGGTCATCCGCTTCAGCCATAAACTCATCCAGGTCTTTGGTGACCAGGATAATGGTCTTGCCTTCGGCGCGCAGGCGCAAGATCAGCTCGTGGACGGCGTGGGTGGTGGCCGGGTCGAGATTGGCGGTCGGTTCGTCCAGGACGATCAGGGGGGGGCGCATCGCCAGGACGGTTGCCAGCCCCAATTTTTGAATCTGCCCGCCGGAGAGCGCCCAGACCAGGTTTTTGCGCAGTGGGCTGAGACCGGTGTATTCGAGGGCGGCGTTCACCTGTTCGGCGATTTCGGTAGGGGGATGGCGCAGGTTTTCTGGCCCAAAGGCGACTTCATCTTCGACTCGCAAGGTGGCGAACATCCATTCGGGGTCTTGAAAGAGCAGGCCTACCGAATGTGCCAGGTTTTGTACTTTGCTTTCGGCCACGTTTTGCCCATCTACGATGACTTTGCCCTCCATCTTGCCGCCCAAAATGTGGGGGATGATGCCGTTGAGCAACATGCACAGGGTAGATTTGCCCGATCCGGAGGGGCCGACCAGCAGGGTGAAAGAGCCGCGGCGAATGGTGAGGTTGACATCGCTCAACGCCGGTGTGGTTTTCCCATAATGGCGGTAGGTGACACCGCTCAACTCGACGATGGGGGTGGATGAAGAATGGTTCACGTGTCAGCGATGCAGGTGTAGGGGATGGAGGCGCGGCTGGAATCCGCGCCTCCCTTGTTTCATTGACGAGCTCAGGCGGTTTCTTTGCGCGTGGTGCGCAACAGCCCGGTGCGTTCGACCATTTTTCCCAGCCACCAGCCAAGTAGACCGGAGAGGATGGCGCCAGAAAGCAGGTTGATTGGTGCGGCTGCCCAGTATTGGTTGACGATTTCGGGGGTGCTATCCCAACCAAAGAGCCAGGCGGTCCACACTGTGCCAAATTGAGAGGAGGCCGCGCCAGCCAGGAAGAACGCCCACCAGCCGAAATGGCCATAATTGACGAAGGCCATTACGGCTTCGGCGGCAATGCCCTGGGTAAAGCCCCAGCCCATGGTGGCAACGCCGGAGGGATTGCCCAGCAGGGCTTCCATGGCTGTCTCCAGCAAGCCGACGATGAGCATGCTGCCCGGTTTGCGGACGAGGTAGTAGGCCAGGAGATAGGCCCACATGAAGGCGCCCTGCAAGGCCGCGCCGGCCAGGGGGCCGCCTGCCGAATTGGCGGCTGCCCAGACGATGCCCATGCCGGTGTTGACCACGCCGGCGATAGCGCCGACGACGGCCAGGATGATCAGGTCGGAGGTGCTGTAGCTGAAATTCCAGCCACCTTTGGTCGTCTCGGCCTGACCGATCTTGAGGAAACGGGCCAGCAAGCCAAGGATGACGATGATGAAGATGTTGATGAGAAGCATTACCGGAAGAGTCATTGGGGGTTCCTCCTATTCAAGATTTTTTGATTGGCTGATCACAGAGTCGGTTGCTCTGGAGTGCCCAAAACAGGGGAGAGAACTACAATCTTAAACCCATTTCTTTTAACTCCGTTTTGACCTCTTCATACATCTTTTGCCAGAAATCGAGCGGTTGCAGTTTTTGCAAATCGTACACTTCGTTGAAGGGTTTGCCGGGGTTACCGCCTTCCTGGCTGAAGACGTGTTCGTATTTGGGCAATAACTTGAGCACCCATTCATTGGCCTCTTTCAGACTCATTTTCATTTTGTGAGCTGCCAGGGCGACTTCGGCCATGAGGCGTGCTTCGAGACCGGAGCAGTGGGGGAGGTTGCCATCCGCTGAGCCGACTCCCTCGAGGTGGTTGCCGGTCACCGCGTTGACGATGGCGTTGGCTGCCGTTTCGTAGAGCAGTTCCTTCGTCCCCGCGCCGGATTTGGGGTAAATATCGGCGACGATGATGGCCGGGGCGTTGCGGGCAAAGGCTTGACCGGTAATGCTGATCACCCACAACACTTCGCGGGTGGTGGTGGCGATATGCCGCACGTGGATGGGGTGCAGGATGTGATAATCGGCCAGGCAGGTGATGTTGGCAATAAGGTAAGAGGCCACGTTAATAACTGCCGACCCAGGGGGGCCGCCGCCCAACCCGCCGACAATGACACAGGGCAGGGATGCGTTGATCATGCCATATTCCAGCGAGTTGACCGCCCGTGAGATGTTGCGATGGTCCATTTTGAGTTCGTTTAACACGGGCACGAGGTGCGAGTCGCAGGGGCGCAGGTAATCGGGGTGGGCTACAGCCAGATCGCCCAGTTCGGAGACGCTCGATTGGGCGGCCAACATTCCCATTCCGGGGCGACCGACGCGCTTCATTGCCTGGCGCATGTATTGTAGCTCGCGGCGGGTGGAGACGATTTCAATGGGGTTGCCCGTGCGCACTTCGCGGCCATCGACTTCGGTGAGCGTGCCGCAGGTGGCCAGGTCAATCAATGGTTCTTGCATGTAGGTCATGACGTTGGCCAGGAAGTAACGTTCGGGGACCGGCGTCCCTGGCGGACCGCCAAAAAATAAGGGGGGGCGCTCATCGTCCAGACGGCGAGCGTAGAGGGTGCGGGCATCTTTGCCTTCGCCCATCACCAGGGTCTGCGGCATGTTGCGGATGCCTTCGTCAATCTCTTCCTGTGAAAGATGAATGATGCGTTCGGTGGAGCGGCTGTAGGCGCCCAGCTCAACGGCCATTTCGTAGCCAGCCTGGTAGATGGCGTCGGCCAGGGCAGGGTCGCTGGTGACGATTTCGTTGGGGTTCCATTCCAGCTTGTATTTTTTGACCAGGCGCCGAGCGGTCATGGCGACTTTTTCCAGGTCCCAGTTTTCTTCGTTGAGGTAGGGGCCGGTGTTGGCTCGATCGAGGATTTCCAGGTAGTTCAGCATGAGGGCCTCTTCAGGGGGCGATGCCCATTTTCTGGCGGGCCAGTTTGACGGCATCGGCGGCGTTGCGGGCAGTTCCATCGGCGCCAATGGCCCGCGCCCATTCTTCGGTCACGGAGGCGCCTCCAACCAGGACGATGTATTTCTGGCGCAGGCCGCGGGCGACAAGCAAGTCAATAAGGTCTTTCATAAAGGGCATGGAGGTGGTGAGCAGGGCTGAAAGGCAAATGATTTGCGCCCCTATTTCTTCAGCTTTGTCAATGATGGATTTGATGGGGACATCTACTCCCATGTCGGTGACTTCGAAGCCGGCAGCGGTGAGCATGGAGGCGACGATGTTTTTGCCGATGTCGTGAATGTCGGTCTGGACGGTGGCTGAGATGACTTTGCCTTTTACCTGGCCTTCGCCGCCGGCGTATTTTTCCAGCAGAGGCGGCTTGACAACTTCCATGGCGGCCTTGAGGGCGCGACCGGCCAGCATGAGTTCGGGGAGGAAGTATTCGCCGCGCTCGAAGCGTTTGCCGACTTCATCTGCTCCGCTCATCAGGCCTTCATTGAGGATTTGTAAGGGGTCGAGGCCGGCGTTCAGGGCCGCCTGGGTGGCCTCGGCGGCTGCCTCGGCATCTCCATCTATGACCGCAGCGGTGATTGCCTGGATGGGCTCATCAGCGGGCATGGGGCCTCCTATTGTGGGGAATTTATGTTTGATTGTATGACGGGGGAGAGAGGAGGTCAAGTTAATGAAGTTAATGAAGGTGGGTTGGGGTTGGGGCGACTGAAGTCGCGGCTACAGCTGCGAAGCCGACCTGCGTCGGCTGGAGGGAAGGGAACGGTTGCGGAACCGACCTGCGTCGGCTGGGGAAGGGAACGGTTGCGGAACCGACCTGCGTCGGCTGGGGAAGGGAATGGTTGCGAAGCCGACCTGCGTCGGCTGGGAAAGGGAACGGTTGTGGAACCGACCTGCGTCGGCTGGGAAAGGGAACGGTTGCGAAGCCGACCTGCGTCGGCTGGGAAAGGGAAGGGGGTGCGCTAAAAAGTTGTTAGTCAGGTGTGAGCGGTGGATGGATGCTCATTTTGCCAGTGCCTTGAGAGATGACGCTGTGGGCGAAAAACGCCGTTTTGTGTCATTGCGAGCCGCCAAAGGCGGCGACCTGTGCCCCGCACAAGGGTAAGCAATCTCCTGGTCGGCAAGGAATAGATGGATTGCTTCGGGGCTAACGCCCCTCGCAATGACACTAGCCGTTTCCCTGTTTTCCATCTTACCCACAACCTTTTAGTGCTCCCGCTATACCTGAGTTTGGGGTAAGGGCTGAATTTAGAGATACACTGCCAAGAGGCGGAGTTCGTGGAGAGCTTTCGAAAGGTTTTCTCGGTGTTCTCTGTGTTTCCGCTATCAGATTAATTTTTATTGCAATCTCCCCCACTCACGCACAAAAAAACATCCTCCCGAACCAGGAGGATGTTCGATTATAATGCCTGTGCCGAAGGAGGGAATCGAACCCTCACTCCCGAAGGAACACGATTTTGAGTCGTGCGCGTCTGCCAGTTCCGCCACTTCGGCATCTTTTTTGGGGTGGCTTCACCATCAGCGAAGCACCGCAAGTATACTCATTCCTAACGCGAAGGTCAAGATGAAACTGGGTATTATCGGCTTACCACAATGTGGAAAAACCACAATTTTCAATGCGCTGACGCGGGGCAACGCCCCCACTACGGCCAGCGCCGGTCGCATAGAAGTTCATACGGCAGTGGTAGATGTTCCCGATCCGCGGGTAGATCAGCTTTCTGCTATGTTCAAGCCGCGCAAGACGATCTACGCCAAAGTAACGTATGCGGATATTGCCGGCCTGGAGGGGGGCGCGGCCAAAAGCGGAATTTCCGGTCAGCTACTCAATCAGCTTTCTCAGATGGATGGGTTTATCCATGTCGTCCGTTGCTTTGAAGACGAGAATGTGCCTCATCCCGCGGGGAGTGTGAATCCGGGGCGCGACATTGAGACGATGCAATCGGAGTTGCTGTTGAACGATTTGATCGCGGTTGAGCGCAAACTGGAGCGTCTGGCCGAGGAGCGCAAAAAAGGCGGCACCGACAAAGCCCTCAACGCTCGTCAAACAGAACTTTTTGAGCGCCTGCATCAAACGCTTTCAGAAAATAAGCCGTTGCGAGTGTTGGAATTCACCCCAGAAGAGCAAAAAGATCTGGCTTCTTTTGGCTTGCTCAGCCGCAAGCCGATTTTGACAGCGTTCAACCTGGGCGAGGGGCAAGCCGCTCCTCAGATTGCGCTGGATCATCCTTCGGTGGCCTTGCAGGGCAAACTGGAGATGGAAATTGCCCAGTTGCCACCCGAGGACGCGGCGGTATTCATGCAGGAATATGGTATCGAGGAACCGAGCCTGAATCGTATGATCCGTCTTTCGTATGATTTGCTCAATTTGCAATCGTTTTTCACGGTGGGCGAGGATGAGGTACGTGCCTGGACCATCCGCCGCGGGGCAACAGCCCTGGAAGCCGCCGGCGAGATTCACACGGACCTGATGCGGGGATTCGTTCGGGCGGAGGTGGTAGCCTACGACGACCTCATCAGCCTCGGGTCCCTGGGCGAGGCGAAGGCAAAGGGGAAACTCCGCCTGGAGGGGAAAGAGTACATCGTCAAAGATGGCGACATCGTGCACATCCGTTTCAATCTCTAAAAGTCCTGATTCCGGATAAGTCTTTTGAACCGTCCCGAAGGCTTGGGGCGAGCGACTTCAAGGTCGAATCCAGCCTTCGGGACGCTTATCCCAGGATGACGTTATCGGTTATTGCAGCCCTAAATCGGGGGCAATGCGCCGCATGGCTTGAATGACATTGCCCACGTGCTCCCACAGTTCAACGCCAAACTCAGCGGCGGCTTTTTCGATTTCGTCGCGATTGGCGCCGGCGGCAAAGGCGCGGTCTTTCCACTTCTTTTTGACGGAGGAGACTTCCAGGTCGAGCAGGGAGCGGGAGGGACGCACCAGGGCAACAGCCGTGATCAGGCCGGTGATTTCATCACAGGCATAGAGGGCCTTTTCCATGCGGTTCAAGCGCGGGACGCCAGTATGATCGGCGTGGCTCATGACGGCGTGGATGATGTCTTCCGGCACGCCGCGTTCTCGCAGGATAGGCTCACCGGCGAGGGGATGTTCTTCCAGGGTAGGATGAATTTCCCAATCAAAATCATGGATCAGGCCGGCGATGCCCCATTTTTCCACATCTTCACCCAGTCTTTCGGCGTAAAAACGCATGGCGGCTTCAACCGAAAGCATGTGTTTGATCAGGTTTTCGTTTTTGACGTATTCGCGAACCAGGGCAAAGGCTTCGTCACGGGTCATGGAACCTCCAAAATTTAGTGCAAAGGTCGTGCAATCAGGGGCGATTTAGGGAAGGCAATGAAGATGGTAAGTGCAAAATCTCATCCCTGAGGTCGTTTTTCATGCTTTGTCCGTCCGTTTGTACAAACCTTAGGTTAGGGTTATGGATTAGACGTTTTGGGAGGAAAAATCGGTTCGGGCTGCCCCAGCACAGGAAGGGGATGAAGAAGATGGACATCCAGCAAAGCGGTGAGGGTAGCGGGCAGTTCGCGTAAATTCCAGTACAGGCGCGAGATTTTGCGATAGTTCTGTCGGTCGGCGACCAGGCCTACCCCCTGCACGCCGAGGTGGTTGCACAGGTAAAGGGCGCGCGGCAGGTGAAAGGCCTGGGTGACCAGGATGGCTTTTTCGACGCCAAAGATGGCACGGGCGCGGTAGCAGGTATCGTAGGTGCGACGCCCGGCGTAATCGAGTACCAGCGCTTCCTGTGGGACGCCGAGGCTGAGGGCATATTGACGCATGGCCTCCGGTTCGTTGTAGTTCACAAAGCGGTTATCACCACTCAGAAGCAGTTTTTCCACCTTGCCCTGAAAATACAACTCCGCCGCGGTGGCGACGCGATCGCGCAATACGGGGGTCGGTGAGCCGTCTCGCCACAGGCCAGCGCCAAACACGATGGCGAGGCGTTCTGTCGGCACATCTTCTACCCGTTGGAAGGTGCGCCCGCGAGCATAAAGCCCGGTCACCAGACGAGGTAAGAGCAGAACAAGCAGGGCCAGCAAGGCAAGGATAAGAAGGAGTTGCAGCATTTTGCGCAGAAAGGCTTTGATCATAATCAAGGGTGCACCGACCGATTAGGTCACTCGCTTGCGAACTTCGGCGCTGAGGAAATCCATTACCCAGACGACGATGACGATCGCCCAGATGGCGGTACCCGCCTGATTGTATTCAAAACCGTTGATGCGCTGGCTGAGATAGAAGCCAATGCCACCGCCGCCCACGTAGCCGATGATGGTGGAAATGCGGACGTTAATATCCCAGTGGTAAATGATGAACGAGATGAAATCGGGGACAATTTGGGGGATGACGGCATAGGCCACCGTCTGCCAGCGGTTGGCCCCGGTGGCTTGAATGGCCTCGATGGGGCCGGCATCAATACTCTCCACGGCCTCGGAGAAGAGTTTGCCCAGTGAGGCAATGGTGACGACGGTCAACGCCAGGACGCCAGCAAACGGCCCATAGCCCAGCCAGAAGGCGAAGACAGTTGCCATGACCAGCGGATCGTAGGAGCGGATCAAATTGAAGAACGAACGTGCCAGGTAATAAACGGTGGTCCCCAGGCAGCCACGTTTGGTAATGTTGCTGGCAGCCAGGAAACTGAGCGGGGCGGCAACGAGGGTGGCAATCGTGGTGGAGAGCAAGGCCATGAAGATGGTGACAAAGATTTCGCGCAGCACATCTTTCAGCGCCTGGCTGGGGTGCGGGCTGCCGACTGGACGCAGGATTTCGGTTTGTAATTGGCTGGGCTTGCCGTTGACCGTAGCCGCAATGGGGCGAGCCTGCACCTGGGTGGTAAAGTGTCCACGGGAATCGGTTTGGACACGCACGGCATTCAGCGTGCGCCCATCGGGGAATTGCCAGCGGACGATGATTTCGCTGTTGGGGGAGAGCTCTTCGCCCTCCAGGGTGAAGGTCTCGCCGGGAGCGGCGCACGCGACCGATGGAACGAGACGTGGCCCCTCGGTCGGGAGCGAGGCGACGGGGGCGGATCCGCAGGGGATGGGAAAATCGAATCCGATGACGGCGCTTTCCGTTTCGCGGCTGAACAGATCGGGGTTAAGGAAAGCGCGCACCAGTTTCTCGCCTTTGGGCAGGTCGCGGAAGAGGCGAGGAAAATCAATGCCGGTGACGCGCCAGGATGCGCTCAGGGCGGCGATCAGAAGCGCCAGCCACAAGACGGTACGGGTGACACGGGAGAGGGAGGGGGCATTTTTCATGTCACACCAGCCTCTCGCGGATGCGGGCGCTGATCATGTCCAGGACAATGACAATGACCGCGATGGTGACGAAGACCGCACTCACCCCACGCATGTCGTTGATGCGGATGAGTTCAATGAGCAGGTAGCCAATCCCACCGCCACCAACCAGGCCGATAATCGTCGAGGAACGAACGTTGATGTCCCAGCGGTAGATGGTGAAGGCGGTAAAGGGTGGAATGATTTGGGGGATGACGGCGTAACGCACGACCTGCAACCAGTTAGCGCCGGTAGCGCGAATGGCCTCGATGGGGCCGGGGTCAATGCCTTCGATGACTTCGGAGTAGAGTTTGGCCAGGGCAGCAATGGAGTGCAAGGCCAGCGCCAGCACGCCGGCAAATGGTCCCAGGCCAACGATGACAACGAAGACAATCGCCAGGATGAGCGATTCGATGGAGCGCAGGATGTTGAGGGCAGTGCGCACAATCACATAAACCGCAAAGGTGAGGGGGTTGCCGCCCATCAGGTTGCGTGCCGCCAGGAAACTGACGGGAATGGCAAAGACCATCGCCATTACGGTGGCCATCAGCGCCATGGCGATGGTCACGCCGGCGCCTTTGAGGATCTCGCGCCCGTTGAAGGAGAGTTCAATGCCGCCGATTTCACGGTATTGGTCAAAGTAAACGCGGTGGGGCAGCGCCAGGGTTGGATCGGGGGCGGCGACGAGGGCGGTAGAGGGGACGTGGATGGTGGTGGTCAGTGTGCCGTTTTCGTCGGTGTTCAGGGTAAGCATGCTGGCTTCGCCCTCACCGAGCATTTTGGGGTCCCCGATGGGCGTTTGCCACCAGATCTGCGTGGGGGTCTCTGGCCACAGGCCGGTCACGTTGACGATGACTGTTTCCCCCACTCCGGCACAATCAGGGATGGCCGTAGCGGTTTTTCCATCCAGTTGATGGAAGGCTTTGGGGGGTTGTGCCTTGCACGGCACGAGCAATTCGACCCACATTTCGTTGGTCTCGCGGCGGGGTTGGACGAAATCGGGACGCAACATGGGGCGCAGGATTTGGGCCGCGCGGTTCATGTCGGCGGCGCTGAAGTCAATATGCATCACCTGCCAGCCAATACCATAGGCAGCAGCCAGGCCGGCCAGCAGAGGCAGCAACAGTGAGCGTCCCTTCACATCGGTGGCATCCCAGGCACTCCACAGCCAGACCGCGATGGGGGAAAAATACCAGCGCGGATCGCCATACCACAAGACAATTCCCCACAGGACCAGCACAGAGAGGAAAAGCGCTACGCCGCGGTAGCGCCTGCGGCGGGCAAATTGCCCGGCACCTGGCAAAATAAGAGAAAGAAGAGCAAAAAGCCAGTTCGGTGCGTTCATATCCCCTCACAGGGAGGCGGCGCGTACTTCCTGCGCTTCTTCGCCGTAGATTTCTTTGAACTTGGCGCGGTCGATCTCTTTGGCCGACCCCTCGAACACCTTGACTCCGTCTTTCAGGGCGATCACACGGGTGGCGTAGCGATGCACCAGGTCGAGGAAATGAAGCGAACAGATGACCGTGATGCCTTCTTTGTTGAGTTGTTCCAGATATTGTAAGATGGAATGCGCCAGCACCGGATCAAGGCTGGCGACCGGCTCATCGGCGAGGATCAGCTGCGGCTCCTGCATCAGAGCGCGGGCGATCCCGACCCGTTGCTGCTGACCGCCCGAAAGGGCGTCAGCACGCTCCCAGGCCTTATCGGCAATTCCCACCCGCTCCAGGGCATGCAGGGCGCGTTGACGATCTTCGGCAGGCCAGATTCCAAGCAGGCTCAACCAGGGGTTGGCATACCCCAATCGCCCCGAAAGAACATTGGTGATTACTTTAGAACGCTTGACCAGGTTGAATTGCTGGAAAATCATGGCGATATGACGGCGAATCTGACGCAATTCAGCTGGCGAAGCGGCGGTGACGTCGGTATCGTTCCAGTAGATATGTCCTTCGGTTGGCTCGATCAGGCGATTAATACAGCGCAGCAAAGTGGATTTCCCCGAACCGGAAAGACCAATGACCACCAAAAACTCACCATCTGGCACTTCAAAACTGACATCTTTGAGGGCTACTGTGCCATTCGGATAGACTTTGGTCAGGTGTTCAACACGCAGCATGAAAGACTCCTGAAAAAGATTTCGCGGCCGTATTCAAGTTCGTGACGGGCAGCCCAGGCTTGAGATATTTCTGCCTGCGAGAAACATTACGGCACAATAGAACGCGGCTGAAGCGGATAAGCAAATGATCGGCTTCATGCGCGTTCTACTTTACCTGCTCCTCGAGTAAAAAGAGAGGGAGAACAGATGCTCTCCCTCTCTTTGCCAACTTACATCATCTTACTTGACCAAACCGGTAGCATCCACGCCCGAAGCCTGCAAGTAGACGCGGAATTCATCGTAGAAGGTGTCATCCACAACCTTCAGGCTCTCGATGTCATAGCCACCGTTCTTGAGCAGGGTCTTGCCCTCTTCGGTGCCAGCCAGTTCGAGGAGAGCCTGGGTGAGTTTCTCGCGAACGTCAGCGGGAACGTTGCTGGCGTAGGAGACGTTGTCGTTGGGGATGATCGGATCGGTGACCCAGATGATCACGACTTTGTCGTTGACATCGGGGAAATCCTTGGCCACGCCGGAACGGGCGTCAATGAAGGTAGCGCCAAAGTCACAGATTTCACCGTTCGGGCTGAGGTAGATGGATTTGACCACCGTGCTGTGACCCTGGACCCAGGCACCGGCTTTGACATTCACACCTGCATCCTTGAGAACACCCAGCGGAATCACGTAGCCAGAGGAAGAGAGCGGGTCAGTCCAGCAAGGTTTCTTGCCATCGAACTGCGCCAGGGCGGTCTTGGCGTCGGCGGTATTCTTGCCGGTGGCCGGATCATAGTAGGAGGTGAAGCCATGCGCCGCGTTAGCGATGAACTGAGCACCGTAGTGATCGGAGCCAAAGCGGATCACAGCCAGACCGACATCGGCATAGCCCTTCTCATGAGCCACAATGTAGGCAAAGGGCGGCAGCCAGCCGATATGGGCATTCCCCGCACCCATCGCTTCCACCAGGGCGCCATAGGAAGTGGGCACGGTGACTTTGATGGTGTAGCCAGTCATTTCGCTCAGCTTGGCGGCAATCGCCTCACCACCGGTCTGCAGTTCCTGGCTGGTGGCGGAGGGCGCCAGGGCCATGATCAGCGGGTTTTCCGGCGTGCCCAGGGCAGGGGGAGCGGGCGTCTCGGTAGGAGCCGGCGGTTCGGTCGGTTGCTCCATAGGAGCCGGCGGTTCGGTGGCGACGGGAGTCGCCGGCGCGCAAGAAGCCAGAGCGAGCGACAAGACAGTCGCCAGCGCAAGCAGAACGTACATGAAGCGCTTATTCATTTGTGATACTTCTCCTCTCGAAATATAGAATCTTTAGGGGGGAATTCACCCCTTTCCCATTCATGATAACGCAATTCTAGATGAACGACAAGGAAAAACTCTTAAAAAAATTGTACCGCATCTCGAGGGCAGCCTCGCGAGGCTGAGCGAGAAGCAGAAAGCCCGGCTCACACCTGGTGAGATAAAAATCACTTGAGCAAATCGCTCAAATTCAAACCCGATGCACGGGCTAAGGTAGCAAAGGTTTCGTAGATGTCATCTTCTGCCGGGCGCAGTTCATCAATGCCGTAAATGACCTGCATGGCAGCTTTGCCCTCGGCATTACCCATCAGGTCTATAAATGCGCGCAACAAGGGACGGCGAATCTCCACGGGCAAATCCGTCGCAAAGGACACATTCTCATAAGGAATGATCGGCGGGATGCGCCAGACCACCTTCACCACCTCCAGCACATCGGGGTAATCTGCTTCCAGGACGGGTAAAGTACGCGCATCCGTATAAGTAGCGCCAAAATCGCAGATGCCTTTGCTATACACCGCCCGCACTACAGTGGCCTGCCCTTGCACAAAAGCGCCGGCTTGCGGCTGGACGCCGGCTTGATTCAACACCCCTAAGGGAATAACATAACCCGAAGGCGAGGCGGTATCGCTCCAACAGGGTTTTTTATCATTGAATTGGGTCAGTGCTGCTTTGGCCTCCGCCACGTTCTCGCCGCGAATCGAGTCAAAGTAGAACTGAAAGCCACTATCCCGCCGGGCAATAAACTGGGCGCCGTACAAAATTTCCCCATTGCGCACACTGGCCAGCGCCACCCGCGCCCCCCCTTGCTGACGTGCCAGCACGTAGGCAAAGGGCGAGAGAACGGCAATGTGCACATTTCGGGCAGCGAACGCCTGCACCAGGTCCTTTTCTGAGGCAGGTGCCACCAGAACAACATGGAAGCCCGTCAGCTTTTCCAGCTGAGCGGCCAGATTCTCGCCGCTGGCGAGCACTTCCTGAGAAGGTCGCGGGGAGGGAGAAAGCGCCAAAATGAGCGGATTCTCCTTCGATCCCAGGGGCGCAACGGCGGAGGACACAGCCGTGGGGGTAGGAAAAGCCTCGGGGACGGGCGTCTGCGTGGGAGCAGGCACATTTTCCCCTCGAAGTGGAAAGGTGCAAGCGGCAAGAAAAAGCAAAAAAACAGGCAAAAGTCGTCTCATCATGGCTGCTTCGTTTTGAATAGGGTTGCTATAATTGTACAATCGAAAGGATAATCATGAAACAAAACTGGCTCTCTCTCATCATCATTGTGGCGCTGGCAGCCGCTGCCTACTTTATCGTCAAGACACTGCGCGAAACTGCCCAGGCGGCCACGGCCCCGCTGCAGCAAATGCAACAGGCCAATCAAGCGTTGCAAACTCAAGTCGCACAACTGCTCAACCCTACCCCCACCATTATTCCCGATCCGGTCACGTACATTCACGAGGTGCGCGCCCTGGCACGCCTGGAGACCATTCAATATAGCATCGAGAAAGTGATTACCGCCGAAATTGGCCAGGGGGCTTTCGACTTTTTATTCGGCGATCGGCTGCTTTTTGTAGCCCATGGCATCGTCATCGCCGGAATAGACATGGAGAAAATCACCCCAGCAGACTTACGCCTGGAAAACGGTGTACTCTACGTCCGCTTGCCGCCGGCGGAGATTTTCGTGGCGACGCTCGATAACGCCAAATCGTATGTGTATGATCGCGAGACCGGCCTGCTGACCAAAGGGGTGCAAGACCTGGAAACGCTGGCCCGTCAGCGCGCCGAGGAGGAAATCCGCAAGGCGGCGTTGGAAGACGGCATCTTGCAGCAGGCGCAAACCAACGCTGAGGCCTACCTGCTCAAGTTTTTTAATGCGCTGGGATACAAAACGGTCATCTTCGTGAAGTAGCTACACGCGCTCGGTCCAGGCGGGGTGATCGTATTTTTCTGCGACCAGTTCTTCGGCGCGGCGGATTTCGCTTTCCGAAAGTTCTCCCGGCTCGAAGGATATTCCCAACTGCGCTTCAAACGCCCGGATGAAAGCGCGGGCCGCCGTTTCCCAGGCGACCGCGCGGCCCAGGGCGGATTCGACGGTGGTGGCACGTGCCAGCAGCCGGGTAGCAGCCTGCTGGCGAGCAGTTTCATCGGCAAAGGCCAGTGCCTGGGTGATACGAGTCAGGTCGCCGGTGAGAGGCAGGGAACCGTGTTGAAGCACTCCCTCTTTGCGCCGCGCCTGAGCCGAGCCGATTAATTTTTTTCCGTTTACCGTAATCTCATAAGTGGAAGGCACCTCAAAGCATACCGCGTTCGTCAGGGCAGAGGCCTGGCTGCTCTCCTCTTTGATTTGCACAGGCAATTCCAGCGAGCGGACCGCTGCCAACAGGGCTTGCGCCAAACGCTGATAGGATTCCAGCACCGAACCGGCCAGGAGGGGGTGATGGGCCGGACCGATGACGGAGTAGGTCAATTCGTCAACGTGCAGGATGGCGCGCCCACCGGTGGGGCGTCGCACCACATCCCAGCCATGTGCCTTCAGGCGGGAGACATCCACATCGGCAAAAGGCTGGGCATACCCCAATGAGAGGCAAGCCGGATTCCAGGCATAGAGCCGCAAGGTGGGAGGGGCTTCCTCCCGCCCACTGTGCTCCAGGATGGCCTCATCCACCGCCATGTTCCAGGCGCCGCGGGCAGGAGGGGTAAGGAGAAGGCGCCAGGTATCGGTCATGGCGTTTCCCAGGCTCTGGCGATTTCTTCTACCACATCTTCAGCGACTTCCTCCAACGGCGGGCGGACCGTCCAGCGCGGCAGGCCGTGCAAGCGATGCAAGAGGGCTTTGAGCAGCGGAGGGAAGGGGGGGTATTTTTCCAAAAGGTGGCGTTTTTCGCTCACCTGGGCCTGGAGTGCTGTAACATCTTCCCCTTTTTGGAAGGCATCCCAAATTTGACGTAATTCGGGAGAAAGCAAATTGGCCGGGGCGGTGATGCAACCCTGGGCCTGGTGGCTCATAGCGAGTTGAAGATAGGAATCGGTGCCGGTCAGCACCAGCAGGTCGGGGCCAAAGGTTTGGCCGAGAGTGCGCGCCAGGTCGGGGTCGTGGGAAGAGTCTTTGATGCCGGCAAACTGGCGAGGGAAGGCATCTTTGAGGCGTTTGAGCAAATCGAGCGAAAAGCCAATGCCGGCCACACCAGGGAAGTGATAGCCGAGCAGGTAGCCATCGGAGGGAACAGCCTTGCGAATCAGTTCACGAAACCAGGCAAACAGGCCATCATCGCTGGCTTTGCGAAAGTAATAGGGAGGGAGGACGACTACACCATCATAGCCGAGGTTGAAGGCCAGCCGGGTCAATTCAATGGTCTCGGTCAGGCTGGGTGTGCCGGTGCCAGCCAACAGGCGAAAGCCGGGCAGTTGTTGACGGAAGACGCGCGCCGAGCGCCACAGGGCTTCGCGTTCGGAAGGGGAAAAGGATGGGCCTTCGCCCGTAGTGCCAAAAAGCAGCGCGCCGTGGCAACCGCGCGAGGCAAGGAAACGTAACAGCAACGGGACCGATTCAAAGTCCGGGCTTGAATCGCTTTTGAGAGGGGTCACAGCCGCGGCGTACACACCGGCCAGGGGATGCAGATCGGGCATGGGGTCTCCTTCGTTCAATCCAGGGGTTAATCGATTTTTTCGATAAATTCTTGAGCCGCTTCTTCGGGAGGGCGCAAGGGTTGGCCCTCGGTGGATGCCAGGTAGTGCTGGTGGTCTAACACCCACAGGTAGAGATCGCCTTCCGTTTTGCCAGGAAATTCTTTGAGGATTTTGCTCTGACGAATGATTTTGACGATGGGGAGATAGACGGTATCGTACCAGTGGGCTACGGCTTCTTCTTCGGGAATGTCGCGTTGCAGGTCCAGGCCCATGAAATAGCGGTGGACGGCGATGTGTTCCAACATGCGGTCGAAGCCATCGGGGATAGTCAGCTTGATGCGGGCCTTTGGGCGGATACGGTCGAGGCCGGTGCGCTCAAGGAAGCGGACTTTGGCCTCGAGGACTTCCAGATCTTCCGGTTTGAGATCGGGGGTAATATTCACGCGGGTAGCACATTCGCGCACTTCGGCTTCGATAAATTCCTGACCTTGCTCGCGGGCCACGGAGACACGGTGATGACCATCGACGACGAAATAAACTTCGCCCACTTTGTAGAGCACGACGGGGGGAAGGTCAATATCCTGGTAGAAGGCGAGATTGACTCTTTGCCAGCGCGGGGCCGTCTCGTCCTGGGTGGGCAAGAAGGCGCGATCGAACTGATGGTAGCGGTTCAGGCTGCCGACGATTTGATCGATGCGCACAGTTTGAATGCCCCGATAAATGGGGCCGCCGATGTGCAGTTTCTCCTTGACCTGGTCATAGGAAAGGAGGTTGGTGGGCTGCCCGGAAAGAACTGCCTTGACGCGATTCAAAAAGGCTTTAAAGCGGGCGCGGCTATAGTCGGCGCGGACGCGTTCGAGGAGTTCATTATTCATTGGGAATCTCGATTATTTTATAAGGATAGACGTTCACGATCTGAGTTCGACCATATTGAGTAACGGAGGAAGAGAGGTTTTGACGGTAAAAGTGAGTGTGGCCGTGCAGGTGGTAACGAGGTTGAGCCAGGCGGATGAGGGCATTCAGGGCGTGCAGACCGCGGTGGGCGGTGCTATCGTCATCGTGGATGCCAAAGGGAGGGGAGTGGCTGATGAGAATGTCAATGGGGCGGCCATAGCGCAGACGACTCCACAAAAGGGAGGGCAGCAGGCGCAGGGCACGGAGGTAGGCTTCTGCCTGGGTGTATTGATTGACGCCAGCGGGGTTGTAGCGGATGCTTCCGCCCAGGCCGGCAATTCGCGCGCCCTTGACGGTCACCAGCCGCAAGTCCACGTTGGAGCCGCCTTCGGCGCGCGCCATCGGGTAACGTTCATTGTACTGCGGATCATGGTTGCCGGGGACGTAGCAGAGGGGAACGTTCAAAACGGTAACAAGATATTCGAGATAGGTATAGGGCAAGTCGCCGCACCCCAGAATGAGATCAATATTTTTGAATTGTCCACTGGCGGCGAGGCTGTAGAGGCGATCTACCACCTGGTCACTGACAGCAAGGATTTTCACAAGGAAATTTTGCCTCAGAAGTGCAGCATCTGCAAGGGTAGGACTTGTGGCGTGGTTGCAAATACTGACACTGCACACTATAATTTACAGCATAGCCAGAGAAGGAGTATGAACCTGGATACCCAAAATGTGACACAACCAGTAGATAACGAAGGTACTCCAGCCCGTCGTCAATTACAGTCGGGAACTTTATTATTTAATCGTTATCATATTCAGGAAGTGATTGGCGTAGGCGGAATGGGGTCGGTGTATCGCGCCCGCGATATGCACTTTCCCAATGTGGTCAAGCTGGTAGCCGTCAAAGAGATGGTCAATATGGCGCCTGACCCTCTGGTGCGGCAAACCATTGTGCAAAATTTTGAGCGGGAGGCCAATTTGTTGGCAACGCTCAGCCATCCTTCCATCCCGCGTATTTACGATTATTTCACCCAGGATGACCGCTCTTACCTGGTGCTGGAATTCATTCATGGGAAAGATTTAGAAGCAATCATCAGTGAGACAGACGGCTTCTTGCCCGAAGACCAGGTGCTCAGTTGGGCGATTCAATTGTGCGATGTGCTGGATTTCTTGCACAAGCACAAGCCGGACCCGATTATCTTTCGGGACATGAAGCCTTCTAACATCATGATCAATAACAATGGCGATGTGATTCTGGTTGATTTTGGCATCGCGAAAACGTTCCAGGTAGGGCAAAAAGGGACGATGATCGGCACGGAGGGATATTCACCGCCAGAGCAATATCGCGGGGAGGCAACTCCGCTGGCCGATATTTATGCCCTGGGGGCAACCCTTCACCATGCGCTCACCCGCCGGGATCCGCGGCTGGAACCGCCTTTCTCGTTCAACGAACGCCCCATTCGGCGCATCAATCCAAACGTTTCCGTAGAGATGGAGGCGGTGGTCAACACCGCCCTAAAGTACAACCCGAGTGAACGTTTTCCCAGCGCGGCAGCAATGAAAGAGGCTTTAATGGGGGTAGCACGTAAAACCGGCGCGCTCTCCAAAATCACCGCGGCACTGCCGGCGCAGGTCAACACCGTCAAGCCCTTGTGGACTTTCAAGTGTGAGGATGAAATTCGCGGCACGCCAACGCTTTATCAGGGGATGCTTTTCATCGGCTGCTACGACAATAACCTGTATGCCCTGAATGCCGCCGATGGCAAGTTCCAATGGAAATATCCCACTGACGGTGGCATTGTGTCACGGCCTGCGGTATATGACGGCAATATTTACTTTGGCTCCGAAGATAAACGTCTGCACGTCATCAGCGCCCGCTCCGGCAAGGTGTTGTGGACGTATTACACCGAAGGCAAAATCCATTCCTCCCCGCGTATTGCCGAAGGGCATGTCTTTATTGGCGCAGATGATCACATGTTACACGCTGTGAATCTGACCACCGGACGGGCCTCGTGGAAATTTGAAGTCGCGGATGAGATTCATTCGACGCCTTTCGTTTTCAATGACCTGGTTTATGTGGGCAGTGAAGGCGGCGATTTTTACGCCATTGAGTTTCGTGGCGAGATGAAATGGCGTTTTCAGGCCAAACGAGCAATCACCTCCTCCCCCATCGTGGTAGGGCAAGCCGTTTATTTCGCCTCGCTGGATGGCACCCTCTATGCGCTGGACGCTCGCAATGGGTGGATCCTCTGGCGCTTCCGCCTGGGCAAAGGCTCCATTTCTTCTCCCGCAATGGCCGATGACCTGGTCTTCATCGGCGCTACCGATGGCTTCCTCTATTGTGTAGATAGCCGCACTGCAAAGGAAGTTTGGCGCTTCCGTACCGATCACCAGGTCAATGGTTCTCCGGTTGTGTACAAAGATTCGGTATATTTTGGCTCTGTAGATGGGAATATTTACTGCCTGGAATATCGCACCGGGCGCTTACGCTGGAAGTTTGCCACCGGCGGCCCAATTACCGGCTCCCCGCTGGTTTTTGACGATATTGTTTATATCGGTTCCACCGATCACCAGGTTTATGCCTTGTTTGCCTGAAAAGGAGTCCACGTGATTGATTTCTTTCGGAAATTCTTGAGCAAGCCAGCTAAAAATGACACAGCCACCACCGCGCCACTCTCGGATCAGCAGATCAACGCCATTATCCAGACGCAATCTCTACACTACGAACCGCAACAACTGATCGTCGGCAGCGGACAATCGGTGGGGAAGCAACGTGAGCATAACGAAGATAGCCTTCTCACCATTACTTCCACCATTGCAGGCAACTCAGGCAGTTTGCCCTTTGGTTTGTACATCGTAGCAGATGGAATGGGAGGGCATCAGTTTGGGGAAATTGCCAGTAACACGGCCATACGGGTGATGGCCGGGCATATTTTACGCGTGTTTCATTCACACCTTTTCAATCTCCCCACGCAGCCACTTCAAGAATCTTTGCAAGAAATTATGGCCAGTGCGATCAAAGATGCTCACCGCGTCGTTCAACGGGATGCCCCCGGCAGCGGAACCACCTTGACTGCGGCACTGGTCCTCGGTCAACAAGTGACCATCGCCCACGTGGGCGACAGCCGCGCCTACGTGATCTACCCTGATGGTCGCATCGAAGCGATCACGCGTGACCATAGCCTGGTCAAACGCCTGGAGGAACTCGGTCACCTGAACGCCAGTGAGGCAGCCAGCTTCCCTCACCGCAACGTGTTGATTCGCGCTTTAGGCCAGGGGGATATGCTAGAAGCCGATATTTTCACAATTCCCTTTCCACAGCCCGGCTATCTCCTGCTCTGTAGTGACGGCCTGTGGGGTGTCGTGCCAGACCAGGATATTTCACGAGCGGTCATTGAGGCGCCGAATTTGCATCGGGCCTGTCAGAATCTGGTAACAGCCGCCAACACCGCTGGCGGCCCTGATAACATTAGCGTCATTTTGGTACAACTGGTTGGTTAATCATGGCCTATCAAAAGCCGGACTACTACTCACTTTTAGGCGTTTCAAGAAATGCCTCCCAAGAGGAAATTAAGCGCGCCTACCTGGAAGCAGCACGTCGCCTCCATCCAGATAAAAACGTAGCCCCCGGCGAAACTGAGCTTTTCCTGGCAATTCAGCAAGCCTACGAAACACTCTCCAACCCTGTGCGGCGAGCGCAATACGATGCCACTTTGCCAGCCGAAGAAGAGACCACTACCATCGTTCAGCATAAAATCTTCTTCAGCCGGCCCAACCTGGTTCGGCTGAACGAACCGCAATTGCTCTACGTCTTGTTAGAAGTAGCGCCGGTGGAAGATGCCGAGAAAATCCCAGCCCCTCCGCTGAATATTTGTCTGCTGTTAGATCGCTCCACCTCCATGCAAGGCGAAAAACTGGATGTGGTCAAATCAACCGCGATCCAGCTGATTCGCAGTTTGCGCCCCCAAGACATCCTAAGTGTCGTAGCCTTTAGCGATCGGGCGGAGGTGATCATCCCGGCAGGCTATCAACTCGACCGGCAAAAGCAGGAATCGCGCATCCTGGCCATGCAACCCTTCGGCGCAACCGAAATTTTCCAGGGGCTAGAAGCCGCCGTTCAAGAAGTTCGCCGCAGTCTCGATCCCAGCCGCGTCAACCACATCATCTTGCTCACCGACGGGCATACCTACGGAGATGAACAGGCCTGCCTGAATCTGGCAGAAGAGGCCGCCCGCCAAAACATTGGCATCAGTGGCATGGGCATTGGCGGCGATTGGAACGACATTTTCCTGGATGCCCTGGCCAGCCGTACCGGTGGGAGCAGCGCCTACATTTCAAGACCCCAAGATATTCAACGCCTGTTGGCCGAAAAATTCCGCGCCCTGGCCAATTCCTTTGCCGATGATGTGCAAATTGACTTTAAACCCCAAAAAGACATACACTTAAACTATATCTTTCGCTTGCAACCAGAGGGTGGGCCAGTAGGCATAGAGACTCCGCTCCGGCTGGGTCCTATCCTGCGAGACACCCCACTCAATGTTCTGTTTGAATTCGTTGTGCAACCGCCAGCCGTCAAGGAAGATCTGGCCGTTATTTTAGATGGGAATCTGAAAGTGTCCATCGCCACCCAACCTTTGCCTGTCCCGCCCCGGCGGCTCTATCTGACACGGCCAGTGCGAAATGAGGCCGGCACCGAACCGCCTCCCGCGACCATTCTGCGCGCACTTTCACGCCTCACCCTTTATCGCTTACAAGAGAAGGCGCGCTCCGAAGCCGAATCCGGTCATTACGACCGGGCCTCGCGCCATCTTCAAAATCTTGCCACCCACCTTCTCTCTCAAGGCGAGCGCGAACTGGCAAAAACCGCGATCATCGAGGCCGAAAACCTCGAGCGAATGCACGCCTGGAGCAGCGAGGGCAGTAAAGAGATCAAATATCGAACCCGTGCCCTGTTATTGACAGGTGCCAAGGAGAAGGATAAATGATTGTATGCTCTAATTGCAAACACTTGAATATGGCCGGTGCAATGTTTTGCAGCGAGTGCGGCGCCCAACTGACCAGTGGCGATTCGCTGACCACCCAAAACATTCAAACCGATCAGATCCGAGAATCCATTGGGGCGGAAGTCGTCAAAGCCGTGCCCCCCACCCCCCCTCCCACGCTTGTGAATGCGTGGGGAACGTTGCATCTTGTAGACACGGGGCAGGTATTGCCGCTGGCTGACCGTACTGAATACACCCTGGGGAGGATCAGCGAAGGGCAGCCCATTATGCCTGATATTGACCTTTCCCCTTATCAGGCCTACGCCAGCGGCGTCTCACGCATGCACGCCGTCTTGAAATGGGATGGAGAAAAGGCCATCATTATGGACCTGGGTTCATCCAACGGCACATACGTCAACGGCAAACGCCTCGCTCCTAATGTAGAATATCCTCTTCATCACGGCGACCTGATCGCATTAGGGAAGCTGAAAATTCACGTCTTGCTGAGAAATGCATCTTAGGAAAGGATGAGCATGGCTTACACAGTGATTTTGCATATCGCCGGTGAGCTTCCCATTATTGGCGAAGTAGATGAACTCCCCAAGCCCACCGATACCTTGATGATCATCAGCAACCCGCGCATGCGCGACGGAAAAGATATTCACTACCTGGAACCCAACGTCGTAAAAGTCATCTGGCCCATTGAGCGCCTGAACCTGGTCGAGGTGCTTGCCAGCGAAGAAGAAGAAAAGATCATTGGTTTCGTGAGGGAATAACATGCCCGATTCTTTTGAGCGCCGTCGCATTCTGGTAGTGGACGATGAAGAGCGCATGGTACGCTTCATCCGTCTCAACCTGGAACACGATGGTTTCCAGGTGAGTGAAGCGTTTAACGGCAAACAGGCCATTCAGAAACTGCGCGATGTAAACCCCGATTTAATTCTTCTCGACGTGATGATGCCCGACCTGGATGGCTTCGAGGTGCTTGAAACAATCCGCGAAATCAGCAATGTTCCCGTGATTATGCTCACGGCCAAAGGGGAAGAGGATGACCGCGTGCGCGGCCTCGAGCTGGGCGCTGATGACTACATCACCAAACCCTTCAGCCCGCGCGAACTCGTCAGCCGGGTAAAAGCAGTGTTACGCCGCACGGAAGCTGCCAGCGGCTCAATGCACGGACTGATCGAAGTGGACGACCGCCTGAAAATTGACTTCGACCGCCGCGAAGTCTGGCTGGAGGGCAAGCTGGTCAAACTGCGCCCCACCGAATATCGTCTGCTCTACCACCTGGTACAAAACGCCGGCTGGGTCGTCTCTCACGATCAACTGCTGGCAAAGGTATGGGGGTATGAATACCGCGATGAGCCTCACTACGTTCGGCTCTACATCAACTACCTGCGCCAAAAACTGGAAAAAGACCCGGCCAACCCAAAATATATTCTGACCGAGCGCGGCGTAGGTTATCGTTTTGTGGATTTCAGAAGGCAAAAAGAAAGTCAAAACCAGTCCTAAAAACGCCCCCTTCTAACGGTTTTTTTATACACAGCCTACGTTTTTTTAACGCAGGCTGTGTATTTTAAAGGGCAGATTGTGAGAGAACTTCGATCAAATCCTGCAGTGAAAGGAGGTGTCGCTATGACCAACCTGATCCGCTGGGAACCCGCTCGTGAAATCATGACACTGCGTGAGGCGATGGATCGTCTCTTCGATGAAGCCTTCACCCGTCCGTTCGACCTGTTTGAGAGCTGGCGCGGACCTGCCCTGGATATGTATCAAACAAAAGATGAAGTTGTCGTCCGGCTGGCTCTTCCTGGCCTGAAAGCCGACGATGTGGAAATCAACGTTACCGGTGATTTGTTGACGATCAAGGGCGAGTACAAGCAAAAAGACGAAAGCAAAGAGCGCAATTACCACATCCGCGAACAGCGATGGGGTGCCTTTGAGCGCAGCGTGATCCTTCCCGTCCCCATCGTAGCGGAGAAAGCGAAGGCCGAATTCGAAGACGGTATCCTTACCATCACCATGCCGAAAGCCGAAGAGGCTCGTCCCAAGACCATTACAGTCAAAGCAAAATAGACCCAATCGGCCGCAGGTATATCACAAACCTGAGCCAACAGGTGAGCCATACAATCCTCCTCTTACAATGGTGCGTCACGACCCTCCGTGGCCGTGGCGCACCATTTTTTGTGAGAGAGGCTTCCGTTCGCTTGCTGCGCGCGCCTGGTATTTGTGGATAATCTTGGGTAAAATTGAAGCATGGCAAAACAGCGCATTCTTCTGGTAGATGATCACGAAGTTGTTCGTCTCGGTTTGAAATCCCTGTTGGAGCGACATCCTCAATTCGAAGTCGTGGGAGAAGCGGCATCGGCCCGCGAGGCTGTTGACCAGGTCGCCGCTCTGGAGCCGGACGTAGTCGTGATGGATATTCGCTTGCCCGGCACATCTGGTATCGAAGCCTGTGAAGAAATCGTCAACAAATATCCTAAGACCAAAGTCATCATGCTCACCTCCTATGCCGAGGACGAGATGCTCTTCTCGGCCATCCGGGCGGGAGCCTCAGGGTATATTCTCAAGCAAATCGGCAGCGAAGACCTGATCCGCTCGCTGGAAGCCGTCAGCCGGGGGGAGGCGTTGCTCGATCCCGCGGTGACCCAGCGCGTCTTCCAGGAAGTGAGGCGAGCGGTAAAAGACGAAGAGGCATCCGCCTTTGCCCATCTCAGTCAGCAAGAAAAACATGTTCTCTTGTTGGTCTCGGAGGGAAAGACCAACCGCGAAATCGCCAAAGCCCTCTTTTTGGGCGAAGGGACCGTACGCAACTACGTCAGCAGCATTCTCTCCAAATTAGGGGTGAACAACCGGGCAGAGGCTGCCGCCTACGCCGTGGAACACAACTTACGTGAATATATCAATCTCTAACCTGCGCCAGGCGCAGGTTTTTTTATCGGGTGGGAAGATGATTCCTTACACGACATTGACAGATGGCCAGATCACCCTGCGCCCTTTTCAATTTGCAGATCTTGGCGCCCTCTACGCCGCCATTCGCGAATCGCTGGCCGACCTCAAGCCGTGGATGGCCTGGGCACATGAGGGTTACCATGAACAAGATGCCCACAACTTTATCGCCGTTGCCCGGGCGCGCTGGAATGAAGGCGGGCTTTACGGCTTTGCCATCACCAGCAGCAAGGATGGGACTCTGCTAGGAGCCTGCAACCTGAGCCAGGTTCACCCGCAATACCGTTTTTGCAATCTGGGCTATTGGGTGCGAAGTAGCCAGCGCGGTAAGGGAATCGCGGCAAAAGCCGCTCGCCTGGCAGCCCGCTTTGCCTTCGAAAAAGTTGGGCTGATTCGCGTTGAGGTAGTCATTGCCACCGAAAACACCGCCAGCTTGCGCGTGGCAGAAAAAATCGGCGCCCATCGCGAAGGCGTCTTGCGCAACCGCATCGTCATAGGTCAGAAAGCCTACGACGCGGTGATGTTTTCGCTCATCCCCGAAGATTTTGGGCTGAAAAGCACACTATAATCAAGACATGACCTCTTCTCAATTTTCCCTCCTCTTCCTCGGCAAAGCAGATGACCCTTACTGTGCGCGCGCCCTCGAATTTTGTCAGGCCCGCTTCGCTCGCGTGACCTTTTGCCTGGGTCGCTGGGGCGATCCGCTGCCTGCTGAGATCCGCGCCTGGGAGGGCGATTACATCATTTCCTATCTCTCCCGTTGGGTTGTCCCCGCCGAACTGTTGCGACGTACCCGCCGGGCCGCCATCAATTTTCACCCCGCTTCGCCGGAATATCCGGGCATTGGGTGTAACAACTTCGCCCTTTACGAAGGCGCAACAGAATACGGTGTGACCTGTCATCACATGGCTGAAAAGGTGGATACCGGCGCCATCATCGCCGTCCGGCGCTTTCCCGTTTATCCGCAAGATGATGTTGCCTCCCTGTTGCAACGCACCTATGAGCATCAGCTTGAATTGTTCTTTGAAATCGTTGGCCTGCTGGCAGAGGGAAAAGAGTTGCCCGTTTCCACAGAAAAATGGACGCGCCCTCCTTTCACCCGCAAACAATTCAATGAACTGTTCCGCATCACGCCCGAAATGAGCCAGGAGGAGATCGCTCGCCGCATCCGGGCAGTTAGTTTTCAGCAATGGCAACCGTATATCGAACTTCATGGCTTTCGGTTTGAATACAAACCCCAGCAAAATTAGCCGAATTTTTGTGCAATCAGGAGCGATTTACTGAAAAACGCTTCGAAAGTAAAAATTTGCATCGGTTGGATTACAGGTGGTCCCCATCCGCTTTCGGAGAGATGCAGAGGGGCTCTTGCCCCCTCTGGTGCTTCAAACACCCCATCCCCCATCCCCCCTTCGAGAGATGAACGTTGCACTGCATGGGTTCACAGACAGGGGAGGGACAAGGGTGGGGATAGGCCGAAGGCCTGTCCCCACAAGGTTTCGTCTTGCACCACATCGCCCGCTACCTACTACAGCATTTCGCACTTGATGGCGCTTCAATGCAAATTGGAATCAAGTTCAACGTTGCTCAGACTGCAGCTGGCTGATTGACCCATTTAGAAATCAATAGGAGCAGGACAAGATGTCCACAGGAAAATGTATCATCATTCTTTCTGAAAAATCCTCCGGGTCCAGCCTGTGCCAGCGACTGCTCGGCGATTTTGCCGGCGCACAGCACATCACCAAAACGCGCCATTACGAATTTGAAACCCTGTATTGGACCAAAGCCGCCTCGGTGCTGAAACTGCCCCAGCAACGGATGCTGGATAGCGAGGTCCCCCTCCCTTATCACCAAGCCAAAAACGATCTCATCCACCTGCTGCGGGAGAACCTGGAAAACTATTCTCCACCCACTGACGACCATGAACTGATCTTCGGTGGGTGGAGAATGCTTTGTCTGGCCTATCGGCCTATTTTTGTGGAAAAATCCCCGCATCACCTACTGCAATGGTCGGCACTTGAATTAATGTTGGAGTGTATGCGCCGGAATCCCGATATTGACTTTTTATTCATCGGGCTGGTTCGTCATCCCATGAACACCATTTACTCTCAATTCCGCCGTTGGCGCAGCCGGCCTGAAGATTTGCAACATCAGTGGCTACAGGCCTACCAAAACTTACTCCAATTCAAAGAACTTTTGGGCGAAAAGGTCATCCTGCTACGGTATGAGGACATGGTGAGTTCAATAGAAAGCCTCCAGCCTGTGTTCGATTTCTGCGAGCGCAACATACCCGAGAACATTCCAGAAGGTTATTTCCGTCATTCCCATACTCCCAAATGGCGACAGGATCGGCACTTTGCCTTCACCCTCTCCGAGGAAGTTATTGTCCTGGCCCAGCAATTTGGCTACAGCCGGGAAAGCATGATCAACACCCCCAGCCCACAGGCCAGATTCTACTGGCCGCTCTACCGCGAAAGCAAACGAGCCCTTTACAAAGGCAAGAACATCATCAAAAAGTTGCTGGAGCGATAGCCCTGTCTCTCTGCTTATTCTTCCTCCCCGCTTATTTCTAGCCAGATGTTTTTCAACTTCAGCGCATCCTCTTCCATAATGGGGCTTTCACATAAAATGCGCCCCTGGCAACCAAAATTTTTGAGAGCACGAAAGAGCGCCCCCACATCCAGATCAGCCTCAGCCAACGTCAGGTGATTTTTTTCTCCCTTGGGGCCATATTCAATCCCCGAAAGATGAATGTGCAACCGCTGAAGCGCTTCAGCGCCCAGCGCCTGAGCATACGCCTCTAGATAGCGACTCCACTCCTCATAAGTATTCACCGAACCATCCCCGGCGCGGGCGTGCAAGTGAGCAAAATCCAGGCAGGGCAGAACCCCCTCGACGTTCTTACTCATTTCCAGTGTATCTTCAAGGGAGCCGAGCATGGCTGCTTTTCCCATCGTCTCCGGGCGCAACGTGACTTCGATCCCCCGGCTTTGCAACTCAGCGCGGCAACCCTGTAAGCGCGGCAGGGCCACTGCCAGCACCTCAGCAGGGGGGCGGGCAAAATAAGAGCCCGGGTGAAAGACGATATCGGTTGCGCCGGCCAGGAAACCATAATAGGCCGCGTCCATCAAACGCTGGCGCGACTTTGGCCATTCCTCGTCGCTGGCATTCAGGTTAATAAAATACGGCGCATGGACACTGATCGCCACCACATATTGACCGGCGGCCTGTTTAATCTGCGCACAGGTAGCCTCTGTCACCCGCACCGCCTGCACCCAACCCAATTCCAGCGCATCCAGGCCCAGCGAACGGCTGAATTCAATAGCTCCCACGCTGCCTCCTGGTTTTTTCGGCGTTGCCAGCGGAGAACCCACCGTACCAAATTTGAAAGAAAGCGTCATAATCACTCCCGCGATCGCAAAAATCACCTAAACGAACTCCAAGGATCTTACCCCAACAAAAAATGCACCCGCTCCCACAGCGGAGGCCCCAAAACGAGCAAGCCCACCAGCAACGCGGCCAGAGCAGCAATCAATACCGCCGCCGCGCCCACGTCCTTCCCCACTTTGGCAAGTGGATGGTGCATCGGGCTGGCCAGGTCCACCACGGCTTCAATGGCCGTGTTGAGAAACTCTGCCGAGAACACCATGGCCACCGTCAGGATAATCGTAGCCCAATCACGCGCCGGCAAGCGCAGCCAGAGCGCCAGCAAAAACACCCCCGTTGCCACTACGGCGTGAATCCAGGCATTTTGTTGGGTGACCAGCACATAGCGCCAGCCGCGAAAAGCGTGTCCAAAGGATTGAATGCGAGAAAGAAGAAATGATTTGAATGTCATAGGATTCCCTGAGAATTTTCCTCGAGCGATTTATTCCTCCCCAATTGTGATGTTCCCCAAACCGAGTCGTTCCAGGATTTCGGCCTGGGCAGCCCACATTCGGGCTTTGTCTTCGCTGTCGGCGTGATCGTGACCTAGCAGATGCAGCACGCCATGGATCACCAGCAGTTGCGCTTCGGCGGCCAGAGAATGTCCCCGCGCCTGAGCCTGTGCCGCGGCGCGCGGCACCGAGATGAGGATATCGCCCAGATAACGGGCGCCCGTCTCCGGGTCCAGCTCCGCAGCGGGGAAGGAAAGGACATCGGTTGGGGCGTCTACGCCCAGGTAGTCGCGATTCAAGGCGTGTAGTTGCTCATCATCGGTGAGGACAATGGTCAACTCTGCGTCGGGGGGAGCCGCCTGCAAGTCCAGGGTGAGGCGAGCCGCCTCCTCCAGTAGATCAAGATCAAAAGGGATGGGAGAATGGGCTTCGAGATAGATCATGTTTCCTTCCGAACAGAAGTTTTGCGAATTTTCTCCAGCGCCACAGGGTGATCGGCAGCGGGGTACTCGATGCGGGGGTGATACGTGCCACGCAAGGTAGAGACAAACGATTCGGCAATGAGCGTGAGGTCGCGCAGGGTGAGCATGGTATCGTCCAGCTGACCATTTTTTTGGGCGAACTCGATAGCACTGTGCACCAGAGAATGCAGTTTTTCTTCGGTATCAGGGCGCTCAGCGCGGGCGCGGGCTTCGACCATATCCGCCAGCATGAGCAGAGCCGTTTCGCGGGAGCGTGGGCGAGGGCCAGGGTAGCGGAATTTCTCAATTTCGACTTTGCTCGCATCGCCACCCGCAGCCTCAAGGGCCTGATTGTACTGGTAGCGGGTAATGAGCGTGCCATGATGCTCGCGGATGAAGTCCTCCAGGCGGCGCGGCAGACGATACTTGCGCGCCAGGGTTACCCCATCGGTCACATGACGGATGATAATGGCGGCAGCCTCTTCAGGGGGCATATCGTGATGGGTGTTCACGCTGCCGGGGGCCTGGTTTTCGATGAAAAACGAGGGGTTGAGAGCCTTCCCCACATCGTGGAATTGCGCGCCCACGCGGGTGAGCAACGGGTCGGCACCAATGCGCTCCGCCGCCTGCTCAGCGAGGTTGGCCACCTGCAGGCTATGCTGATACGTGCCCGGGGCATTGCGCAAAAAGAATTGGAGGAGGGGCGAATCGGGGCGAGAGATGTCGAGCAATTGCAAGGCGGTGGTCAACCCCAAACCTTGAGCGAGGAAATATTGAAGCAAGAGGGCCACACTGGCAGAAGCCAGGCCGTTGAAGGCAGCCGCGCCGATCAGTGTTGCCAGGCCGACCCAATCCCAGGAGCCAAAAGGCAGGCGATAGGCCAGGATCATCGCCGAGCCGGCCAGTGCAATGCCGGCTCCGCCCCGCAAAAAAGCCCAAAAGCGCCGTGCCGGCCCCAGCACGAGCAGACCACAAAGCGAGGCAATCAGGTAATAAGCGGTGAGGTCGAGGGTGTTCGGCAAGCCATAAGCCGCCAGCAATGAGAGAACAATCGAAAAAACCACTGCGGTTTCAATGTTAAACAGGGTGGCCAAAAGCAGACCGGCGGCGGGCAAGGGGTAGAGATAGGGGACAACCGTACGATTAGGGATCGAAAAGCGCGCCCCGATCAAGAAGACGGCCAGAATCAGGGCAATGACAGTCAGGCTGCGCGGGTCGTTGAAAACCGAGTTGCGCCGGCGGCGGAAGAAATACAGGATAGGGAAGGCGGCTGAGGCGATGACCAGCGCCGCCGCGCCGATCATGTCTTCCAGGCGACGGCCAGGGCGGATCATACCCAGCTGGCGTAAGGCCTCCATATCCGCCGGGGTAATAATTTCGCCACCGGGGACGATGGTCTCCCCCGCTTTGTAGGTTTGCACCACCGGTTCCACAGCCTGACGAGCAGCCTGGCGGGCGGCTTGGGTCAGCTCTTCGCTATACAAACTATTCGGCACAACAAAGGGGCTGACCAGTTCGGCTACCAGTTGGGCGTGTTCCTCGCTAAGAGAAAGGCTGACCAGCGACGGCAGGTTGCGCAAGGTGGCATCCACGTCCTGGTCGCGAATAGGGCGGCGCATGACTTGTTCGAGCACGCTGAGCGCCTCTTGTTGAATTTCTTCCCAGCGGGCAGGAGAAAGCGCCAAAATCTGATCGATCGCTTTGCTATCCAAACGTACATCGCTTAGCGCGGCCAGATCGGCTTGTTTTTGCTCCAGCGAAGCGTTGGGATCCTCGCGGGTAAGGCTGATAAATTGCAACGTCGTCCGCAAGCGTTCAATTTGCTGGCGGGCAATGGAGGGATTGGGAGGGGTATAAACCGGGGCAACGGCACGTTCTGCGGCCTGACGCGCTTCTTCGGTGCGAATCTCGCTGACGTATTCGATGTCGCGCGGGGCTTGCAAATCGCGCGGAGCAACCATCCCCACATCCACGGCCAGGGTCGCCGGGCGCAGACCAATGGGCAAGATCAATGCCAGGTAGCTGATGAGGCTGAGGGCAACGATGAGCCCGATTTGCAAAGTGTGAATGGCAGAGGAGGCCAGGCGAGAACGCAAGAGTTTCAAGTTCATCCGCTGTGCTTACCTGGCAAGCAACTCTCGCACCATTTGGCTGACTGCGTCGCCAGGGGCGCGGCCAGCCACTTTGGGCATCACAAGTTTCATCACTTTGCCCATTTCGGCCAGTGAAGTCGCGCCGCTTTCGGTGATGGCCGCCTGAACGAGGGCGCGCAGTTCATCGGCGCTCATCGCTTTGGGCAAAAAGGCCTCCAGCACGGCAATTTCGGCCTGATTGTTTTCTACCAGGTCGGCCCGGCCGGCTTTTTGAGCCTCTTCGAGCGCCTCGCGACGGTTCTTGATTTCCTTTTGGATGAGAGAAATCACCGCCAGGTCATCGAGGGTAATCTGCTTGTCGATCTCGGCTTGCTTGATGGCAGCCAGCACCATGCGGACAGTGCGTTTACGCACTTCATCGCCGCTTTTCATGGCTTCTTTCATGACTTCGTTAAGTTGATTTTTCAGGTTTGTGTCAGTCATAGGGGATTCCGTTTTTCGTCAGGGAGGAAATGGATAGTTACAGATATTATACCGTTTCATGGCATCCTATCCTCCCATCCCAAATCCGTGACGGCGTGCGCGGCTCACTTCCCCCCTCCCCCCAGGGAAGGAGATCGTTATTTGCCAGTAAACAGTTGCAGCAAGGCGGAGGAGAGAGCCGATTGCAAAATTACAAATTCCAGGTGAGTACGTTTAACGGCCGCATGAAAAGCATATTGGAACAGGTCTCCCTGTTCGGCCGAATCGAGATTCATGTGAGCATGCGAATCGGGCGGCAGGAATGCCAGGGCCAGCGGGCGGGTTAAAGAGAAAAAGTAGAGCACTTCAAGAGGATAGTACAGCTTGCCACTACGCAGCTCCGGGCTGTGGATCAGGCTCAAATCAACGGGATCAATTTCGGGCGGGGGCGGAGGCGCCGCATCCTCGTAGCGGGAAAACCACAAGCGTACGTAGTTGCTGTGGGCGTAGAAATCCTGGGCAGCATGAGTCAGTCGCCCAAAAGCTCGCCAGGCAGAAAGAGAACGCCCGTCTCGCAAGGCAGTCAACACCTGGGCGCGTTGCTCTTCCAGATAAGCGTCACCTTGCGCCAGGGCGTTATTGTCAAAGTGATACTCATCATGGCCAATCTGCCCGCGCAGATGATCCTGAGCCAGATTGGCCGTGATGATCGTCTCCAAAACCTGCGGCGCGAAATAAGCCCCTAAGGCCTGACGGGTAATTTGAGCATGAAGCGATTTCAGCATGGGAATACGTAAATTATACGCCGATTTATCCTGTTTCCGGCAATTCTGGTTATAATGGCAGACATGAATTTTTATACTGCCAAAGGTGATGATGGGACGACCGGCCTGCTGGGGGAGGGACGCGTCCCCAAGTATCATGCCCGCATGGAGGCACTTGGCGCCCTGGACGAAGCCTCAGCCGCCCTCGGCCTGGCCCGTGCCAGCGTTTCGGCTCCACAAACCGCCCCCATTCTGCTCGAAGCACAGCGCGACCTGTATAAACTGATGGCCGAAGTGGCTGCCACCCCCGAAAACGAAGCACGCTTTCACTTCATTGACGCCGAGCGCGTTCGCTGGCTGGAAACCCAAACCGATACCCTCAGCCAGGTGGTGAAAATGCCCAACGAGTTCATCTTGCCCGGCGACACGCCCGGCGGCGCGGCGCTTTCGTTGGCTCGCGCCATTATCCGTCGCGCCGAACGTCGGGTGGTTCTCCTCTTCGATGAAGGGCAAATTCACAACCCCGACTTGCAGCGCTACCTCAACCGGCTATCCTCCCTGTGCTTTGTGCTCGAATTGCTCGAAAATCAGATTTCAGGAAAAGAAACCAGCCGCGCGAAAGGGTGATCTATGACCGGCACTTTCCTCAATGTGGCCACCGTTCTGCTGGGCGGGGCGCTCGGCTTGCTTTTTGGGGCGCGCCTGCCCGACCGCTTGAAAGGCACAGTCGTGAGCGGAATGGGTCTGTTCACTGCCGCCCTGGGCGTGCAAATGTTCTTCAAGACAGAAAACGCCCTCATTGTTTTAGGGGCTTTGCTGATCGGCGCTTTGCTGGGCGAATGGTGGAAGATTGAAGACCGCCTGCAAAACCTGGGGCACCTCCTCGAACAGCGCTTCATGCCAGACCCTAAGCCGGGCGCGGCCTCCCGATTCGTACGCGGCTTCCTGACCGCCTCCCTGCTCTTCTGCGTCGGCCCAATGACCATCCTGGGATCCATTCAAGATGGCCTGAGTGGCGACTACAACCTGCTGGCAGTGAAATCGGTGCTGGATGGTTTTGCTTCTCTGGCGTTTGCCTCCACCCTGGGAGTGGGTGTGTTGTTTTCCAGCCTGGTGGTGTTGACCTATCAGGGCGGCATCAGCCTGCTGGCAGCCCAACTGAACGCCATCATTTCACCAGCCATGATGAACGAAATGACCGCCGCCGGTGGGGTGATTCTGCTCGGCCTGGCGCTGAGTAGTTTACTGGAAATAAAACCCATTCGGGTGGGTAACTTTCTGCCGGCGCTGGCCGTCGCCCCCCTGCTGGTGTGGATCGTCAGCCTGTGGCGATAAAAATAGCGAGATGAAAAGACCTCCGCAGCCTGCAAGACTGCGGAGGTCTTTTTGCGAAGACAATCTGTGGCCATCCCTGCCTGCTCTAACCACAGCGCAGGGAGCACAGCCAGCGCGGCTTACTGTCCCATAGCCGTCAGAGCCGCCTCGATTTTGGATTGAAATTCACTGAAAGGCTGTGCCCCTTCGATCAACTCGGTAACCGTCTGACCGTTGACGGTGTATGTCAACACGAACGATGGGGTAGCCTTTACGCCAGCCGCCCGACCATCGGCAAAGTCCTGATCCACGCGGCTGTTATATTTGCCACTATCCAGGCAATCGCGGAAAGCGCGCATATCCAGGCCGATTTTCTCGCCAAACGCCAGCAAACGGCGACTGGTGAAATCACCCACGTTTTCGCCCGTGTGATTGGCAAAGAGAAAATCGTGCATCTCCCAGAACTTGTTCTGCTCGCCGGCACAATAAGCCGCTTCCGCTGCTGCCCGCGATTCGGGGCCAATAAATTCACCAAACGAACGATAAATAAAATACACCTTGCCCGTAGCAACATAGGTGCTGATTAACTGTTCTTCAGTCTGTAAGTAAAACCGCTGGCAGAAGGGACACTGAAAATCAGAAAACTCTTCGATTTTGATGGGAGCGTTGGGATCGCCCACGGTGTTATCCTGAACTTGCGGCCGGGCAAAGGACGTAGGTTCCTTGATGGCGCCAACCGGTTGAAAGTTTGGATAAATCAAAAAGAAAGCGATGAGCAAAGCACCAGCGGTGATCAGGCCAATCGTAATCAGCCGCGTACGGCGTTGCGCTCGTTGACGTCTTTCGCGCATGAGTTGACGTTTGCTTTTCCCTTCGGAAGTCATGGCTTACTCCTGTTTCGAAAATATTGAGTGATTCAAACTTTTGCGGAATCTGGAAGTTGATCAATTTTTGGCATCGCATGGCACGAATTTTGCAAAAAGGTTTGTGGCCTTCGTGAAATTCTGTGCCTTCACTTTCCTAAAGGATCTCCAGCCGCAAAAAGGTTGAATCGGTTCGTGTTTAAAAATTGTCTCACGGTTAAAAGCAATTGTCCAGCACAGGTTAAAAATCTCTTATCTTTCTCGCTGAGCATTCAGCCAGGCGATCATGGTCTGGAACACTTCCGCCTGCTCTGGCTCGTTGTGAATCTCGTGATAACCGCCCTCCCAAATGCGCAAGGTGACCTGTTGACCGGCCCGTTGAGCGAACTCGCGGCTGGCCTCTGCCGAAGTCAGGCGATCGGCGCTGCCGTGCATGAGCAACAGCGGCAAAGGGAAATCGGCGGCGTGCTCCAGCGCCCACAACCCGGCATTGTACATTTCCACGAACAGGCGCGCCGAAATTTGATCATGCACCAATGGATCGGCCTCATAGGCCCGCACCACTTCAGTCCGGCGCGAAAGGGCCGCCGTCTCCAGCCCGGACTTTTGGGTGAACGCCGGAAAAATGCGATTCATCATCCGCCCTAAGGCGACTTTAAGCGCGGGCGGCTCAAATGCCAGGCGCAACCAGGGGCCAGTGGCAATCACCCCGGCCAGGGCAGGTTTACGTCGCAAGGCATAATTGATCACTTCATTGCCACCCATGCTATGCCCGTATAAGAAGTAAGGCAAGGCGGGGTAACGGCTGGCAGCCTGGTCCAGCAAGAGGGTGATGTCATCCAGCAAGGCGTCATAAGAGGGAATGTGCCCACGTGGCCCGGCGGAACGTCCGTGCCCACGCTGATCAAAGCCCAAAAGGACATAGCCCGCGGCGCTCAGTGCCTGTCCTACGTGTTCGTAACGGCCCACGTGTTCGCCATGACCATGGACCAGGCAAATCACGCCTTCAGGAATTCTGTCCTCCGGTTCCCAGCCACGGGCATAAAGTTTCAGGCCGTCCCGGCTTTGCCATTGAGTTTCAAAGGTGTTCATGAATTCATCCTCCAGGGAATGATTAGACTTTATCTGCAATAAGGCTCAGTTCTCTTTTGCATCGAATTTCCACGAATTTCCCGAAGAAAATTTGCCGTATGCGTGTCATTCGACGCGGGGTTGGCTATTGCAAAGAATGACTAGCGGCGGAACTATACTACACGCAATTATCGAGTTCAAAATTCTTCTACCACATCGCCCACTTCAAAGCGACAATACTCATCCCCTTTGGCCAGGCAATGGGTTTCGGTAATGCGGTGAAACTGACCCGTAGCCCATTTGACCGCTTCACCAATAGAGCCAACGTAAAGGTGGCAAACGGGCGTTTGGCTTTTTCGGCCATGACAAATCGCGCAAGTCGCTTCCAGGTAAGCCAGGTATTCCCCCTCTTCTACCCAGGCTTCCACTTGCGGATTGGTCTTTTTGAGAGCGTTGGCCATGCTGTTCAAAATAAACTTAATGCGCTGGCGTTCGGGCAGGAGTTTGAGTGCCATACCAGCGATTCCTAACAATGCCGCTTGTTCGCGAACGGCATATTGAAAGGATGCTCTGCCAATGCGCTTCAGGACGCCGCGCCCGCCACGCCCGTAAAATTCTTCAATGGCCTGGTTGAAGCGGGCATACTGCTCCGATTGGATGGCAGGTTGCAGGTCATCGGGCGGGAAAGCATCAATGAAGCGCTCCAGTCCGCTAGCACGTAACACCACGTTCAGGCCATTTTCGCCCATCACTTCGCCAGCTGCGGTGAGGGCCTGCCGCACCAGAGCATTGACGATCATCGCATCTGCTCGTTGGACCATGTCATCTCCTTCACAGGATAAACAAAGACAGGGTATTCTTCACCCGTGCGCACAAAGCCGAGCTTTTGATACAGAGCCAGGGAGGCAGCGTTATCTGACTGGGTGTTGACGCTTAAACGCCGTCCACCACGCTGGCGCAAACGGAGGATCAAATCGCTGACCAGGGCGGCACCAATGCCCAACCCCTGGGCCTCAGGGCGCACAGCCAGGCGCGCCAGGTGGCCTCCCTGGTGAGCCGATGTGCTGATCTGATAGCCGACCAGTTCGCCATCCAGTTCAGCAACGGTGGCGAGCAGCGCTTGCGAATAGGCTCGCTGGGTGGTCGCCAAAGAATTGCGCCACAGCGGAGCAAAAGCGGCTGCATCTACGGTGCTAACCGCCAGGAGGTCGGCGGGGCGCATAGGGCGAATCTGCACATGGGGAGGCAATGGGCGGGGTTGAAAAGGCTGTTCACGCCACTCCAGCAAGACGATGTATTGATAAAGGTCAAAGCCGCTGGCATACAGCAGGCTGCTCAACCAGTATTGATTGACAATAGCAGCTACGGTTCCGCCACCGGCCGCGCCGATCTCGCTGAGTGTCGCTTCCCATAACGGCGACCAGGCTTGAGGTCCGCTGAGAAGCGAGGAGTGGGCGAAGAGACGAATCCAGGAGATGCCCATCGGGTCTTCGGGGCAGGCCAGGATAGCGTGAATCTGCCCATATTCTTCAAGCGCCCAATAGCGGGGCAAGCCCAACCAGTCGAGGGGGCCGCGCCAATCGAGGTGGCGATGAATGTGCGGCGAGAAGAAAAGCAAATTGGTGATCTGGTGCTCGTCAGCACGCACCGCTGGCCGAACTACCATGGGATAAGACGAATGAGAAATTTGAGGAGGCGTTCTAAAAGGGTGGGTTTTTGTTTGGCTTCAATGACCCCGATCATTTTGAGGCCGGCCTGGGTGACCTGGCCGCGTTTGAGTTTGATCGCCGCGATGGATTGCATGACCGTGGCACGCAGGTCGCTTTCGCCAGCCTGGGCGAAGAGCTCTGCGGAACGTTCGTAGGTCTGCAGCGCTTCGTCCAGACGGTGGAGGGCTTCGAGAGCCGCGGCTTGATTGCCGAGAGCCATGGCCTGACGCTTGAGATCAGCGGCAGCCGCGAACGTTGCCTCCGTTCCCTGGGCAGCTTGCAACGCCTGCTGGGCTTTTCCGGCCTGGAGCAGGGCCACGCTCTGGTTGTTTTTCATCTCGGCAGCCAACAAGGCATCGCCCGCCAGGGTAAATTTTTCGGCAGCCTGGGCAAAAAGGTTGGCCGCCTGTTCGTATTGGCCTTGTTGGAAGGCCTGTTTGCCCGCTTCCACGAGTTGGTTGGGGGTTTCGTTCATGTTTACAGAGTGATGTCGAGGATGCCTTCAGCGACGGAGCGCAATTTTTCAGTGGACATAGCGCTTAGTTTCATCGCCAATTCCAGGTAAGGACGGTTCACCGGTTGACAAACAAAATCTTGCAGTTCTGGGGGGAGTTGTAAGAAGAGTTCAATGGCTTTCTGGTCTTTCATCCATTTGCCCACCGGGCCACCCTGATCGAAGAAGGATTCAATGCGCCCGCCCAGGATAGAGAGGACGGCTTCAAGTTCGGGTAGGGGAATGGGGCGTTCGCCCAGTTCGTAGGCCTTGAGGCGCGCAGCGGAGATACCGGTCGCTTCGGAGAGGGATTTGAGGGAGATGCTGGCGTGCATGCGTTCCTGGCGCAAGAGGGCGCCAATCATGCGGTGGCGTAGGCCGATCAGCCGAGGCAGGTCGAGTGGCTCAAGAGGCGAGGGGTCATCGGAGATGGCTTCTTTGCTCCAGAAGTGGTTGATGGGCAACTTCAGGTAATAGACCAGGATTTCCAGCTCGGGCAAAGAGGGGGCGCGCCGGCCTTCTTCATAGGCGCGAAAGATGCTCGGAGAAACGCCCAATGCTTCGGCGCATTCCGGTATGCTGCGCCGTTGAGCCTGGCGCGCATCGCGGATGAGCACGCCCAGTTTTTTGGTGCGGATGGTCATTTGTGTGCGAATATCCATGCTTGCCTCAGCCTTACCCGAATGATCAAAAATCAGTTCGATTATAGCAGAAGTGAAGGATGGTTAACGACGCTGACGATTACTGGCGAGAATATCGGCAATGGTGGCGCCAAAAACTTCGGCTCCCAGTTTGAGGCCGGCGGCTTCCAGGCGCGGGTAGAAGAGCGGGCGAATGCCGGTAGGTTTCATTTCGCCCTTGATCTTGCCGTCTTCATCCACGCCGGTTTGTTCAAATTTGAAGATGTCGGTCAAGACGACAGTATCTCCCTCCATGCCAGCCACTTCGGTCACCGCCGTGATGCGGCGGGAGCCATCGCGTAAACGCGTCTGCTGAACGATCAAATCGACCGCGGAGGAAATTTGCTGGCGCACGACTTTAAGGGGTAAATCCATGCCCGACATGAGCACCATGGTCTCCAGGCGAGAAATGGCATCGCGCGGAGAGTTGGCATGCAGGGTGGTCAAGGAGCCATCGTGACCGGTGTTCATGGCTTGAAGCATATCGAGGGCCTCCCCACCGCGCACTTCACCAACCACGATTCGATCGGGGCGCATGCGCAGAGCATTCCGAACCAGATCGCGGATGGTGCGTTCACCCCGGCCATCTTCGCCACCATGCTTGGTTTCCATACGGACCACGTGATCTTGCTGCAATTGCAGTTCTGCCGCGTCTTCAATCGTGACAATGCGCTCATTTTCAGGGATGAAGCCGGAGAGGGCGTTGAGCAAGGTAGTTTTGCCCGAACCGGTGCCGCCGGAGATGATGATGTTCAAGCGCGCCAGCACACAGGCGCGGAGAAAGTCGGCCATGTGTTGGGTCAAGGAGCCATATTCAATTAATTGGGCGATAGTCAATTTATCCTTGCGGAATTTGCGAATGGTGAGAATGGGCCCATCAATGGCTACTGGCGGGACCACAGCATTGACACGCGAGCCGTCGGGCAGGCGCGCATCTACGGTGGGATTGTCGGCATCAATGCGGCGGCCCAGCGGCAGGACAATTCGTTCGATGATGCGAATCAGGTGGGCATCATCTTCAAAAGTAATGGGGACTTTCACCAATTGTCCTTTGCGCTCCACGTAAATTTTCTTTGGGCCGTTCACCATGATTTCGCTAATGGTGTCATCTTCCAGCAAGGACTGAATAGGACCATAGCCGAGCAATTCATCCAGAATATCTTTAAATAGCTGATTGCGGATTTCTTCGGAAAGAGGCAGCCGGGCCTGCTCAAAGATGGTTTTCAGGCGTTCGAGCACAAACTCGCGCCGTCGTTCGGTGGGCAGGGCCTCCCCCTCCAACTGGCGCGAAATGGTCTCAATCAGGTAGTGTTTGAATTTGAGCAGATCGGCGGCAGTCAGACGTTGAGGCGAAGCTGCAGAGGTGGTCATGTGTGTTCTCCGCTTTCGGTTGGTTCTTCAGGAATAATCCACACGATTTGAGAGCGACGCACCGCCAGGAAGGGGGCACGAAAAAGCACTGTACCATCTTCACCCAACACGTTGGCATCGGTGACGGCCAGGAAGAGTTCATCCCGATCGAGTTCGTCCTTCACCCGTTCGTTGTAGCGAATGTGAATGGCGCCTCGAATCAAATGCGTGGTGGTTTGGATGATGGCGGCCACCGCGGTTTTGCTGACGACATCGGTAAAAATTTTGCCGCGTTCATTAAATTCAATGGTCATGCCTTTGCCTCCATTTTCGCTTTGCGCAGTTGGCGCGCCATCTCAACCATTTGTTGGGCCGCATCTTTAAGCGAGAGGGTAGCCGTATCGCGCGGGAACTTCACCGAGAATGGCACATGTTGATTGTTTGCCAGGGCAAAATTGCTCCCCAGGTAGGGAATGGTCAGTTTAATGGGAATGCCAAGCAATTGCTCCGCTTCCCCTTTGGTGACGCCTTCCAGCCCGACTGCGCGATTGAGAATAGGATAAATCGCATCCATTTGAACCCCTTTGGCATGCAGGTAATCCAGCGTCGTTTTGGTCAACATCGTCGTGCTGAGATCAGAACCAACGATCAGGGCGATGAGATCGGACTGTTGCAGGAGCGGCAAGATGATTTTGGAAAGCGAGCGCCCCACATCGAGGATGACAAAATCAAAGGCGGCTCGCAGTGCAGCGATGATTTCGGCAATTCGGCTCACCTGGAGGTGGTTCGCGCTTTCGGGATCGGGCGAGCCAGCCAGCAAGCGAAAGCGCCATTCCCCCATTTCAAGCAGATGTTCACGCAAAAACTCGGGAGTCAACAGATGATGAGGTAAATCGGCTAGCGTGACGATGTTTTCATGACCCTGGTAACCTACAATTTGGGCAATGGAGCCAATGGGCAATACCAGGTCTGCCACCGCAACGGTGGTTTCCGGCTGATAAGCAGCAATCATAGTAGCGACATTGGCACACAAGGAAGAGGTCCCTGTCCCTCCTTTTGCGCTCAAAAAAGTCATCAGCAAGCCCCCCTGCGTCAACGGCAGCACCTGAAGGCCTAAAAGTCGGTTCATCGTCTCTTTAAGGGCGAGAATGGCCTGGCCTGATTTCACAATGTATTCATTAAAGCCAGCATCCAGGCATTCTTTCAGCCGGTTAAGCGCCGGGTCGCTGCTCAGAGCGATCAGGGGCACACGCTCGGTGCGGGGATCCTGGCGCAGTTTGAGCGCCACGCTTTCCCCTTTCAGGTCGGGCAGCTGCGGGTCAATAATGATCAGATCCGGGCGATTCCGCCAGGCTTCAATGAGGCCCTCTTTGCCCGAAGGAGCGACGTCCACCTCATATTGTTCTTTTTGCAAAGTCCGGGCAATAAAGTTACGACTGGCCACGTCGGCATCAATTATCAGTATCCTTTTTCCAGCCACATGTACCTCGTCCACTCACGATTCGATGGGCGGCATCAAATACCCCAGGCCAGAGCGGGTGACGATGTGCCGCGGGTTATGGGCATCTTCTTCCAGTTTCTGGCGCAAGCGGGCAATGCTCACCCAGAGAATCTCCTTATCACTTTTGTATTCTGGCCCCCAAACGCTGGTCAGCAGTTCTTCAGAAGTAAGTACCTTGCCAACGTTATGGACAAACTGGAGCAACAAACGATATTCGGTAGCCGAGAGCGAGACCGGTTGTTCTCCCACCCAGACCTCGGCACGGGCAAAGTCAATTTTGAGATTATCGTGGGTGAAAAAGCGCGCTGCCCCAATTTCGCTGGGAAGTTGCGCCCGGCGCAACACCGCCCGCACGCGAGCCAGCAATTCCGTGGCCGAGAAAGGTTTAACCAGGTAATCATCCGCACCCAGGTCCAGGCCCCGAACGCGATCTTGCTCTTCGCCTTTGGCAGTCAGGATAATGATGGGCACATTGGAAAATTCCCGCAGCCGTTGAGTGGTAGCAAAACCATCCAGGCGCGGCATCATGATGTCCAGCAACACCAGGTCAATCGGCTGAGAGGAAAAGACCTCGATGGCTTGCAAGCCATCCTGTGCAGTGACCACTTCATAGCCCTCCGTGCGCAAATTGGCCTCCAACAAGCGTAAATAGCGAGGCTCATCGTCCACGATCAAGATTCGTTTAGACATTTCTCCTCCTCATGCTATGGTTGGATCAGATACAGCAGCGGTGGGCAACTGGATGAAAAAAGTCGTTCCCTCATCCAGCACAGATTCTGCCCAAATCTTACCACGATGTGCCAGAATAATCTGCTTGCAAATATACAGGCCCAAGCCGGTGCCCGTCACCGTGCGCTCCCCAGGAACGCGATAGAAACGTTCAAAAATGAATGGCAGATATTCTTCGGGGATGCCCGGGCCATGATCGCGAAACGCAATTGTCAAAAGATTTTCCGTCGCCCGCATCGAGATCGCGATCGGCGAGCCGGGAGCGTACTTCATGGCATTGCTGAACAGATTCTCAAATACCTGCGAAAGGCGAACGCCATCGCCTAAAATGGGCGGAACGGCATCAAAATCTAGCTCCACTTGCAACTCAGGCCGACGGGTGCGCACACGTACCACCACATCGCGAATCAGAGCGTCCATCCGTAACGGTTGAAACTTAAACTGAATCGTTCGGCTTTGCAACCGAGCCGATTCCAGCATGTTTTCGATCAAACTGGTCAGGCGATCAGTTTCTTCGTCAATGATCGTCAAAAATTCTCGCTGAGTTGCCTCGTCCCAGGTGGTATCGGAGCGCAACAAGCTGGTGCTGTACCCCTTGATAAATCCCAACGGCGTGCGTAATTCGTGCGAAATCGTTGAGACGAAATCATCCTGTAAACGCATCTGGCGCTGTACCGATTCCAGCTCGGCGCGGGCCTCTTGCAAAGCGCGATGCGCCATCAACGCCGCCGTCCAGCCGGCGATGAGCGAAGCCAGTTGCCTATGCATCTGATCATAAGCTGGCCCACCAAAGCGGACGAACACCAGCGCGCCTTGCAGCTTTCCACCGATGAACAACGGTAAGCCAAGCAGGTAAGGTTGGGTCAGGCGGTTTAACTCGCTGGACTCTTCCCCCGGCTGATTCAAAATCACCTCACCGCTTGAAAGCACCTGACTGGCCACCCCCTCCCCCCAGGCCGCATCTGCTTCTGCCTCCTTGCCCCGTCCCACGGCACGCGCATAGGCCACTTCTTCTCCCCCCTGTTCATCCAGCAAATACATGGCCACATTGTCGTAGACAAAATCACCGCGCAACGTCCCCAGCATCGAATCCAGTGCGGCACGCCAATCGGTTTGCTCCGAAACCGCCTGGAACATAGAGTACAGAGTCTGGATGGTCTTCGCGTCCATCATTATCGCCTAACGTGCCGCTTCTTTGACTGCCAGCAGCGGGAACTGGAAGGTTGAGCCACGCCCTTCAATTGATTTTACCTCTAACAACGAACCGTGTGCCTCCACAATCTGCCGCACCAGCGAAAGCCCCAGGCCAGTGCCACCGCTACGCCGTGTGGTTGAACCATCCAACTGATGAAACGGCTCAAAAATCTCGTCCATTTTGGAGGCGGGAATGCCGATGCCGGTATCGGTAACCGAGAGCATGATCAGATGATCCCCCTCTCTCCTCAGGCTAACCACTACGCGTCCGCCCGACGGGGTGAACTTGATACCGTTATCGATGAGTTGATTCACCACCCAGGCGATCTTCTCCGGGTCCGCCTGGACAAGGGGGAGGTTATCATCCATCACCGCATGCAAACTCACCCCGCGCTCATTGGCTTTTTGCGTCGCGGTCTTAACCGCCAGGTTCACCAAGCGGGCAATATTCACCGGCTCTTGCTTCAAGCTCAATTCACCGCGCGAGGCCAGCGAGAACATGATCAGGTCTTCTATCAGATTCTCCAATCGCGAGGCTGCCCGCTGGCTGACCTGCAAAGCATGGCGTTGTTCAGCGGTAAGCGGCCCCAGCGATTCAGTCACCAGCAATTCCAGGTAACCGATGATATGGGTCAACGGGGTGCGCAATTCATGCGAGATATTGGAGACAAAATTGGCCTTCAACTGGCTCAATTCCGAAAGTCGCTCCAGCGCGGCCTGCAACTCCGCGGTACGCTCCTGAACGCGCCGCTCCAAATTGCGATTGGCCGCCTGGAGGGCTGCCCGTAGTTGGAGGATCTGTTCCGTGATGGCCTGTTCCAGCGTGTCGCGATCCAGCAAATTTAATTCCAGCAGAGCCTGACCCAACAGGCAGGTCTTTCCCAGCGCAATTTGCTCTTGCTGATAGGCCAGGGCTTTTTGCAAATCTGCTTCGCTGATGTGGCCGCGACGCACCAGGTAATCGCCCAGGCGAGGGACTAGCATTTCCGGGGTGAGACGTGGGGGTTGATTCATGAGGGCAATCTCCTCCATACCCATTCGCCGCCGATCATCGTTGCCAGTGGTCGCATGGTTAAAAATGTTTCTGGGGGAACGGTGAAGGGATTTTGCTCCAACACGATTAAATCAGCCAGAAAGCCAGGGGCCAGACGGCCCAGCCGTTCTTCCAGTTGAGCGGCATAGGCTGCTCCCAGGGTGTAAGCCCGCAAAGCCTCCTCCAGCGACAGCCTTTGGGCAGGGTACCAGCCCTGGGGGCCGGGCGCGCCCGCCGCCCGTCGCCGCGTGACCGCCGCATGAAGCCCCCAAAACGGGTTGGGTGATTCCACCGGGGCATCCGAGCCGAAAGCGAGGGTCGCGCCATTCTCCAATTGTGTGCGCCAGGCATAGGCCAGGACGCAGCGTTCCCCCCAGTAGCGATCGGCCATTTCCATATCTGAGGTAGCATGGATGGGTTGCATCGAAGCAATCACGTTCAATTGGGCCAGACGCGCGGCGTCATCGGGGTGCAAGATTTGCACATGCTCAATGCGATGACGCAAGAGGGGCAGGCTATGTTCTTTTTCGTATCGCCGCAGGTGTTCAAAGGCATTCAGCACTTCATGATTGGCGCGGTCGCCAATAGCATGGACCGCCATGCTCAGGCCTACTTGCGCCGCCTGCCGACCATGCTCGAACAATTCTTCAGCGTCCATGTTGAGGATGCCACGATTTTCGGGCTCATTCAAATAGGGCTGAAACATGGCCGCGGTGCGCGGGCCAAGAGCGCCATCCATGAAGGCTTTAACCGAGCCAATGCGCAACCAGTCATCGCCAAAGCCGCTGCGTAAGCCGAGTTCCACGGCGTGAGGCAGCAACTCGAGGGGGATGTTTTTGACCACGCGCAATTTGAGCCGTCCCGCCTGATGCAATTGTTGCAAGGCCAGAAACGAATCGCGCCGATCGAAGTCGTGCACGCTGGTCAACCCCATTTGCCATAGGGCAGTTTGCGCCTGTTCAATGGCGGCGACAATGGAATCGGGGGCTGGCTCTGGAATTCGCTCCGCGACCAGGCTCATCGCGGCTTCCAGCAAAATGCCAGTGGGGTTGCCGTGTGCATCGCGCTGAATTTGCCCATTGTGCGGATCAGGCGTACTGCTGGTAATCTCCGCCAGGCGCAATGCTGCCGAATTGACCCAGGCTGCATGCAACGATTTGGCCGTCAGATAAACGGGGGCATCGGGCACGATGCGATCCAGGTCGGCCGCAGAGGGCCAGGTGGCCCAGGCATTTTGATTCCAGCCATGCCCCAACAGCCACTCGCCGGGGCGCAAGGTGTGTGCGCGCGCCGCCAGGCGCTGCAAGCATTCTTCCAGGGTAGCGGTTTCGCAATCCACTTTTTGCAGGCTGAGGGCATAGTGCTTGAGGTGTAAATGGGCATCGGTGAGGCCAGGTAAAACGAAATTCCCCTGCAGGTCGATTTTTTCTGTCCGCGCCGCAACTTGCGCCAGTAAAGTCTCCGTCTCCCCCACAGCCAGCACTCGCTCACCCTCGATGAGCAGCGCCGAAGCCCAGGGTTGAGAGGGGAATTGAGTGTAAATACGGCCGTTATAGAGGAGTTTCATCGGAGTCAGAGCAGTTTCCCTAATAAAGCATCCAGTTCTTCATCGGAGTAGTAATGAATGGTGATGGTGCCACCTTTTTTGCCGTGCCGCAAAGTGACTTTGGTGCCCAGGCTGGAGCGCAGGCGTTGTTCCACCTCGCTCACGTCGGGACTTTGGGTGGGCTTCCGTTTCGAGGCAGGTTTCTCGCCGGCCAGTTTGCGCGCCAGCTGTTCCGTTTGCCGCACGCTGAGATCGAGGTTGATGACGGTTTGCAAGGCAGCTTCCTGGGCGCGCAGCGAAGGTAACGCCAGCAAGGCACGGGCATGTCCTTCGCTGATTTTGCCATCCACCAGGGCCTGTTTGACGGCAGGAGCAGCTTCCAGCAGGCGCAGGGTGTTGGTCACCGCCACGCGGCTTTTCCCCAAGCGGGCCGCCACGGCTTCGTGAGAAAGCCCAAATTCGTCAATCAGGTGACGGAAGGCCTCGGCCTCTTCAAGCGGGTTCAGGTCGGCGCGCTGAACGTTTTCGATGAGCGCCAGTTCAAGCAATTGCTGATCGGTCGCATGGCGAATCACTACGGGAACGGTACGCAAGCCAGCCTTGCGCGCTGCTTCCAGGCGGCGTTCGCCGGCGATCAGTACATAGCTGCCATCTTCCCCCGGTGAAACGACCAGCGGCTGCAAGATGCCGTGCTCGCGAATGGAGGTGGCCAGTTCTTCCAACTCCTGGGCGTTGAACTGCACGCGAGGCTGGCGCGGGTTGCGCCGAATGTTCTCCACGGGCACCTGGGTCACTCCATCAGAGGGCTGTGATCCACCCGGAATGAGAGCATCCAAACCTTTGCCGAGACCAGAACGTGAAGGCATGAAATCTCCTTTTGAAGAGAATGATCGGGTTCGCCCAAATTTTCTCATCTCAGCCGGCGGCGGGCAGAGGGATGCCATCGCCAACCAGCAATTCTTTGGCCAGCGCCTCGTAGGCCTGTGCCCCTGAAGAATGCGGAGCATAGAACGAAATGGGCAGGCCATAAGAGGGCGCTTCCGCCAGACGCACGCTGCGGGGCACCACGCTCTTGAAAACCTGATCGGGAAAGTGACGCTTGACTTCGGCGACTACGTCAGTAGCAAGATTCGTTCGGGGGTCGAACATCGTCAGCACCACGCCGCGCACTCGCAGGTCCGGAAAAAGAGCCGAGCGAACGCGTTGAATCGTTTGGGTGAGCTGACCGAGGCCCTCGAGGGCAAGGTACTCGCATTGCACCGGGATGATCAATCCATCTTTGGCCGCTACCAACCCATTAACGGTAAGCAGTCCCAGGGAGGGCGGACAATCGATCAAAATGTAATCGTAGCGACCATCCAGGTAGGCGAGGGCTTTCTTCAGGCGAGATTCGCGCGCCAATTCATTGACCAATTCCACTTCAGCACCTGCCAGGGCCGGCGAGGAGGGCAAAAGCGACATTTTCAGCCGTTCATTGTAGAGAATACTGGCCGCTGGCGGGGCGGCATTGATTAGCGCCTCGTAGGTTCCACTTTGCACCTGGCGTTTGTCCACCCCCAGGCAGGAGGTGGCGTTGGCCTGTGGGTCGAGATCCACCACCAGAACGCGCTGGCCCATCTGCGCCAGATATGCGCCCAGGTTGATGGCGGTGGTGGTTTTGCCTACTCCGCCCTTTTGATTGACCAGCGTGTAAATACGGGTCACAACAAAACCTCCATCAGGCATTCTTGAATCTCTGCGGCGGTGGGAATCCCCTCCAGGCCGCGACGAGTCACCGAGCGTGCCGCCAGTTGGGTGGCAAAGCGAGCCGCTTCCCAGGGGTCGCGCGTGGTGTAGAGGCGAATGAAAAAGGCCGCGGCAAAAATATCGCCTGCACCGGTGGCATCCACTTCTTCCACCATGGGGGCGCGAAAACGACGCCGGTCGCCGTGCCAGTAGAGCACACAACCGGCCGCGCCTTCCGTCACCGCCAGCAGGCGAACATGATGCGCCATCCATTCGATTTGATCTTCATCATTGCCTACGTCTTCACGGCTGAGGACGACAGCACCCACCTGTGGCAAAACAGTCTCTGCCGCCTTCCACTCACAGGGCCAGACATGCCCATTTTCGTCCCAGGTGCGCAGCCAACCTTGCGGCGTCAGGCCGATCAGCGAAGCAGAAAAAGATGGCGGGATTTCGGCAGGCACTTCCTGCGCCACCGGGCCGAGGTGCAAAATCTCTGCCGTGCGCCAGGCGGGGGGGACCAGGTCAAAAGAAAGGGGGGTAGCGCGCTGATGCAAAACCTGCTTGCGCCCTTGCGGAGTAATGCTATTTTCAAAAGTGGTCGTCTGCTCAGAAGGGGACACAATCAGCGGGATTCCATCCAGGGCGTCGAGGAGAGCCGTGTCTGCCGCGGCGGTCACCACGCCTACGCGCAGTCCAAGCGCGCGGGCAGTCAACGCCGAATACGCCGCTGTGCCTCCCAGCCGCCGTCCTTCCGGCGTCAGGTCTGCGGTCACATGTCCGAGCACCAGATAATCTACAGGCTCAAGAGTCATCAAATCTAACATAAGCAAATTATACCGTGAGGTAGAGGGCAATGCTCAGCCACTTTGTAGTCGCCGGGACAAAAATAGACCTCCGAAATCTGCGAGACTTCGGAGGTCTGAAAAAAAACGAACCCCAACTACTTTTCCTGCTTAGGGACGATGGTCACCTTGCGGTACGGTTCCTCCCCCACGCTTTCCGTGGTCACTGCGGGGTGATCGCGCAGCTCCAGGTGAATGATACGGCGCTCGGCAGCGGGCATCGGCTCCAGGCTGGCGCGGCGTCCGGTCTTGACCACCTGCTCGGCCACCCGTCGGGCCAGTTGGCGCAGCTGGCGCTCGCGGCGGCTGCGATAGCCCTCCACGTCAATCACCAGTTGCACCCATTGCTGGGTCATCTTCCCCACAATCAACGAGGCAATGTACTGAAAAGCGTTCAACACTTCGGCATGACGGCCAATCAAAGCCCCCAGGTCTTCGCCGCGAATATCCACGTTCACCACGCGCCGGGACTCACTCGAGGAGGTGTCAAAATGGGCAGAGACCTGTGCCCTCATCCGCAGGAAGTGCAATAATTTCGAAACGACTTCTTCAGCGATGTTGAGCAAGGGATCATTCTCATCGGCAAGCGCGACCGGCTGCGGCACAGGCTGCGCTTCATTGCCGGACGAGGGGAGGGGTTCCGTTTCGGGAGCGACCACTCCGCCCACAGGATTTACCGTTAAACGCACCCGCACCTGGCGCCCGCCCAGACCGAACAACCCCTTCGAGCCTGCATCCAACACCTCAACGGTGACGGCCTCACGGGGCAAGCCCAATTGGGCCAATCCCTGGGCTAAGGCCTGCTCAACCGATGGGGCAATGATTTCAAGCGTCGTACGCTCATTCATAGGGCCTCCCTATTTAGAAGGAACAGATTTTTTACTGCCCGGCAACAAGTTGCGCCAGTTAGCTTTTCCCATCAGAGCATATTGCAAAATACCTAAAAGGTTGCTGGTGATGAAGTAGACCGAAAGGCCCGAGGCAAAAGTCAGGGCAAAATAGCCGAGCAACAAAGGCATATAAATGGACATCATGCCGCTCATGGCCGCAGTTTGATCACCGGGGTTGGAGGAAGCCGGCATGGTCAACTTCGTCTGAATGTAAGTGGTTAGCGCCACGATGATCGCCAGAGTCGGCAAAGCAAAGCCAAAGACCTGGATCGATTCTGGCCGGCCCAAATCCATCCATAAAAACTGATTGTTGAGGGGGATCAATTTTTCTACGCTGAGGAAGGGATAAACAATGCGGCTCAGGCGCAGCAGGTCAAGCGGCGTTGAGGCCAGGGCACGCAAAATGCTCTGATACAAGCCGATAATGATCGGGAATTGAATCAAAGTGGGCAAACAGGAAGCAAACGGGCTGATGCCTCGTTCTTGATAAATCCGCATTTGCTCCTGTGCCAGTTTTTCGCGGTCCTTGGCATATTTCTTTTGAATCGCCTGCCATTCTTTGTCGTTTTGCAATTCTTGCATGGCCTGTGCGCCCTTCATTTGTTGAGCGTTCAGCGGCCAGGTAATGGCACGGATGAGGATGGTGAACAGGATGATCGCAACCCCAAAGTTGTGGCCGACCAGGTCGTAAATCCACAACAAGAGGTTGGTCATCGGTTGAATAATCAGAAGCGTCCAAATATCCATTCTAAATCTTTCCTCGTTTAGCGCTCAGGCGTAAATTTCCAGATTTCTCTGCCGTCTCCATCCAGAGCTGCCAGAGTAAACTGAGCCTGAAAAGGCGCCACCAGAATCATCTCGCCACTGACGACAGGTGTGGTGTAAATTTTCCCACCCGAAACATAGGGGCGCGGCCAGGCGTCTTTGCCCTGGCGATCGAAGGCAAATACCGATCCTTCTTCGGTCGCAACGATAATTTTATCCTGAAACAGCACCGGGCTGGCTGTGATGGGACCATCGGGCTTGATGTTACTCCAATTTTGAGCAGCAGAGTTCACATTGACGGAATATAGATTGCCGTTCAGGTCAGCAAAATAAAGCGTGTCATCGAGGATGGCCGGGGCGCCCCACAGCCAACCTTCAGCCTGAGCCAGGGTTTGCACCTGACCATCGGGGGTTACCCGTTCCATTTTTGCCGCCAGTGAACCGACAAAAACGCCTTGCGGGCCGACTGTCAGGCCATCGGCTATTGCGCCACCGATGTCAATCGTTTTAAGGATATTTCTGCTGGCGAGATCAATGATATGTAAGTGATGATCGAGTGAAGCCACATAAAGGTAAGTGCCATCGGTGACAGGTTTCGACCACAGCTTACCCCCCAATTGAATCGCGTCGACGTATTCACCGTTCAGGCGTAACACGTAGAGAGAGCCATCCGCATTGGGGGCATAGATCAGGTCGTTCCACACCAGCGGAGTAGCCAGCCAGGGACCTTTTGCGCCCGTGAAGGGGGCAGGCCAGTTTTCCTTGCCAGTTTTGGCATCAACATTGAAAAGAGCATGGGTCGTGCCGGCACTGCCGATCAGGAGTTGCCCATCAGGGGTGATGAGGGGGTTGGCATAAAAGAGGACGCCGTTTTGGGCTTTGGCCGGGAATCGCCAGACCTCGCTGCCGTTTTGTAAATTGACAGCGTACAGGAAAGTGCCTGCGGTGACATAGGCCTGCTCGCTATCCGCAGCCAAACCCGGCCAGTTCCCAGCGGCGGGAGTGGCACAAGCGCTCAAGAGCAATACGCCCAGAGCAAACAAAGCAATAAGAAAAAGACGAGTTACTTTCATTAACGAAAACTTTCTCCTTAGGGGACAGGATCATAACCGCCAGGATTAAAGGGGTTACAGCGCAGCACACGCCAGGTTGCCATCAACGAGCCTTTGATGACCCCGTATTTGTAAATTGCCTGGTATCCGTAATGAGAACAGGAGGGGTAAAAGCGGCAGGTATTGGCGGGCAAAGCCGGCGAAATGGTCATCTGATAAAAGCGGATGAGGGCCAGAAGGATCAGGCGCGGCCAGTAGAAGGGAGTGCGTGGCAGGTCACGCAATCGAGGCTCGTTGGGGTAATCGTGCAAATGGAATTCAGGATTCATGTTCGACAATCAGGCCAGCGCGATGGAGCAAAGACTCGATGGCCAGGCGGGTTTCGGCCAGGGTGGCTGAGGTCATCGCGGGTCGGGCGATCAGGATCAGGTCCCAGCCCGAAGCGAGGGAGGGGAGGAACGGGCGGATAGATTCGCGAAGGTAACGCTTGGCCCGGTTGCGCTGGACAGCCTTCCCCACTGTTCGTCCGGCAGTTACTCCCACACGCACACCGGGGTGATCGGCCATTTTGGCGACCAACACAAGAAGCGGGTGGGCATAAGACTTACCAAATCGCCGCACCCGCTTGAATTCATCGGACCGGGTCAGGCGGAATCTGCGTTGCACCTACGCCTCGCCGATCAAGTGCCCGCCCTGCGCATCACGCTGGCAGAACGGTTACCATCTAATCCGTTTGACGTGCTCGTTGGCACTCACAGTCAATTTGTAGCGGCCTTTCAGGCGGCGGCGTTTGAGCACGGTCCGCCCATCGGCGGTGGCCATGCGAGCGCGAAAGCCATGTACGCGCACGCGACGCCGAATCTTAGGTTGATACGTTCGCTTGGTCATTCTATTTCCTCACACAACAAGATGATTGCATTCTCACCTGGCCTGCGTACTCCAGGAAAATCAGCAGGCACCGGAAAAGACTGGCAGCGTATTATACCGCAAGGCGAGATTTTTGGTCAATTAAAATGCGTTTCTTTCTAGACACCTGGGCCTTTGGCAGGGCGCTCAGGATAAACAGCAGGCCGCAGCAATTCTGCCAATTGTTTGGCGCCATCGGGATCAGTGACGGCCAGGACTTCATCATCTTGCATCAAGGTTGTGCTGCCGCGCGGCAAAACAAGTTTTCCATTGCGGATAATGCCTGCCACCACGCACTGCTCTGGCAACCCGAGGTCTTTGAGCGCCACTCCAATGGCTTTGGCGCCCGCGGGTACTTTTTCTTCGACCAGGGAATAGCGACCACGGCGTAATTTGAGCAAGGTCATCATGTCGCCGAGCGACATTTCTTCTTGAATGAGGTGCGCCAGCACATTGGCCGCGTCCAGGGCAACATCCACGTGAAATTCGCGGCCGAACAACCAGGCATTGCGCGGGTTGTTGACGCGAGCGATGGTGCGCCGCACGTTAAAGAGAGTGCGCCCCAGGTAGCAGACGACGAGGTTCGTAGCATCATCTGCTGAGCAAGCCACCAGCACATGCGCCTGGCGGATACCCGCCTGCTCCAGCACTTGCGGGTCTGTGGCATTGCCCTCGTAAATGACCTCGGTAGGCAATTCGTGGTGCAGGCGCGCCAGCAATTCGCGCCGGTGTTCCACCAGCCGAACCTGGTAATTTTGATTGTAAAGATGATTGGCCAGTTGGGCACCAGTCCGACCGCCGCCAACAATAAAGACAAACATAGTTACGCCTCCACACCTTGTTGCAATCGGGTCCGCAAAATTTGCATACCCTCCAATGTCGCGCTGATCGTCAGGATGTCGTCGCGCAAAAGCTGCGTATCGGGCGAAGGGAATTGAGCGCGGCCAGCTCGCGTCAGAGCGATTACGATGCTTTGTGAGCAGCCGGTCATCAATTCCGCGATAGTGCGTCCTTCCCAGGCAGACGTGACCAGGATCTCATACACTTCCACTTCGCCATTTCCAGCCGAGAATACCGTTCGGAAGGTAGGATCCAGCAACAGTTCCTGAAGCCGCTCCGCTCCCCAGGCAGTAGAGCTGACAATTTGCAGGCCGAAGGCTTCCAGCATGGGGCGCAACGAGGGGTCGTAATTGCGCACGACCACCAGCGGAACCTGGTAGTGCACACGAGCAACGTGCCCGATGACCGCGTTGAGGGTATCCGAATTTGTGACTACGGCCACACCATCGGCTTTTTCAATGCCGGCGCGTTCGATGGTGTCGGCGGCAAGCGCTTCTCCTTCGGTAGTGCGCCCACGAAATTCGTGGTGGAGGCGATTGAAGGCCTCTTTGTTTTGATCGACCACGACGACCTGATGACCATTCTTGTACAGGCGATAGGCCAGTTCTGCGCCGACTCGCCCACAACCTACGACGATGAAATTCATTCTTGCTCCTTCTTGTTTTTCTTTCTTTCCGAAACCTGATAGGGGACACTGGTAATCACCAGTCCGGGTTGATTGCGTAATTGACTGCGCAAAAGGTTGGCAGTGTTGGTATGCAAAGCCGCACTCAAGGGGTTATCCGAAACAAATTCAGGGACAACCACGGTGATAATTTCGCCTGGCTGTCGTTGTTCCAAAATGTGGGCGATGTATTCCAGCAACGGCTCCAAGAAGAGACGATAGGGTGAATCCAGGACGACCATGCGTACACCCTCCCCCCACATTTCCCATTTTTGTTTGACTTTTTCGGCTTCATCTGGGTCGGTGGAAATGTGAACAGCAGTAATATCATCCGAAAGCATGCGCGCATAACGCAAGGCAGCCAGGGTTCCCTGGTGAACTCCACTGACAGGCATAATCACCCGGTGACGAGTGGTATGCGGAGGAATAACGCCTACATTTTCCAGAGAAAGTTTTTGCGCCAGATTTTTATAGTGAACATGAATGGTCGAGAAAATCCCCACCAATATTGGGATCAAGATCAGCACCACGTAAGCGCCATCATGGAATTTGGTGATCGCAAAAATCATCATCACAATGGCAGTACAAAAGGCCCCAAAGCCATTAATGAGCATTTTGAGCTGCCAGCCATCTTGATAATGCAAGGTGGAGCCGCGTTCTACGATGCTCTCGCCAGGTTTAAGGTGACCGATTTTCCACCAGCGGCGCGCCATACCGGCCTGTGAGAGGGTAAAGGAGAGAAAAACGCCAATGGCATACAAAGGAATCAGCCGGGTAACGCTGGCACGAAAAACCACAATCAACACAGAGGCCACCATGGCCAGGGTCACAATGCCACGCGAATATACCAGGCGGCTACCCCGGTAGGTTAGCTGGCGTGGCAAAAAGCCATCTTTTGCCGCCAGGGCACTGAGGCGGGGAAAATCGGCAAAGGCCGTGTTGGCTGCCATGATCAAAATGACTGTCGTAGCAGCAATGAGTAAGAGGTAAGGGGTACCGCGCCCATTAAATACTGTCCGCGCCAGTTGGGAAATGACCGTCTCGCTCTCCGCAGGCACGGCATGAATTTCTTTGGTCAAAAAGGAAATACCCAGGAAAAGCGATCCCAGGATGATGGCCATCCACACCAAAGTAATGCCAGCGTTACGGCTACGCGGTTCTTTGAAGGCAGTAATGCCATTCGAGATTGCCTCAACGCCGGTCAGGGCAGTCGTACCGCTGGAGAAGGCATGCAAAATCAGAAAAGGCGTAATTTTGACCAACGTTTCCGTCATTTCCAAATGCGGCGGGTCCACTACTGGCCCTAGCGCTCCAGTAAAATATTTAATTAACCCCATGCCCACGGTAACATACATCATGCTGACAAAGAAGTAGGTGGGGATAGCAAAGGTTGTTCCCGACTCTTTCACCCCACGCAGGTTGATGAGCATGATGAACATGATAAAGCCAATGGCTAGCGGGACACGGAAGGGGAACAACCCTGGATATGCCGAGGTGATTTGGGCTACGCCAGAAGCAACCGAAACCGAGACTGTTAGAATGTAATCGGTCAATAAAGAAGCCGCAGCCACCAGGGCAGGAAATTCCCCCAGATTGTCACGAGCAACGATATACGCCCCACCCCCATCTGGATAAGCATGGATGGTTTGCTCATAAGAGATGGTCACAATGGCTAGTAAGACAACAATAGCCATGGAGATGGGAAATACATAGCCAAAAGCCACTGTCCCGGCTGCGGCCAAAATGACCAGAATTTCCTGTGTGGCATAAGCCGTGGAGGAAAGCGCATCGGAGGCGAAAACCGCCAGGCCGACCAGTTTGCCAATGGTTTGGTGAGGCGCATCGGCGGTGGGCAACGGACGGCCAATCAGCCAGGATCGCCAGGTGCGAGGTGGTTGATATTCTGCCGTGCGCTCAATGATGAAAGTTGGAGTATCATCTTCACGATTAATCATAGAATCTTCTCAACAAGTTACAGACAAAAATATATGCCCTCCACCTACGAGAGCAAACGGGTATTATAGTCCAAATTTAATTCTGCGAATGGGGTTCCCCGCTCTGCTTCAGCGGAATTTGCAAATAAAAAGTGCTGCCTTTTCCTACTTCGCTTTCCACCCAAACACGTCCCCCATGGCGCTCAGCAATCGAGCGAACAATCGCCAGCCCCAGGCCAGTTCCCTGCTGGGCACGGGCTTCGCGCTGTTTTCCCCGATAGAACTTCTCAAACAGGTGTCCAATGTCTTCGGGAGGGATACCAATGCCGGTATCTTCCACTTCGAAGATGATAAAGCCGGAAGTGGAGCGTGTGCGCAGGGTCACCTGTCCAGATTCAGGGGTGTATTTGATCGCATTTTCCACCAGGTTATACACCGCCTGGTGCAACAGGGCGCCATCCGCTTCAACCGCATGGGGCATGTCGCGAGGCAATTCGACATTCAACGCGATTTTCTTCTGGCTGGCTTGCAGGCGCAAGGCTCCTACGGCGCGCTCCAAAATATCTACTACGGGCACACTTTCCACCTGAAGCCCAACTCCCACTTCGATGCGTCCCAAGTCGAGCAGGTTATTGACCAGGCGCGACATATTCTCCACGCCGGCGATAATCTTGCGCACATAGCCCTGTTGCTGATCGTTGAGTTCACCGACCATTTCCAGCATAGTCGCATAGCCGCGCATCAGCGTCAGCGGCGAGCGTAGATCGTGGCTGACGGTGGCAACAAACTCAGATTTCATCGCATCCAGCTCTTTAAAGTGGGTGACATCGCGCAAAATACACACCCTTCCCACCGGGCGGCCATCGGCAACTACCGAGGAGGCCGTTGCCAGGTAGGTACGCTGATCGGGCAAAATGACTTCGGCCGATCGTTTTTCCGAAGACGTGGCCTGGAGCATTTCCAGTAAGGGCTTTTGCTGAATGACGCTTTCAACGGCCTGGCCAACGGCGCTGGGGAGATTCATGCGCAGCACCTGCGCGGCAGCGCGGTTAGCCAGGAGCAGGCGATTACGATGATCGGTCACCAGCACGGGATCCGGCGTCGAGTTAATGATCGCCTCCAATTGGCGGCGACCCACCTCAACGTTCAGGAAGAGATGCGCATTAGCAACTGCCAGGGCGGCTTGCCCCGCCAGGGTGGTGACAAAGCGCACATCCGCCTCGGTGAACGTCCGCATCTGTTCAAAACCAGCCCAAATCACGCCGTAATAGCGATTCTCATGGCGCAGCGGGACCGCCAGCAAGGAGGCAGGTTGTGGTAAGGTAGCAGCCAGGCTTAATTCGCGCGTGCGGCTTAGGTTCGGGAAGACAATTTGCTCGCGCTTTTGCGCCAGGGCGAGAATCTGGTCGTCCAGATGGGCATACAAATCTCCGGCTGCCCCTACCGCGAAGCGCGAGGGAAGATCAACCGGCGTCTCAGGCAGGATCGCCGGCGAAAGGACGGCGCGAACCGAATGCGCCCCCATCGAGTGGATCGCATCTAACACCGGCCGAAGCGAATCCTCCATCTCCAGGCTGGAGGCTACTCCCTGGCTGACCAGGAGCAGGCGATTGAGTTCATCCAGCCGTGCCTGCAGGCTCACCCGCATTTGCTCAAAGGAGCGGCGCAACTGACCTAACTCATCCACCCCTTCCACCTGCAAGGGATGATCAAGATTCCCCTGGGCAATGCGGTTCGCCTCAATGGCCAGATTGTGCAGAGAGCCAGTGACCACACGTAGCCCCAAGCGGAGAGTGACCAGGGCCAAAATCGCCAGGAGGATGATCATCGTTGCCAGCGGCATGGCAATATTCAACGCCAGCTGTTGCGCCTGTTGCGCCGGAACGGTTAATTCGATCGCCCAGGGGCGCCCCAAGACCGGTTGGTAATAGACCATCTGGCGGGTGCCATCGGCAGCGGTGCTCTCGTAAAAGCGCGGCTCGCCGCTTGCGCTTGCCACAGCCTCTGCTGGCAGGCGATTCTCGCCCGCACTATAAAGGACGCGGCCATTCTCATCGAGCAGCATTCCACTGCCATGAAGTTCCCTCATGCTCTCCAGGCTGTTGCGCAACGGCACTGTCAACGGATTGCTGTTCAGAGTCGTGCGGCCAATCAACACCCGCTGAACTACTCCGGCCGAATCGACAATAGCCACCAGGAAAGAAACCCGTGCACTGGTATTGCTGACGCCGGCCGGAATGGAGTAAATCTGCACCAGCACCCCACTGCTCGCCAGGCTCAAGCCCATTTCCTCTTCGCTGAAAAGCGAAATCCTCTCCGCCCCAGCGACCGGGTAAGCCGCCAGAACGACTTTGCTACTGGCATCCAGCACAAAAATTTGGTCGAAATACGGCACGGCCTGGATTCGCTGCCCGATCAGCGAGGTCAATTCTGGCCCAACCGATTGCAACAGGCGCGCATCTGCTGCCAGTTGCACCGCCAGGTTCTGACCGGTCTCCAAAAAGAAAGGAACGTTATCCGCAGCAGCCGCAGCCGTGCTGGAGAGGCGATCGCGCAACATCTCGCGTGCCGCACGCCCAGCTACCACCCAATCCCCCAGCAGCAACGCCAGCAAGAGCAAAACGATAAACGTACCCGTCGCCAGGACAAAACGAGTCTCCAGGCTGCGCTCAGCCGGTGAAGGCTGCAATGGCGTTTTTTCACCCCAATAAGCGGGAAAAGCCGCAGAAAGAACTTGGGCAATGATTCCCGCGACCAGCATTTCGCCGCTGAAAGCCAGGGCATTCATCCCTACTGTGCTCAAGGCGAAATCCAGGCGTGCCGTCAGCGGGGCCTGAAGGGTAAACAACGCACTGAGCAAGTAAAACAAAACGTGAAAAGGAATCAACCCCAACGCACTGATCAACGGCTGGCGCAACCAGCGATACGCCAGTGTACGGTAGCGCTGGCGGACATTCACCGCAAAAAACACGCCCAAAAAGGCCATTTCCAGCATCGAAAACAGGTTGTAGGTATCCCAAATCCCCCGCAACAACCCCGTCAACGCCCCCAGCACCGCCGCGGCCACCGGCCCCAAAAAACCACCTGCCAGCATCCACGGCAAGCCCGCAAAAAGCATCATCGCCGTGCCTGGCGGCTCAGCCGGCAACCCCGGCATCGGCAACGTTGAACCGAAAGAAAATCGTAGCCCAATAAACAGGGCAGTGAACGGCGTAATGACGAGCAGCCCCCAAAACAACAGCCAGCGACGACGCTTCCAGTGAGGCTGATATTTCCGCCACGAAAACAGGCTATAAATCAACCCGCCCAGCAGCAAAAACCAGACAAGCCACCCCAGCGGCGTCGGCCCAGCCGGAAACGGCAAACTGGTAAGCAAAGTAAACAGGAAGCTCATGACCGGATACACGAATTATAGCCCGAAAATGAACATCCGGCGGAAGAAAACCCCTACCTGACAACAACGCAAAGTCAAGATGGGGGATGACGATACACCCCCCGATACTCCTCCGGCAACAGCCTCGCCAGCGCCCTCATAATTTTTTCTGTCTCCCCCCGCAGCGCAGCCGGACCGCGGCCGGATTCCGTCAAATAAAACGGCTCCCCCACCCGAAGCGCCACCGGAGCGCGCCGAAAGCGGCGCAAATGGCCATAAACGTTTGCGTTTTCCGTCCCTACCAGGGCCACCGGCACCACCGGCACCGCGGCTTTCAGCGCTAGGAACGCTGCCCCATCGCTCCCCTCCTCCAGCCCACCGATCAGGCTATAACGCCCCTCCGGCGCCACCAGGATCATTCGCCCCTCCGCCAGGCCATCCAGCGCGGCACGCAGCGCCCGCCGATCAACCCGGCCGCGATGCACCCAAATCATCCCATACCACTCCATCAATTTTCCCAAAACCGGGAAATCGTACAGTTCAATCTTGCCCAGCGCCTCTGGCGCCAGCGGCAACGCCGCCAAAAGAAGCGCCGCATCCGCATCCCCCAAATGATTGATCACGATCAACGCCGGCCCCCGCCGGGGAAAATGCTCCAACCCGCTGATCTCTGCCCGCATACACCCAAACACCAGCGCCTTCATCAACCCCCTCACCCCCCAGCGAAACAGGCGACGCCACCACGTCAGGCGCGGCAAGCGCACCAGCTCCGGCCGCCAGACCTCACTAATCGGCTTGGGCGGAGAAGATGGCTGATCCGGCATAGGCACCTCGATATTCCTCCGGCAACAAACCGGCGATATGGCTCATGACCAAATCGGCAATTTGCTGACGAGCCGCGCGACGCTCCTGAGCATTGGCTGGTGGGGGAGGCAGGAGGATTGGTCGCCCCACCCGCATTCCCAGCGCGGGGCGTTCCCCCCTCAACGCTCGCTGGAGGTAATCATCCATCGTCCCAGTCACGCCGACCGGCACCACCGGCACATTGGCCTGTTGCAAAAGAAAACCAATCCCTGGTTTGGCACGACGCATCGCCGGCTCATGCGAACGCCCTCCCTCTGGGGCGATCATCACCGGCCGCCCCGCGCGCAACAGATCCAACATCTTCTCGATCAAGGCGCGGTCATACTCGCCGCGGTGCACGGGAATCGTCCCATACAGGCGCAACAACTGGCCCTGAAGTGGACGTTCGAACACATCCACCGCACCAATTGCATCCAGCGTATGTGGCCAGAACGTCAACACAAACGGCGGATCGTAAATTGAAATGTGATTGACGGCCACCAGATACGGCCCGCTCCGCGGCACATTCTCTAACCCACGAATGTCCACCGGCCCAAACAAGCGAAACAGCAGACGCGCCACCCCACGCAACAACGGTCGGGTGACGGACACATAGGCAGGAGGGCGGTAGGGTTTTCTCATCCGCACAAACTTCGCACGCGTTCGAAGACTTCGTCGCTGGTCAGATGATCCGTATCAATGATCACAGCATCCTCGGCCGGGCGCAAAGGCGCAATGGAGCGGCTGCTATCAATGCGATCCCGCTCTCGCACCATTGCCAGAATTTCATCATACACAGCCTTCCCCCCACGTGCCCGAATCTCCTCATAACGGCGGCGAGCACGCTCCTCGGCGGAGGCATCCAGATAAATTTTCAAATCGGCTTCGGGCAAAACCACGGTGCCAATATCGCGTCCCACCATCACCACCCGGCCGCGCAAACCAATGCGCCGCTGTTGCGCCGAAAGCGCCTTGCGCACCCCAGCATAGGCAGAGACAATAGACACATTGGCATCCACCTCCGGACGGCGCGTTTCCCAGGTAATATCCTGGCCACTGACTACCACATCACAGGGCCAGGTAATATCCTGGCCACTGACTACCACATCACAGGGGCGCCCATCCGCTTTAGAGGGCGGCAAGATTTCAATTTCGGTCTCTTCTGCCAGACGGGTAATCGCCGCCTCATCACGCACATCCAGACCGCGCTGCAACGCCAGCCAGGTAATGGCGCGATACATCACGCCGGTATCAAAAAAAATGTAACCCAGAGCATCCGCCAGGCGACGTCCAATGGTAGATTTGCCCGAAGCGGCCGGCCCATCTATCGCGATAATAGAAGGGGTAGAAGCAGAAATTGTCATAATAGAATCAACCTAAGGGGTAGGATGAGTCGAACCGAGAAAAACATCCTGGCGCGCCCACAAAAGAATCGTCTCACCTGAAGTGGGCAGCGAACGCAGGGCAATCCAACGCAACCAATCGAGAGGCTGCAAAATTCCCCAATCCACCTGGGCACGCCAGGTAAAATCCTGGCCACGGTAAGCCGCCTCCAGACCAGGGTTGACCTGCGCCGGGGTGATCAACAGCGCAGGCGTGGCTGTGGGCACCAGGTGTTCCACCCTCTCCACCACATGGTCACGAAGCAACCACTGCAAAGCAGGCGAATCGACCCCATTGATCGTCACCGGCAAAGCAAAACGATGCCCCTGATCCCAGTCGGAGAGATCGTTCACCGATTGAAGCAACAGATCGGCCTGCAAAGGACGCGCCCCCGGCGTCCACAATTCGGGAGCAGGCGGCTGGCGCAGTTCCGCTGCATTCCAGGCGGCGCTCAGCGTATACATACCCAATACCACCAACAGCCCCCAGGCCGCCCCATAGCGCGCAATTTGCCCCGACCAGCCAGCAGCAATCAGCAACAAACTGACCAGCAGCAAGAGCAAAGCCCCCACCAGCAACACCCATCGCAAGCTAGCCTGCGGCGAGGGGCTTGGCGTCCAGAGCAGGCCAGTCAAGTCAAGCCAGGCAAACAAGAGCAGAAAAACCGTAAAGCCAGCTACACCAGCTGCTTCCCGACGGCTGGCGCGTTCCAGGCGTAAATAAGGAGCCACGCCCAAAGCCGCCAGCGCCCACAGAGGGAGAAGCGGCCAGCCCAGGTCACTGACCTGATGCGCCGGATAAAAGACCGCCAGGGCCAGCGCGACAAACAGCCACAGAGTGAGCCGCAAAATGCGCCCCCCGCCGCGTCGCCAGCCCCGTCCAATGGCCAGGGCGGCAAACACCACAGCAAACGGCTGATAAATCAGCAGCGCCAAAAACAGGCGAAGCGCGCCCACACCTGTCGGGCGGCTCCAACCGCTCAGATATTCCGGCAAAGCGTTCAACCAGGCGCTTAACCCATTGGGAGACAAAAAGAACAGCGAGCTGCCCAGGATGAGCACCGGCAGGCCGCTTTTCAACGCTTCGGTCCAATCCGGGCGCTTCGCCGCGGGACCCGCCGCGGATTCTCCCGCCGGACGCGATTCCACCCCCTGGCGGATCGCCCACGTAATGCCCAGGCCCAACAAGCCTGCCCAAAAAGCCGGCCCAGAAAGCAAAGCCAGAGCGGCAAAGATACCCGCTGGGCGCGGCCTGTTTTGTTCCCAAAAACCCCAGGCAAATAGCAAAAACGTAATCGCCAGGATAGGGCTGCCCGCCTGTCGCGAAAGCGCCAACAAGCCTGGTTCAAGCGCCAGCCCAAAAGCCAGGATCAACGCCGGGCGCGGCTTTAATTGACGGCGAAAGAGCCACGGCAACCACACCAGCGCACTACCGCTCAGCGCCGGCGCCAGCCGAGCAAAAAAATTGAAACTACCGAAAACAAAGAAGAAAAAGGCAGCAGGCACCAGGTAAGCAACCTGCGAACCCAACAAGGGATGCTTTCCCTGGGCCAGTTGCCAGGCCTGTAATGCCCATTGCGCCTCTGCATCGGTCAGCGGCAAGGCACCGAGGCGGAAGAGACGCAACCCAAGAGCGAGAAAAAAGGCCAGCCCGTATAGCCAACCTTCTTGTTTGAGGCGAGGAGAATCCATGCGGCTAATTTTACCCGCATTTTAAAACCTACGAGGGCTTGAAGCCCTCGTAGGTTTTATGGATTTGATTCGCTCGGTTGCACACACTGCGCTGGGTAAAAACCTCGGCGAACTCGCGGTGCAATTCTGAATTCAGGTTGCTTTGTGGCAAACACGTTGCTGTGTCACTGCGAGGCGGCCAGAAAGGCCTCCGACCGCGCAGCGTGCCTGTGACAAGCAGTCCCCCGGATGGGTATGGAGATTGCTTCGCCGCCTTCAGCGGCTCGCAATGACACCCAAAACCAGGTTTCTCTTATGCTTGCAACAGAGCAAATTCAAATCTTTTCCCGCCCCCCCATTAATCCGTTGTAGCCGGCATCGCAGCCGATTCTTGCATTGGCGTAGTAGCCCGCCAAAAACCGAGGAAGAGCAAAACCACCCCCAAAAATTCACCCAAATATAGCGCGCCGGGGATCTGCAAACGGCTGAACAGTCCGCCAAACGCCGGCAGCATCGCCCCCACGGCAATCAACACATTGCCAATGGCCCGGTGCAACAAAACACGCTTACGCCAGAAGATATAGGCAGAATAAGCCGCCCCGCCGACCAGCGCCAGCGTGCCGTACAAATTGAAAAACGGGGTAAGCACTCGTACGCCAGGGGTAACGATGGCGCGACCGCTCAATTCACTGCCCGCCTGCCCGCCGCCAGCCATCAAAGCCGGGTCCAGCTGAGCGGTAAACACTCGATAAAACGCAAAAAGCGAGCCAAGCACCAGCAAAATCATCAACGTTTGCGCCCACTTCGGCCTGGCCAGCAGATAAACCGTTCCCTGGCCTAACCAGGCAGCGACCAACACCGCCCCAAACAAATACCAAAGCCGAAACACCAGCGGATTCCAGCCAAAAGCGCCGTTATAGAACTCACAAAAACCGCCGATGCCATAAAAGATCATGCCAATGCCCCAAAACAGTTGATGCATGCCTTTGCGCGACACAAAGCGGCGCAACATAGAAAAGGCCAGGGCAAAGGACAACAAACTGGAAATCAAAGGAACGAGCGTGTTGAGCATAAAAACCTCCGTCAATCCAAAAATTTTGAGCGCACTGCAAAAACTTGTAGGCGGCTCTTCAGATCGTTCAAAGGGGCTGAAAAACCTGCCTCATAGCCGCATTTTCAGGCCCCTATCTTTTGAGTTTGTGGCAGGAGCGGCTATACCCACTGAATCCAATGCAGGGCAACAGCCACAGTCATTGCCAGCAAGATGAGAATCAGCAAACCAATCACTGTCAGGGCAATGGGCAGGAGCCGCTCATACACAGGGGGATAACGTCGAGGAGATTTAGCCATTGTGATTTTCAAGTGTCTGATAGGTTCCAAGCAAACTGAGCAGGATAGCATCCGTGAAGGCGTGAATCTTAGGCAACAGGTCTTGCGCGGAGAGATTCGCCTGGCGATAGACGGTCAGAATGGATTCCATCATCGTATTGCGGAAAAACAAAAAGGCTCGCACGGCTTCTACGTAATTCAAACCGTAACGGCGAGCACGGGAGGCATATTCATAGCCAATAGCGTGCGCTTCCGCAGCAGAATCGCTATTCTCTGATAAAGAGGCAAGCAGACCACGGAAAAGGATATGGGCACTTTCGCGATACTGAGCGCGTGCCGCCCCGTCCAGTTTGGCATACCAGGGTTCGGCCTCCAGGCGGCCATCAGCAATTTGCAGGCGCACATTCCGCACAACGGATTGCAGGATCTCTTCTGGCCCCATGGCCTGACGGCTGGCCGCCCACAATTCCACTTCGCTGCGTAAATAACGGCGATGCCCACCCTGCGTTAAATGCACGGGCAACAATCCTTTGTTCGACCACAATCGCACCGTGCTGGGGTGCACGCCCAGCAGGTCTGCCGCATCTTTGAGGGAAAGCCACTTCTCGCCCATCAGCCCTCCGTCGCCAACGCAATTTTTTCGACAAAAGAGGGTTCTTCGGCCCGCTGGCGGAAAGCCTCAACATCAATCCGGCTGAGCATGAGGGTAGCGCTCAACAGCATGGCTGCTTCCAGGATAAATACCACCAGGTAACCGCTCAAGGCGTGACCTGTAATTTGCGCCACGCTATCGCGCACAACCCCACTGAGCAGAGTTCCAATCAGACGCGAGAGGGCATTCGAGAAGCCCCAGGCGCCAATGTATAGTCCAACACTGGCCGCGGTGGTGAGATCGAACATCAAAGAAAGATTGGCAACCGTCGCCAGGCCAGTGCCGATGCCGAGGAAGGTCACGCCGGCGTAGAAAACACTCATCTTCTGCGTAAAACCGCTGAGGATGATCAAAAGGAAACCAGCCAGCGCACCCAGGTTACCGCTTTGCGCCACCAACCGTTTGGAGAGGCGGCCTTCCAAGGCGCCAGCGATGAGTATGGCCATTAGCACAAACGTACCCCACAGGGAAGTGATGCGCGTTGTTTGCGTCACCGTCAGGCCAAAAGCCTCGGCGCCGAAGGGTTCGAGCAAAATATCTTGCCCTAAAATGGCCGCCAGGAGTAAGAGCAAATAGACGAAGAAAAGGCGAGCAACGGGGTTGGCCACCACCGCTGCAGTTACCTGACGGATGGAATAGGCCTCAGCAGCAAGGGGAGAAAGGCCAAAGCGTGGTTCCAGCCGAATCAGGCCGAGCAGGCCCAAAGTCAGGGCAGAAGCGGCTACATAAGCAAATGCACGGATAAGGGCTGCGGGGGTGTAGGGATCCACCATTCGGCTGAGGCCGATCGCCGTGGCGATGATACTGACGATCATCATAAACCACATGGTCGCAATCGTCCGGCCACGGCCATTTTCGCCGGAGAGTTCGGAGGCAAGAGAAAGGTACGAAACACTGGCGAGGTTGTATCCCATCCCCCAGGCACCAAAGGCCAGCAAAGCGAGTAAACTACCTGCACCAAAATTTTGGCTGAGGAGAAAAGCGGCATAGGGAGAAAGAATCACCCCCAGAGCGCACAAAAGCAAACCTGCCAGGATGTAGGGGCTGCGACGATAGCCGAAAATGGGATGGCGATCGGAGTAAGCGCCGATTGCAATTTGAATAGGGGAAAAAAGATAGGGTAATGAGGCCAGCACAGCCACCAGAGTGGCTGAGAGTGCCAGTTCTTTGATCATGACACGATTGAGGGTACTGTTGATAGGGACCAGTGTCATGGCAACCGCAACGTGGATCAGACCTAATTGAATGCGTTTCAGGAACATGCCACCTCAATCTTCGAGAGGATAAGTACTGGAAAAGGCACGAGGGCGTTTCTGCCCTCGCCTTTCAAGGTAAGTTTATAAATCGAGGTCGCAAACGTCAATGTAGATTTGCGTAGAATTTTACTAGATCAAGATAAGAGAACACGCCCCCTACGCAACGACAACCCGCGCCAAGACAAAAGGTCAGAATTGCCCATCTAATAGAGCATTTATCTCGCCCGGATGTTAATGTCCGAGCGAGATTGCCCTCCCACATACTTCACTGATAATGCATCAGATTCCTATTACTTCTTGAACTTTTGTGCTCACCAAATTTTGAACCATCGCCCACTCTTGATCACTTTTGAAAAAATTACGTTGCAACAAAACAAACAACCGCGATGCTGTAAGTAAGATAATAGCATCAGGTATTCGATACAATTTTATAAATTCATTCCATTTGAGCCAATCTTGCATAGGTTCAATCAGCACGCCGATTGGAGATACTCTCCCTCTTATTTTTCCCCGAATTAGCGGATCACTCCAGAGTTCTCTTGCTTTTAGATAAGGTGTTAGATAGGGTTGCAGCAGAAAATAAACAATAATCAAGAAGGTGATTAAATATCTTAAAAGTCTGGCTGTTTCTGCCGAAGACAGGCCATTTTTTGCACTCTCCACAAACAACATGCCATAAAGAGTACCGAAAAGGATGAATATGCCAACGCGAAACGCTAATACCCTGGCAGAGGGCTTGTAAATCTGACGGATTGCTTTGAAATAAGTATCTTTCTCGTAATAACCGCTGAATTCAATCTCCATATCCGCCTCCTACAAAAACAAATCCTTGATCAAGGAACGTTGAGGTTTCTCCCTGTCAATCAACACTGCAACTTCATCGCCTACTCGGTAGCGAGTCGTAAAGCGATTTTTCATCACCCGATTTCGGCCAGCAAACCTTCTGTTTTCAAAGGTATAAACATATTTGATGTATCCCCGATCTCGGAAAAAGCCAACCTGAATAATGGTTGCCTTAGCCTCAAGCCCATCGTTATAGAGTGAGATGATAGAGCGATATCGCCAAAACAATCCAACAATAGTTGCTACCCAAAAACTCATCAAAAGCCAGGAAAAATCACGGCTCATTTTGGAGGCCATAATTGTATAAACATAAACAAGAGGGGAAAGAATAGAAAAAGCAGCGAAAAGAAATGCCCAATAATCCACCCAAATCACTTTCCAAAAAACAGGTTGTCTATCTTCCATATCTCAATCCGCCTCCTTCGTACGGAAATTCAAACCCTACAAAATGCTGTTAGGGAAATGTTCTGTCGCAAACACTTGGCTGCGTCCCTGAGATGCGGCGGTTCGCAAAAGCGCCAGAAACCAGGGTTCTCTCAGGAGCATTAGAAAAAGGAGATTTTTCTCATTTCGTGGACAGTTCTTCTTCACTGCTATCCCTTTTGCCACCACTCATGCGCTCCCTCGCAGCTTGCAGAATCTCATGGGCGGAGCGCAAGGTGCCTTCTCCCACCTCACCTAGCATCTGAGCAAGTTCCAGCAGGCGCGCCTCGCCTTCCAGTTTTTCCACATGGGTGAGGGTGCGGCCATCTTCCACCTGTTTTTGCACCCGCCAGTGCTGATCGCCAAAGGCGGCCAGTTGGGGCAAATGGGTAACGCAAAACACCTGATGATTGCGCGCCAGCATCCACAATTTGTAGCCCACCGTCAATCCCACACGTCCGCCGATGCCCTGATCAATTTCATCGAAAATCAGGCTAGGAATCTGATCGGCGCGGGCGAGGACATTTTTGAGGGCAAGCATCAGGCGCGAGGTCTCGCCTCCTGAGGCGATCTTCGCCAGCGGTTTCAGCCCCTCGCCGGGGTTGGGTGCTACCAGGAATTCCACCCGATCAAAGCCATTTTGATCGAACGCCAGGCGCACACCATCGCCGAACGGAATACCGTTCTCATCCGGGCGGGTTTGAAAATCCACCCCAAAGCGGGCAGCCGCCATTTTGAGATCATCCAATTCGCTTTCGATGCCCTGGCCAAGAGCCTCCGCCGCTTTTTTGCGCTTCTCCGAAAGCGCCTTGCCCAAACGTGCCAGCTGTTCCAGCAAGTGCGCTTCTTCCGCTTGCAGCGTTTGAATTTGCTCAGCCATGTTCGTGATAGTTTCCAGTTGTTTGCGAGCATCGGCGGCATACGCCAAAACGGCGGGAATGCTGCCACCATATTTGCGCGTCAGATTGTGAATAAGCGCCAGGCGTTCTTCCACCGCTTCCAACCGTTTGGGGTTGAACTCGATCTCCTCCAGGTAATTCCGCAGGCTACGAGCGAGGTCGGCCAGCGATTCTTCCAGGCTGTCGGCCAGGTTGGCCAATTCGGTCTGGCTGGAATCCAGGCGCACCAGGCCGGTCAGCGCCTGAACCGCCTGCCCGAGCAGGTCACTGGCAGAGGGCGCTTCGGGCGTGCCCTCATCCAGCACAGTCAGTGCCCGCTGGGCGTATTCGGCCAACGCCTCGGCATTAGCCAGGCGATCGCGCTCCTGGCGTAGTTCTTGCTCTTCCCCCACTTTCAGCCGTGCCGCTTCAATTTCTTCTACCGCGTAAGTCAAAAGCTCCAGCCGGCGGTCAGCATCACTTTGCAAAGTGCGCAACTCATTCAGGCGGCGGCGCGTTTCCAGCAATGCCCGATAGGATTGGCGATATTCTTCCAACAAGGGGGTCACTTCGGCAAAACGATCGAGCAAACCCAGGTGGGCGCGCGGATCGAGCAAGGAAAGATGCTCGGCCTGCCCATGAATATCGATCAGCAATGCTCCCAATTCACGCAACAGCGAGACGCTGACCGTGCGCCCGTTCACCCGCGCTACACTTCGCCCCTCGCGACGCACCTCGCGCGACAGGGTGATGTATTCCGGTTCTTCCAGCAAATCCTCGCGTTGCAGGATTTCGTTCACCGCCTCTTTTTCCGGACCCCGCAGGTGGAACGTGCCCTCCACCAGGGCGGTCTCCGCCCCGCTGCGAATCACGGTCGGATCGGCGCGACCGCCGATGAGCATGACCACCGCATCAAGGATGATCGATTTTCCCGCCCCGGTCTCGCCGGTGAGAATAATCAGGCCAGGGCCAAAACGCAACTCAAGCCGATCAATGATGGCGAAGTTTTGAATGCGGAGTTCAGTCAGCATAGATCACAGTTGGATACCGGCCAGGCGAGAATACACCGTAGGCGTGGCAATGACAAGGTAAATAGCCTGAGCGATCAGGCCGAAAATGTTGCCCGAAAAGAGCAGGAACAGCGCTACCGGCACTGCCCCCAGCACCACCCCTGCCGCGCACGAAACAAACAACGAACGCGAGCGTCGTTTGTTAATCGCCTTTAATGCCAGGTTCGCCAGGGTAACCCCTGCTCCCCCCGCCACCGCCGCAGCGATAAAGAAAATGAAAAAGCCCGTAAACATGGTGATAACTGAAACCAGCACGCTGGCCATGGCTGAACCAATCAGGGTGATGAGCGGCCCGGTGAGATAGTCATACCAAAGCGCAGTATTAAATATCTTTTGCTGGCTACGGACACATTCGCGGCAACGATAACCGGTCGGCGTGCGCACTGCGCAGGAGGCACAAATCGGCCGTTCACAATTATTGCAACGCAGGGTGGTCTCTCGTTGGGGATGAAGATAACAATAGAGAGTTTCGCTCATCGAGGTAATCCGATGGAAGGATTTTGATTCATGTGCGCGGTCAGGTTGCGGTAGAAATAGCCCGCATCGCCAAAGCGCACAAATTGGGCAGTGCATTCAGCAGCGCGCACCAGCACCACATCTTCTTCCGCCAGGCCAATGGGCACCTGGCCATCCACACTTAAAACCGCATTGTCGCTCTTGACCCGAATGCTTACGGACGACCCCTCCGCCAACACCACAGCGCGATCTACCGAGAGATGGGGAGCAATGGGGACCAGCAAGATGTTCCGCAATTCCGGTGGCAGAATCGGCCCACCAGCGGCCAAAGCATAAGCAGTAGAACCGGTTGGTGTGGCAGCAATCAAGCCATCGCAGACATACGTGGTCAACACGTGGCCATCGGCCACTGCCGAGAGACGAATCGGACGGAGGTATTGACCACGACTGACCACGGCCTCGTTGAGAGCATACCAGGCGCCCATGCTTTCCCCGGTTCGCAGGTGTTCGGCACGCAGCATCATCCGGTTTTCAATCCACGCTTCGCCCTTGAGCAAACGATCCAGGTAATCACGCCATTCGTGGCGATCAATTTGAATCAAAAAACCCAGGCGCCCCAGGTTAATGCCCAAAATAGGCACACCGGGCAGGGCACACAATTGTGCAGCACGCAACATCGTACCATCCCCGCCCACGGCGATCAGCAGGTCAAACTCCTTTTGTTTGACTCGCTTGCGCAGGTCTTCATCGTAAAGCGAACCGTAAGGAGCCGACAAGCCTTTTTCTTGCAAATAGGCTGAAATGGCTTCAGCCTCCGCATACGCTTCGGTTACCTTTGGGTAGGCTGTGATCACCGGGCGTTGCGGGATAAAAGATGTAGCCATAGTAAGTTAATTATACCCTTCCCATCCACCAATGCGCCCCGTTCACACCAGCCGCTGATCACACACCCGCCGAAAACCGCAACCGCGGCAGCGGGCAGCCTGCTCATGCGAACGTTCCACCGAGGATCGGTATTCATCGCGCCGCATATCAGCCAGCACATCGAGTAAAGCCGCCTCCAGTTCGGGAGTGTAATCTACGGCAAAATCGCCATTTTCGTAGTGGATGATGCCATAGGGCGGACGCCTGCCATAGGCTCTTTCGATCAAAAGACAATAGGCAGCCAGCTGAAAAATATGCGAATCATAAGGCGCTTGGGGAGCGAGGCCGCTCTTCACTTCCACTGGGATCATCTTCCCGTTTTTCTCCACCACGTAATCGGGCCTGCCGGTGAGGCCCAGCTCAGGATGGTAGAGGGGGCGTTCCACTTTGCCCCAACCGCGGGTATCGGTGTAGATCACCCGGCCGCCAGGCAGACCTGCCCGTCTTTGCTGACGACCCGCCTGCCAGAAGAAAACGATGGCCAACAGAAAAAGAAGCCCAACCAGAGAAAACATGCCACCTCAAGGCAGCGGCGGCAGGAGGCGCAACGTGCACTCCGCCAAAAGCAGAAGAAACGCCAACAGAAACAGGATCAGGCCCACCGTCCGCAAAAGACCCGCCCGCAATACCTGGCGACCATGCCGGCGGTGAAGTTCACTTCCCGCCACCATCTCCCCCTGATTTTCAGATTCCATTCCCTGGCGGCGATACCACCAGGCACGGCGACAATACAGATAGCTGCCAATCTCTGAAGCGCGAATTAACGAAGACATGGCAGGTAGTATAGCACAAATTTTCTAAACCAGTCTTTAGTATAATCAAAGACATGAGCGAATATCGTTTCTACCATCCTATCGAAGTCCGCTACGGTGATCTAGACCCGCAAGGACACGTCAACAACGCCAAATTTCTCACCTATTTTGAACAAGGGCGGGTGGAGTACCTGGTTCACCTCGGCCTCTTCAGCAAAAATCAATCCTTCCTGGAAATCGGCATTATCCTGGCCGACGTGCACATCACCTATCACGCCCCCCTGCATTGGGGAACAGTCGCCAAAGTAGGAGCGCGGGTGGTCAGGATGGGCAACAAATCCATGACCATGGAACAAAACGTGGTAGATGCCAGCAGCGGCGAAGTGTTGGCCTCCGGCACGGTTGTCCTGGTCACCTACGATTACCGGCTGGGGAAAACCATCCCCATCCCGGCCCACTGGCGTGAAAAAATCAGCCAGTTTGAGGGATTCCCCCTTGAACTGAGCACTCAATAAGGGAGGCCTTCATGTCTCTTCCGCCGATTAATAGCGATTACCTGCTCGATTTTCTCGTTCGCCTGCTGAACACTCCCTCCCCTACCGGTTTTGCCGAGGCAGCCATTGCGCTCATTGAGCAAGAATTGCAAAAATTCCCGGCCTTGCAACTCAGCCGCACCCGCAAAGGCGCACTGGTAGCCCGCTGGGAAGGGCAGCGCGACGACGCCCCCCGCGCCCTCACCGCACATGCCGATACCCTCGGTGCCATGGTCAAAGAAATCAAAGCCAATGGCCGTCTGAAGCTCACCAAAATCGGCGGCTTTGCCTGGAACAGCGTAGAAGGCGAGGGCTGCCGCGTCTTCGCCAGCAAAGGATCCGTTTTGCGCGGCTCGCTCCTGCTCAGCCAGGCATCCTCCCACGTCTATGGCAGCGCGGTGAACGAAACGAAACGCGATGACGACAACATGGAGGTGCGGCTGGATGCATCCACGCGCTCGGCCGCAGAGACGGAAAAACTGGGGGTGCGCGTCGGCGATTTCGTCGCCTTCGACCCGCGCGTGGAGCTAACCAACGGCTTCATCCGCTCGCGTCACCTCGACGATAAAGCCGGGGTCGCCGCTATGGTAGCCGCCATCCACACCCTGAACGAATCCCGTCAAACCCCGCAACAGACGGTTTACTTTCACTTCAGCAACTACGAAGAGGTCGGTCATGGGGCATCGGCAGGCATCCCGGCCGAAGTCCACGAGCTGGTCACCGTAGACATGGCCGCCGTTGGCGAGGGACAGACCTCGGATGAATTTCACGCCACCCTGTGCCTGAAAGATAGCGGCGGGCCGTATCATCATGGCCTTTCCAACAAACTGCGTGCCCTGGCCGAACAACACAACATTCCCTATAAGACCGACATTTATCCCTATTACGGCTCAGATGGCGAGGCCTTCTGGCGCGCTGGTGGAGACGTGGCCGTCGCCCTCATTGGCCCCGGTGTAGATGCCTCACACAACTACGAGCGCACCCACACAGAAGCCCTGCTGGCAACCACCAACTGGCTTCTGGCCTATCTGTTGAGTGAATAACACACCAATCCCTGGGAGGGAAACATGCAATTCGACGCCAGTTTGCCACCTGTTTTGCTGAAAGACGTCCCCGCCATTGCCCGCGCCGCCGAGGAGATCGGCTTCGCCAGCTTGTGGACCAGCGAGACACAACACGACCCCTTTTTGCCCTGCGCCCTGATCGCCGAACACAGCCAGCGCTTGCAGCTGGGCACCGCTATTGCCGTCTCATTTGCCCGCTCACCGGCTACCCTGGCCTACACCGCCTGGGACCTGGCTGCCCAATCGGGTGGACGTTTCATCCTGGGGCTGGGCACACAGGTCAAGGCCCATATCGAACGGCGCTTTGGCATGGAATGGCCAGAATCGGTGGTGGGAAAACTTCGTGAACAAATCGAGGCCATTCGCGCCTTTTGGGATTGCTGGCAAAACGGAACAAAATTAAATTACCGCGGGGAGTATTACAAAATCACCCTCATGTCGCCCTTTTTCAACCCTGGGCCCCTGCCTTTCGCACCAGAGCCAGGCAAGCCGTTGATCCCCATCTACATTGCCGGGGTCAACACGGGCCTGGCGCGGCTGGCAGGTGAAATTTGTGACGGATTCCATGTGCATCCCTTCCACAGCGTACGCTATCTGCGCGAGGTGCTGCTCCCGGCGATTGAAGAGGGCGCACAAAAGAGCCAACGCACGCGGCAAGATGTTGCCGTTTCGGTCACTGCCTTTGTAGCCACCACACCCGAAGAAATGAGCTTTGCCCGCGCCCAAATTGCCTTTTACGCCTCCACGCCTTCCTACCGTGCGGTCATGTCCCTGCATGGCTGGGATGAGATCGCCGAAAAGCTCTCCGTTCACGCCGCCAAAGGCGAATGGGCTGAGATGCCCATGCTCATCAGCGACGAGATGCTAAAAGAATTCTGCCTGATCAGCGACGAGGCCAACCTGGCCGACGCCCTACGGGAACGCTACAGCGGCATTGCCGATCATCTGGCCCTGTACACGCCCTTCCTGCCTGGCGAAAAAGATGCCTTTTGGCGACGGCTTGCCAGAGAATTGAATGGCCAGGGCCTATGAACTTCAACGAATATCAGCAAAAATCACGACGCACGGCAGCCTACCCGGCCATTGGACAACCCATAATCTACCCTACCCTGGGGCTGGTCAACGAAGCGGGAGAAGTAGCCGGCAAGGTCAAAAAAATTTTTCGCGACAAAGGCGGGCACATCAGCGAGGCCGAACGCCATGCGCTCAAAGCGGAATTGGGCGATGTGCTCTGGTATCTGGCTCAACTAGCCACCGAATTGGGATTATCATTAGAAGAGATTGCCGAACACAACCTGGAAAAATTATTGGATCGCCAACAACGTGGCGTAATCGGCGGTGAGGGCGACAATCGCTGAAGCATTCCCGCTCGGGGGCAAAGAAAACTCTAATCATTTTCCAATACATTGCCGCCCTCGTTTTTTGGTAAAATGAAACTCGACAGTTTCTGTCGTATTGAGTTCAGGAGAAATAACTATGGCTGGCATGGAACGTTTTACGCAGCGAGCGCGACGGGTGTTAAGTCTCGCCCATCAAGAAGCGGAGCGCACGCGTCATAACAGCATTGGTACCGAGCATCTATTACTGGGGTTGATCGAAGAAGAAGGTGGTGTAGCCGGACGCGTCTTGCGCGAATTGGGGCTGACCTCAGAACGCGTCCGCGAAGTCGTCGAACGCGTCACCTCCCGCGAAAGCCGTTTTAATGCTGACAAAATCGAACTGGCCCCGGACACACAACAAGTCCTCGAATTTGCCGTAGACGAGGCTCGTCGCATGGGGCATCACTACATCGGCACTGAGCACATCTTGCTTGGGCTGGTGCGTGTGGAAGGCACAGCCATGGAGGTATTGCGTCGCCTGGGCATCACCGCCGATCAAATCCGCCGTCAGACGCGACGCGTCTTGAACGAATCGGCCTCCACCCCTGCACCGGCAACCGCGGGCGCCGGGGCGCAGCGCAACGCGGCCGCCAGCAAGACCCCCCTGGTGGATCAGCTCGCCACCGACCTGACCGCCCTGGCCGAAGAAAAGAAACTCGACCCGGTGATCGGCCGGCAAATGGAAATTGAGCGCGTTATTCAAATTCTGGCGCGCCGCACCAAGAACAACCCCGCGCTCATCGGCGAACCCGGCGTAGGCAAAACCGCCATCGTGGAAGGACTGGCCCAACGCATCGTCGAAGGCGATGTTCCGGCACCCTTGCTGAACAAGCGCGTGCTCCAGCTTGACGTGGGTTCCCTGGTGGCTGGCACCATGTATCGCGGTCAATTTGAAGAGCGTCTCAAGCGCGTGATTGACGAACTGAAACAATCGGGCGCCATTTTGTTCATTGACGAAGTCCACATGCTGGTCGGCGCTGGTGCGGCTGGCTCTTCGGTGGATGCCGCCAACATTCTCAAACCGGCCCTCTCGCGCGGCGAATTGCAAGTCATCGGTGCAACCACATTGGATGAGTATCGCAAATACATCGAATCCGATGCCGCCCTCGAGCGTCGCTTCCAACCCATCATCGTGGATGAGCCCACCGAAGAGGAGACCATCGAAATCCTGAAAGGCATCCGCAGCGCCTACGAAGAACATCATCATCTGATCATCTCTGATGAAGCCCTGGAGGCCGCTGCCCACCTTTCCTCCCGCTACGTCACCGAGCGCTTCCTCCCCGACAAGGCCATTGACCTGATTGACGAATCCTCCTCACGAGTGCGCATGTACAAATCGCCAGCGGCCCAAATGGCCAAAGACCTGTTCAGTCAGCTGCGGCAGGCCCGCCAAAACCGCGCCCTGGCCCTGGAAGAGGGCAACCCCGAAGAAGTGCGCGAATGGGAAGAGCGCGAAATTGAAATTCAAGAGAAGCTGGAACGCCTGCGCTCTGGCTGGGATCGCGCCAACAGCCCGGTCGTCTCCGCTGAAGACATTGCCGAGGTCGTCTCGATGTGGACGGGAGTGCCAGTGATGCAGCTGGCCGAAGAAGAAAGCCAGCGCCTGCTCAAAATGGAAGATGAGCTGCGCAAATCCATCATCGGACAAGATGATGCCATCGTCGCCATCTCGCGGGCAGTACGCCGGGCACGCGCCGGATTGAAAGATCCGCGCCGCCCGATTGGCTCCTTCATGTTCCTCGGCCCCACTGGCGTAGGCAAAACCGAATTGACCAAGGCTCTGGCCAAATTCCTGTTTGGCAGCGAAGAGGCCGCCATTCAACTCGACATGTCCGAATTCATGGAGCGGCACACCGCCAGCCGTCTGGTGGGCGCGCCGCCCGGATACGTCGGTTACGAGGACGCCGGTCAACTTACTGAAGCGATCCGTCGCCGCCCCTACTCCATCGTCGTCTTCGATGAAGTGGAAAAAGCCCACCCTGAAGTTCACAACATGTTGCTCCAGATCATGGAAGAAGGGCATCTCTCCGACGCCCGCGGTCGCAAGGTGGACTTCCGCAACGCCATCATCGTCATGACCTCCAACATCGGCGCCGAGATGATCAAAAAACAGACCGGCCTGGGCTTCCAACTCAAGCGCGATGAAGCCATCGAAGAGAAGCTCTCTTACGAAGAAATGCGCAAGAAGCTCAACGAATCGCTCCGCCGCGCCTTCCGCCCTGAATTCCTCAACCGTCTCGATGCCGTGGTCATTTTCCGCTCGCTGAACAAAGAGGACATCCAAAAGATTGTTTCGCTGGAGCTTGACAAAGTGGCGGAACGGCTGAAAGAACACGAATTGACCCTTACCGCTACCCCGGCAGCGCTCTCCGCCCTGGCGGATCAGGGCTACGACCCCGAAATGGGCGCCCGCCCCCTGCGCCGAGTCATCCAACTGAAAGTGGAAGATCCGCTCTCCGACCGGCTCCTCAGCGGCGAATTTTCCCATGGCACCACCGTCATCATAGATGTGGACGAGAACGGCGAGATCATCCTCACCCGCCAGGAAATCGCCGAAACGCCTATGGCCTAAATCAACATCATCATCAATCTTTCTCGGCCATAAGGTTCAGTTCTCTGTGGCATCGAATTTCCGCAAATTTTCCTATTTGCCCCATTCGTGCCATGCGATGCGAGGTTGGTGAGTACAACAATAGAAAGGCCGCAGTTTCTTGCTGCGGCCTTTTTTGTTTTCAGATCGCGTCTGGCAGCTCTTCCTCGATGTTCCGAACACGGGGGTTGAGCGCTGCCAGCAAAGTCATCCCCACGATAGACAGCCCCATCAGGAAAATGAGAAACCCTACCCCACGCCCTGCACCGCCCCCCCAAATGCCTCCCAAAGTAGCCTCCAGAACCCCTCCCTCGGCGAACAACGGCTTGAAGACCTGATCTGCGAGCGGGCCGGCAGTCAGGTAAGCCAATGGAATCATGGAATAAGCCAGCATCCGCTTGATCGAAAAGACTCGCCCCTGCACAGCAGGCGCGACTTTGCTCTGCCAGATAGCCGTATCGCAGCTGTTGACCACAGGGAAAGGAAAGTAATAAAGGACGACCGCCAGCGCAACCAGGGGAATAGGTTGAAAGATGCCAATCAACATAATCGCCAACCCGGCCAGCGTCTTGAAAATCAACACGCCATAAATACGCCGTTTAGGGCCAGCCCAGGCAGTCATCAGCAACGTGCCGGCCAGCATTCCCATCCCCCCCGCTGAAAGGACACCTCCCAGGACCGCTGGCGTTGTTCGATCCAACAGCATGGGCGGCAAGACAGTATCCGTGATTAGATTAGCGTAATTCCCCAGGGCAAAGAGCAGCATCAAACCGAGCAGGCCAGGACGGCTGGCAATGTATTTCCAACCGTAGCTCGCCTCCTTCCAAAGCGAACCGCGCTCAACCGTAGATTCCGCCGAAATTGGGGGAGGTGGGAAACGAACTGCCAGCACAATACTGACCGCAATCAGGAAAGTGACAAAATCAATCGCCATCACCCCCGCCACACCGATTTTTTCCATCAACCAGCCGGCCATCAGCGGCGAAAGCAAATACGTCGAAGCCGACTCAAACTGCAAAACCCCGTTAGCCCGGCCCAATTGCTCCTTTGGCACCAGCAAGCTCACCGAAGCCAGGTAGGCCGGAGTTTGCAGGCCACGCAGAATGGAATTGACCGCCATGATCACGTAAATGTGCCAGATTTCCAAACGTTCAAAATAAATCAATATCGCCATGAGCACCGTGCACATCGCCGCACCACTATCGGCCCAAATCATGGTAAGACGACGATCCCAGCGATCCACCAGCGCTCCGCTCAAGGGCGCAATCAAAATCGAGGGCAACATCGTGAAAAGCAAGATCAGCGCATATTGCGTAGTAGATTGCGTCCGTTGATAGACCCACACGCCGAGCGCAAAACCGGTCAGGGCTGAACCAGTAACCGAAATAATCTGCCCAACCGCTACGGCCATGAAGACAGCCATTCCACCTTGCCGAGAGTGTACCTGCATGTTTTCTCCGTAAAAGGGTAGGGTCGCTTTTGCTTTGAAATGACCCACTGGTATGTGCATTATACTCATCTTGAGCACTACGGCGAGCAAGGAAACCTTGCAAAATTCACAGCCTCGCCAGCTCTAACCTGATTTTTGTGCAATCAAGAGCGATTTAATGAAAAGCGCTTCGAAAGTAGAGTTCGGAATAAGTCGTTATCTGCAATAAGGCTCAATTCTCTTTTGCATCGAATTTTCACGAATGTCCCGAAGAAAATTTGCCGTATTCGTGTCATTCGATGCGGAGTTGCGAAGTCCCCGAAGGGGGAGCGAAGCGTGAGGGATGTAGACCTGCTCTTGCCTCCCTGGTGCTTCAAACACCCCATCCCCCCCTTCCCCGCAGACTGACGACACTTCCGGCACATGCCCCTTGCGGGGAAGGGGCAGGGGTGGGGGTGGCCGTGAAGAGGGTACGTGCAAAATGCGTTGTTGCAAGCATAAGAAACCTGTTTTTTTGCTGTCATTGCGAGCCGCTGAAGGCGGCGAAGCAATCTCCGCGCTCATGCGGAGGGCTGGCACGCGGCGCAGTCGGCGGCCTTTCTGGCCGCCTCGCCGTGATACAGCAACGTGTTGACCCAATCTCTTCACGGAGGTCGTTTTTCATGCTTTGTCCGTCCGTTGCACAAAAATTCGGCTAAATTCTCTCCTTTTCCCGAGACAGCCCAAAGTAGCCGTTGAGCCAGCAGCAAAGAACTATCCTCAACACCAGATCGGCTCGAAGCAGAACAAAATTTCAGTTATACTGAGAAAGCCGACACCTGATGTCGGAAACTGTAACGGATAGAGGCCCTATGGCAAAATCACACACCCGCTACGTCTGTCAACAATGCGGCCGCGTGGCCGCCACCTATATGGGGAAATGCCCTCAATGCGGCGCGTTCAACAGCATGGTGGAAGAAATCATCCACGAGGAACCGGTCAGCAAGCCCTCGGCGGTGCGCGGCCTCACCGGGCGCTCGCAGCCGCGCCCCATTGGCGAAATCAGCGGCGAGGCGGAGGAACGAATCCGCCTGCCGATGGTCGAATTTGCCCGCGTCCTGGGCGGCGGAATCGTGCCCGGCTCCATCGTCCTCATCGGCGGGGATCCGGGCATTGGCAAATCTACCCTCATGCTCCAAATGGCCATGGAAATGGCATCACAACAGCGCGTCCTGTACGTCTCAGGCGAGGAATCAGAACGACAAATCAAAATGCGCGCTAGCCGTCTGCTTAGCGGCCACCCAAAAGAACTACCATCCGGCCTGCTGCTGGTCACCGAAACCAACCTGGAAGTCATCCTCAATCACGTCAACGAAGTCAAACCAGACCTGCTGATCGTGGACTCCATCCAAACCGTCTATCTCAGCGAACTGGATTCATCGGCCGGCTCAGTCTCGCAGGTGCGCGAGTGCGCCTCTCAATTACGTGAACTGGCCAAATCCAGTGGAATCACCGTCTTCCTCATCGGCCATGTGACCAAAGAGGGCGCCATCGCTGGGCCGCGCGTGCTCGAACACATCGTAGACACGGTGTTGTACCTGGAGGGAGATCGCTTCCAGGCCTATCGCCTGCTGCGCTCCGTCAAAAATCGCTTTGGGGCAACATCGGAGGTGGGCGTCTTTGAGATGGGCGAACACGGCCTGGTGGAGGTGACGAACCCCTCGGAGGCTTTCCTGGCCGAGCGGATGATCCATGCCCCCGGTTCGTCCATTGCCGTGACCATGGAGGGGACGCGGCCCATCCTGGTTGAAATCCAGGGCCTGACCTCCCCCACCCAATTTGGCAACGCCCGCCGCACCCCCAACGGCGTGGATTTCAACCGCCTGTTGTTGATCATCGCCGTCCTTACCCGCCGCGTGGGCTTCAAGCTCAGTGAACAAGATGTATTTGTCAATGTAGTCGGTGGGATTCAAATTGATGAGCCGGCCGCCGACCTGGCGATCGCCGCGGCAATCGCCTCCTCCTGGCGCGATACGCCGGTACGCGCCGATGCGGTACTGATCGGGGAAATTGGCCTGGCCGGCGAATTGCGCATGCCCGGTCAAATGCAAACCCGGCTGCGCGAGGCCGCCAAACTGGGCTTCAAGGCCGCCATCGTGCCCAAGGCCATTCGCTCGGTGCAGACCAACGACTGGCCGCCCGACCTGGAAATTTTACAGGCCCGCTCGCTTCAGCAAGCCCTGGAATTTGCCTTGCTGCCCGCCGAAACACCCAAAGGGCGCAAGCTAGCTTGATCCCTCGCGTTTGTGCGTAGCAACGGGCTTTACCCGGCAGAGGGGGTGATATTGCCGACTTCAGCGGTCCCTTCAGAGCAGGGCTTCTTCTAAAAAACAACCCCAGGCCCCCTTCTTCGTACATCAGTATGAAGATGAACTTGCTTGCAAATATTTTGACAGCGACTTTCGCCAAAGCCTGAAACTGCCTGCCGAATTCAGCGCGGTCGGCGCAGGCCGACCTGGCAGGCGTAGCCCGAAGCTTTAGCTTCCGGGCGCACGGTCTCGGCGCAGGCCGACCTGGCGGGCGTAGCCCGAAGCTTTAGCTTCCGGGCGCGCCAACACCGAAAAATGATAAGGAGTAGCCTGATGCGACACAAAATGGTTTTAATCATTTTCATCCTTGTGTTGGCCACGATAGCCTGCGGTTTTCCGGTTGGGATGCGGCGCGCGGCAACGCCAGGGGCAGAGATAACCGATCAGATAGCGGTACCCGCCTCAACGTCCGACGAGAAGCGGGTGCGCCTGGAATTTGGGGCCGGCACGTTAAACATCTCCTCCGGCGAAGCCGATCATCTCATCACCGGCACAGCGACATACAACATTCCAGCCTTGAAACCGCAGATTTCTGTGCAGGGCAACGAGGTATTGCTCCAACAGGGAGAATACGATTTCAAGGTGATCCCCAACCCGGGTGCTATCAAGAATGAGTGGGATTTGAAACTGGCCCCCCTACCCATGGAATTGAGCATTGCGGCTGGCGCCTACAAGGCACAATATGAGTTTGGCGGCCTGGCATTGACCCGGCTGACCATCCAGGATGGAGCAGCCACGGTGGCTTTGAATTTTTCTGCTCCGAATCAGGCCGAGATGTCGCTGTTCCGCTATGAGACCGGGGCTTCGAATGTGGTGTTGCGCGGGCTGGCCAATGCCAATTTCAGTACCTTTGCCTTCAAAAGCGGAGCCGGCGCCTATACGCTGGGTTTCGATGGGCAATTGCAACGCGACGGCACGGTGACCATCGAGAGCGGTTTGAGCAACATCACCCTGATCATTCCCGAGGGACTTCATACCATTGTCAGCGTGGAAAGCGGCCTGACCAATATCAACGCCGGGCCAGGCTGGAGGCAAGAGGGCAATCGCTATGTTCAGGAAGGCAGCAGCCCGACACTGACGTTTGTGATCAAGATGGGCGCTGGCAACCTGACCCTGACACATTAGCCTCGGGACGCGCTGGCGGGCATAATCGGAGTAAAAGGTCATATTTTCTCCATGACCTCTATCACTTGCCTTGTAACTGATTGCACAATAAAATCGTTATAACTGATAAAGATTATCAGATTGCGAGGACAACGAACATGCAAATTACCCGCCAAGCCGATTACGCTGTCCGTGCTGTGTTGTACCTGGCCCGCCTGGGCAATGAGCAACGCGCAGCTACCAGCCAGGTAGCGCAAGAGCAGCGCATTCCACCGTCGTTTTTAGCAAAGATTATCTCCCAGCTGTCCATTGCTGGTCTGTTGCACACTTCGCGTGGCGCTCGCGGTGGCGTGACATTGGCTCGTGACCCAAAAGATATTACCTTACTGGAAGTCATTGAAGCGATTGATGGCCCCATCCAATTGAACGAGTGCGTGGGCGAGAATGGAACCTGCTCCTTTAGTGAGGAATGTCCCTTGCGTCCGGTGTGGTGTGAGGCCCAAAAAGAATTGATCGCCCGCCTGAAAGGAACGAACTTCGCCCAGCTACTGGAACAAAGCGGCTCTGCCTGTTGATTGTGACCTGATAGAATAGCCTCCCGGCGTATAATTACCGGGAGGCTATTTTCATTCCACAAGGAGCCATTTATGAGCACCTCTCGTATCGTTCGCGCCCCGCGCGGCACACAATTGACTTGTAAAAATTGGCTGATTGAAGCCGCTTATCGCATGATTCAAAACAACCTGGACCCGGAAGTGGCTGAACGCCCGCAAGACCTGGTCGTTTATGGTGGCCGCGGTCAGGCCGCCCGTTCGTGGGAAGCCTTCGACGCCATCCTCGAATCGCTGAAAAATCTCGAAGAAGATGAAACGCTGCTGGTGCAATCTGGCAAGCCGGTAGCCATCTTCAAAACCCATCCCGATGCGCCGCGCGTCCTCATCGCCAACTCGAACCTGGTGCCTCACTGGGCAACTCAGCAACATTTCGATGAACTGGCGGCAAAGGGACTGATCATGTATGGCCAGATGACCGCCGGTTCCTGGATTTACATCGGCACGCAGGGCATCTTACAAGGCACCTATGAGACCTTCGGCGCGCTCGCCCGCCTGAAAGGCTGGGGATCGCTCAAGGGCAAATTCGCCCTCACCGCCGGGCTGGGCGGAATGGGCGGTGCACAACCCCTCGCCATTACCATGAACGAAGGCGTCGGCCTGATCGTCGAGGTAGATCCCGCTCGCGCCAAACGTCGCCTGGATACCGGCTATGTCGATCGAGTGGTGGACACATTGGAGGAGGCCATGACCCTGGTCGAAGAATATGTAGATCGCCAGGAACCTCTCTCGATCGGCCTGATCGGCAACGCCGCCGATGTGTACACCGAGCTGGCGATGCGTGGCGTAACCCCCGATGTGGTCACCGATCAAACCCCGGCCCACGACGTTCTTTCCTACGTCCCCTCCGGCCTTTCACCGGTTGCCGCCGAAGAACTGCGCAAAACCAACCCCAAAAAGTACGAGGAAATGAGCATGGCCTCCATGGCCAAACACGTCCAGGCCATGCTGGAATTCAAACACAAAGGCGCCGAAGTGTTCGATTACGGCAACAACATCCGTCAACGCGCCTACGATTGGGGAGTAAGCGATGCTTTTGAGTTTCCCGGCTTTGTGCCCGCCTACATTCGCCCCCTCTTTTGCGAAGGCAAAGGTCCCTTCCGCTGGGTGGCACTCTCCGGCGACCCCGAAGACATCTACGCCACCGATCGCGCCGTGATGGAACTCTTCCCGGAAAACGAACATCTGCGCCGCTGGCTGACCATGGCACGCGAAAAAGTCCACTTCCAGGGCCTGCCGGCACGCATCTGCTGGCTAGGCTACGGCGAACGCGTCAAAGCCGGCCTGCGCTTCAACGAGATGGTAGCCAAAGGCGAAGTCAAAGCCCCCATTGTGATCGGCCGCGATCACCTGGATTCCGGCTCAGTGGCCTCCCCCAACCGCGAGACCGAGGGCATGAAAGACGGCACCGATGCCGTTTCAGACTGGCCCATCCTCAACGCCCTGATCAACGCCGTGGGCGGAGCGACCTGGGTTTCCTTCCATCACGGGGGCGGCGTAGGGATTGGCTACAGTCAACACGCCGGACAGGTCATCGTCGCGGATGGCACACCCGAAGCCGCCAAACGCCTCGAACGCGTGCTCACGACCGACCCCGGCATGGGCGTTGTCCGTCACGCCGACGCCGGTTACGAACTTGCCATCGAAACCGCCAAAAAACACGGAATCAAAATTCCCATGTTGAAATAGCCCCAAAAGGCCCTCGAGGTCCCCCGCCCTCGAGGGCTTTTTCATCCAAAAATTTAAAATTCCCCCTCTTGACATATTAGAACAAATGTTCTATATTTATGGCACTTACGTTTTCCATTCGGTTCCTGAAAGGAGAATTCCCATGAACCGCACTTCCTCCCTCCAGCTACTCCCCCTCCTGCGCGGCACAGCCTTGCGGCGCGGGGCAATCTTTGGCAGCATCCTCCTCAGTGCCCTGCTGGCGTTTGAGGTCTTCAACTACTCCACCACATCCTTTGCCCTGCACGACTTACTCGGTGACCTGAAATTTGCCGGTATTCGCTGGTCCACCATCCTGGCCATTGCCTTCTGCGGCATTGACTTTGCTGGCATTGCCCGCATTTTCACCCCCGAACAAGGGCGCGACGAACCCATCGAAATCTGGTACCTCTTCGGCGCCTGGCTCCTGGCCGCCGGCATGAACGCCACGCTCACCTGGTGGGGCGTCTCTGTAGCCATCGTCAACCACAACGCTGCCGGCAGCATCCTGCTCGGTCAACAGACACTCACCAAAGCCGTCCCCGTCTTCGTAGCCCTTATGGTCTGGCTGATTCGCATCTTGATCATTGGGACCTTCTCTGTGGCCGGTGAACGCCTCTTCACCCTGGCCGAAGATCAACCCGCTCCCCGCCCATCTGTTCGCCCCTCGCCTCAACCCCAGACCGCAAGCCGGTTACCGCTAAACCAACCGCAACCCCTCCCCCGGCCAGCTCCTGCCATGCGCCCCGAACCAACCTACCACCCGGTTGGAATGAGCGCCCGGCCACCGGTTCAGCGCCCCGCCGTGAAAAATTAAATCCCTGAACAAAACCGCCAACACAAACTTCCGAAGTCTCCAAAGACTTCGGAAGTTTGATTAAAATTCAACGCATGGTCGAGT
>DAOUAN010000064.1:0-4568 GCA_034433385.1 Anaerolineales bacterium | reverse complement strand
CAACCCCCATTTGACTGGCAACTTTTGCTCCTTGCACCTTTCTACTCGCCCTGATCCCACTCCTCCCCGAACAGGCAGCCACTTTCGAATTGGCTGCCTGTTTTTTGTTGCCTCCCTCAGGTGATGATAGAATTATGACAAACAACTGCTTCCCCCACGGAGTCCCTGATGATCACCAACTACCTGCGACCTGAGACCCTTCAAGAAGCGCTGACCCTGCTCTCCCAGCCGGATACCGTTCCCCTGGGCGGCGGCACGCATCTTTCCCGACCCGAAGCGGGTTCCGTTCAAGTGGTGGACCTGCAAGCCCTCGGCCTGAACACCCTCACCCCGCGGGGCAACTTCCTTGAGATCGGTGCCACCGTCACCTTGCAACAACTCCTCGAATCCGAACATTGCCCTGAAGCCCTTAAAACCGCCCTGCGCCTGGACGAACCGCTCAACCTGCGCAACATGGGCACTGTTGCCGGCGCCCTGGTCACCTGTGACGGGCGCTCGCCCTTTGCCGCCATCATGCTGGCCCTGGATGCACGCCTTTCCCTCGCGGGCGAAACCACCACCACCATCAACCTGGGCGATTTGCTCCCGCTACGTCACGAAATCCTGCGCGGAAAGATCATCACCCGCATTGACATTCCTTTGAATACCCGCCTGGCATTTGAATACGTTGCCCGCACCCCCGCCGACAAACCCCTGCTCAGCGCTGCCCTGGCACGCTGGCCCTCTGGTCGCACGCGCCTGGTGCTGGGTGGCTGGGGGCAACAACCCACCCTCGCCATGGATGGCACCGCCCACGACGACCTGCTAACCGCGGCCCGCAACGCTGCCTACGACGCCAGCGATGAATTCGCCAGCGCCGAATACCGCCGTGAAATTGCCCCCATCCTGGCCCGCCGCTGCGCCGAAACCATCGCAATCTAAAATCGCAAATCTGCAATCACCAATCTAAACTCCCTGGAGCCTCTCATGTCCTTCACCCTGCAACGCGAACAACACATCCCTGAAATCAACGCCACCGTGCGCCTCTACACCCACGAAAAAACTGGCGCCCGCCTGCTCTCCGTGCTAACCGAAGACGAAAACAAAGTCTTCGGCGTTACCTTCCGCACCCCGCCGGCAACCTCCAACGGAATCGCTCACATCATGGAACATTCCGTGTTGTGCGGCTCACGCAAATATCCGGTTAAAGAACCGTTCATCGAACTGGCCAAAGGCTCGCTCAACACCTTCCTCAACGCCATGACCTACCCCGACAAGACCTGCTATCCCGTCGCCAGCACCAACTTGCAAGACCTCTACAACCTGATTGATGTTTATCTGGATGCAGTCTTCTACCCCCTCTTGCCAGAGCGCACCCTCAAACAGGAAGGCTGGCACTACGAAATTGAAAACCCCGCCGCTCCCCTGACCTACAAAGGCGTCGTCTTCAATGAAATGAAGGGCAACTATTCCTCGCCCGATATGATGATCGAATACGAATACAGTCAACGCTCGCTCTTCCCCGATACTCCCTACGGCCTGGATTCCGGTGGTGACCCGCAAGTGATCCCCACCCTCACCTACGCCGAATTCAAAGCCTTCCATGAAACCTACTATCACCCCTCCAACGCCTTGTTCTGGTTCTACGGCGATGATCCCGAAGAAAAACGCCTGGCCTACCTCGATCAGTGGCTCAACGACTTTGAGCGGCGCGAAGTCCGCTCCGAAATCCCGCTCCAGCCCCGCTGGGACGCCCCGCGCAAACTGACCTACCACTACGATTCCGGCGACAACCCCCAGGCCAAAGCTTACCTGACTGTGAACTGGCTGCTGCCCGAATCCGGTCACCCTGAGACCCTGGGCCTGAGCATCCTCGCCCATATCCTGACCGGCACCCCGGCCTCTCCGCTGCGCAAAGCCCTGATCGATTCTGGCCTGGGGGAAGATGTCATCGGCGTTGGCCTGGAAGACGGACTGCGTCAGATGTTTTACTCGGTCGGCATGCAAGGCGTGGACCCATCTCATCTCGACCAGGTCGAATCGCTCATCCTGGAGACGCTGCGCAAACTGGCCAACGAAGGCATAGACCCGGAGACCATCGCCGCCTCGCTCAACACCATCGAATTTCGTCTGCGCGAACAAAACACCGGTCGGTTTCCGCGCGGCCTCTACCTGATGCTCACCGCCCTCTCCACCTGGCTTTACGATGGCGATCCTTTTGAGGCCCTCGCCTTTGAGCAACGCCTGAACGAGATCAAAGAACGCCTGGCGCGCGGCGAAAAATACTTCGAGGGCCTCATCCGCCAGCACTTGCTCGAAAACTCGCATCGCGCCACCGTCCACCTGCTGCCCGATCCTGAAGAAGGTAAACGTCGCGAACAGGCTGAAGCCGAGCGCCTGGCAAAGGTCAAAGAAACGCTCAGCCAGGCCGATCTGGAGCGCATCATCGCCGAAGCCGCTGAGCTCAAACGCTTCCAGGAGACGCCCGACAGCCCCGAAGCCCTGGCAACCATTCCCTCGCTCAAGTTGAGCGACCTCGAGCCGAAGATCAAGACCATCCCCACCGAATTCCACGACCTGAACGGTGTGCGCCTGCTCACCCATCCCCTGGCCACCAACGGCATTTTGTATTTCGACCTCGGTTTTGACCTGGTCAATGTACCCGCCGATCGCCTCCCCTATTTGGGTTTCTTCGGCCGCCTGCTGTTGCAAATGGGGACCCAATCTCAGGATTACGTCCGCCTGATTCAGCGCATCGGGCAGAAAACCGGCGGCATCGGTTCAACGTTGATGCTCAACACCGTCTTCAACGAAAATCGGCCGACAACCTGGTTCTTCTTACGCGGCAAGGCCTTGCTATCTCAGGCGAACGACCTGCTCGCCATTCTACGCGACGTGCTGCTGACGGCTCGCTTTGACGATCGCGAACGCTTCAAGCAGATCCTTCTAGAAGAAAAAGCGGGGATGGAATCCGGCCTGATTCCCAGCGGTCACATGGTCGTCAACCGCCGTTTGCGCGCTCGCTTCACCGCCGCCGACCGCGTCGGCGAACAGACCGGTGGCGTGAGTTACCTGTTCTTCCTGCGCGACCTGCTCCAGCGCATCGACCAGGACTGGCAGGGCGTCTTACAAACCCTGGAAGACCTTCGCCAACAGGTGATCCGCCGCTCTGCGCTGATCTTGAATCTCACCCTCGACCCGGCCTCCATCCCCACCCTGCTCGCCCCCCTCAGCGAATTTGTTGCCGCTATCCCCGATCATCCGGCAAATGAAACAACTTCCGCGCTCACTCCACCAGCCGTCGGGTCTGAAGCGCTGCTCGCCCCATCGCAGGTCAACTTTGTGGGCAAGGGCGCCAATCTGTACGAGCTGGGCTATCGCTACCACGGCTCGATCCACGTCATTAACAACTACCTGGGAACCACCTACCTGTGGGAAAAAGTGCGCGTCCAGGGAGGCGCCTACGGCGGCTTTGCCGGCTTTGACCCCAACTCCGGTGTGTGGACTTACCTCTCCTACCGTGACCCTAACCTGGTCCAGACCCTGAAAAGCTACGATGGCACAGCCGATTTTCTGCGTCAGCTGGAGCTACCCGAAGAAGAGCGCGTCAAAGCTATCATCGGCACCATCGGCGACCTCGACGCCTACCAGCTCCCTGATGCCAAAGGCTGGTCGGCACTGGTACGCTACCTGAGCGGCATCAGCGATGAACACCGCCAGCGTGTGCGCGATGAAGTGCTGAGCACCAGCGAAAAGCACTTCAAAGAACTGGCCGAAGTGCTCGCCGAGCTCGCCCGCCAGGGAGAGATAGTTGTCCTCGGCTCGGAGGAAACGGTCAAAAAAGCCAATCAGGAACTGGGAAACTTGCTCACTCCCTTGAAAGTGCTGTGATCTCGCTTTTCTCGACGTAGGCTTTTCTGAGCAAATCCACGCTTCCGGTGGAGATGGCTCAGACAATAGGCTGCAGACGGCGGACTACTATGGGTTTCGCTCCAGGATCCCTATGGGAGGAGCGATGCCATCTACCGTCTGCAGTCTGCCATTTGATGGATTTCAATCTATGCTACCCATGGGGGGACGACTCCACCGTTCGCCGTCTGCGGTTTGCCGTCCAAGGGCGTTTCAATCCACGCTCCCCGTGGGGGGAGCGGCCCACATAGAGGTGCCAGCCTACCCAGCCCAGCAGGATGTCGGTTCATCCCCACATGCGTGGGGACAGTTGGGTCATGCGGCCTGTGCTAATGGGATACTACGGTTCATCCCCACATGCGTGGGGACAGTTTTGCATAGCACTTGCACCTCACGCAACCATGGCGGTTCATCCCCACATGCGTGGGGACAGTGCAGCAAACGCATTGCCAAAAGTTGTTGCAGGAGGTTCATCCCCACATGCGTGGGGACAGTGCGGCGCTGCAGGATCCGATTGACGGGGTGACGGCTTCATCCCCACATGCGTGGGGACAGTGCACAATGGTTTGAGTTGAGACAGTGGCGCAATTGGTTCATCCCCACATGCGTGGGGACAGTTTCGCCCCTCCCTGCCGACGACCCGCTGGCAAAGGTTCATCCCCACATGCGTGGGGACAGTG
>DAOUAN010000063.1:0-14188 GCA_034433385.1 Anaerolineales bacterium | reverse complement strand
GCATTTGGCGCGGTTTGCCCGTATCTTTGATGTTTTTGGGGGCTTTGGGCGCAGTGCTTGGCTGGGATCTCAGTATGTTCCGCGGCCGTTTGCGGCGGGCTGATCCCAACGAGGATTTGCGTTTGTTGCAGCGCTATCACCTGGGGCGCGTTGTTGTGGTGGGTGCTTTGGGGCTGGTGGGAGCGGGCTTGCTGGCGCTGAGGCCGCTGCATTGGGCGTTCGAGACGGCCGTTGCTTTTGTGCTGGTATCCCTGGTGGTTGTTTTGCGTCTGGTGATTCCCTGGTTAATCCGTTTTTTGCAACAGGAAGAGTAACAGGTCTATCCCAGGTTGGCCAGCCATTTTTCGGTCTGGCGGGGGGATTTGAAGTGCAGGATGTGCAGGTGTTGATGTTCGGGGAGCTGAAAGAGCAAGGGAAATTCGCGTTTGCGCCGCCAATAGGTTTTGAGCAGCCAGTGATAGAGCGATTCGTCAGACCAGATTTTCAGGTGCCACCAAAATTTTTCGCGGTTGCCATTCCATAGTTCTTCCTGGAGCAGGGCGCGGCGCAGGGTGCGGGTGGTTAGCCGCCAGAAGATGATGGGCAAGGGATAATCCAGCCAGATGATGGCTTCGGCGCGCGGCCAGATCAGGTCGCGCACGATATGATAATTCCCGGCGACAACCCAGCCCGGACTTTGGACGGCGCGCTCCACGCGGGCACGGAAGACTTCATCGGCGGCTTCTTGCCAGTTGGCTTCCCAGTGAAGCGCATCCAATTCGATGAAATTCAGCTGTAGTCGTTCGGCCAGTTTCTTCGCCAGGGTGGATTTTCCTGAGCTGGTGGTGCCGACGACGACGATTCGGCGATAGGAGAAGGAATCTTGCATCATAGAGCCTCATGGGAGGGCGATTATAACAAAAGGCGGGTTTCCTCAGCCAGGGCCGCTTTTGTGATACGATTCAGTCAATTCACTTTCGAGGTTTGCTATGTTCAACTTGCCCGATTCCGAGATTTTGCCTCTTTCGAAAGAACATGTTTTCTGGACCTGGTCGGCCCAGGCCAAAGTCAGCCCCATTCCGGTCAAGCGCGCCAGGGGGGTGTATTTTTGGGATGTGGAGGGGAAACGTTACCTGGATTTCAATTCCATGACCATGTGCGTCAACATTGGTCATGGGGACGAGCGGGTCATTCGCGCCATGCAAGAGCAGGTAGCCGAACTGCCTTATGCTGCCCCAGGGATGACGACCAAAATCCGCGCCCTGGCCAGCAAGATGGTGGCCGAAGTGACCCCCCATCAGGCGCTGAGCAAAATTCTATTCACCCTGGGTGGGGCGGATGCCAACGAGAACGCGATCAAACTGGCGCGCGGGTACACGGGGCGCTTCAAGATCCTGACCCGTTACCGCTCCTACCATGGGGCTACTGCCGGGGCGATGGCGGCTACCGGTGACCCGCGCCGGGTGGCGTGGGAGCCAGGCGTGATGCCTGGGGTCGTGCATTTTCTCGACCCTTATCGCTATCGCTCTACGTTCCATCGCACGAATCCGGATATTTCCGAAGAAGAGTTTGCTCAGGATTATCTCAATCATCTTGAGGAGATCATCCAATACGAGGGGCCGGAAACGATCGCGGCGATTTTGATGGAATCGGTCACTGGCACCAATGGCATCATCATTCCGCCGCAGGGATATATGCAGGGAGTGCGTGCCTTGTGTGATAAATATGGCATTGTCATGATCGCCGACGAAGTGATGAGCGGCTTTGGGCGCACCGGAAAGTGGTTTGCCGTGGAACACTGGGATGTGGTACCCGATATGATTACTATGGCCAAAGGGTTGACCTCCGCCTATGCGCCCCTTGGGGCGGTGGCCATGAAGCCGGAAATCGCCGCGGCGTTCAATGAGCGCGTCTATGAGAGCGGGCTGACGTACACCTCCCACCCGGTTTCGCTGGCCGCGGCGGTAGCCAATATCCAGGTCATGCGGGAGGATCGCATCGTCGAGCACGCGGCCGCCATGGGTCCGGTGTTGAAGCGCCTGTTGAGCGATTTGGGGGAGGCTCATCCCTCGGTGGGTGAAGTCCGCTCGATTGGGCTGTTCGGTATCGTTGAACTGGTCAAAAATAGAAAAACCAGGGAGCCAATGGCGCCCTGGAATGGTTCCAGCCCGGAGATGGTTGCCCTGCGCAAGTATTGCCTGGATCATGGCTTGTTTTTGTACACCCACTGGCACACGGTGCTGATCATCCCGCCCTTGATCATCAGCGAAGAACAATTGCGCGAGGGCTTTGCCGTGCTGGATAAGGCGTTAGAGATCACCGATCAGGCGGTCACTTCCTGAATCATCCTCGCCGGACAGATTTTGCTCTTTGAGGAGTTCCTGCGCGCGCTGATCGTCGCTGATTTCGATTTTTCGGCCAAAGATCAAGAAGCCGGTATGCGCCACCATGCGGTCGGTGGGACGCAGGCGAGTTGGCTCTGGTTTGTAGTAGCGCAAGAGAATCTCGCACACTTCGATAAAGGCGAAGCGATTGCGACGCAGCGCGTGCAGGAGGAGTTCGACTTGATTGAAGGTGGGCACCAGGCTGGCGAAGAAGCCACCCGGCTTGAGCGCGGCGCGTACCTGGGGAATGTAATCGTACGGATTGGGCACATCCAGGAAGAACGAATCGGCATCGCTCTCATCGAAACCCTGGGCAATATCGCGCAACTTGAAGTCCACGCGGCTGGCCAGCCCGAAGCGGTCCAGGTTTTTGCGCGCCAGGTTTTGCATTTCCGGCCGCGCTTCATACGAGACAACCTTCCCCTGTGGCCCCACCGCGTAGGCCAGGGCGGTCGTCATCGAGCCGGAGCCGGTACCGGCCTCCAGCACCTTTTGCCCTGGCCCAACCCCCATCGTGACCAGGATGAAGCCAATATCCTTCGGATACAGGATTTGTGTGGTGCGCGGCAGGGCAATGAGCAAATCGGCCAGCGAGGGTTGCAGCAAAAAGAACGGCGCGCCGAGATGGCTGAAAACCTGTGAACCCCAGGGCTTTCCAATCAGGTCATCGTGTTTAATCACCCCGCGATGGGTCTGAAATTCAGCGCCGGGGGTCAGGGTCAAGATAAAGTACTTATGGCGCAAACCAACCAGTTGAGCCAGTTCGCCAGCCTGGGCAAAGGGAGCAGTAGCCATCTTACTTCTCCTCGATTTCGACGCTGAGCAGGGCATCCCCCGGCGGCAGGGCGATTCCACTGGAAGGATCACGCGGCGTCAGCTTTTCCAATACCTCCATGCCGCGAATCACCTGCCCGAAAATCGTATAGCCGCCATCGAGATGGGGCGCAGCGGCAAACGTAATAAAAAATTGACTGCCGTTGGTATCTGGCCCAGAATTGGCCATGCCCACCATCCCAGGGCGATCGAACTTCAAATCGGGACTGGTCTCGTTTTTGAAGAAATAGCCGGGGTTGCCGCGCCCCGTTCCGCTGGGGTCACCGGTTTGAGCCACAAACCCGGGGATCACGCGATGAAACGTGATGTCATTGAACCAACCCTGCCGCGCCAGAAAGACAAACGAATTGACCGCCAGGGGAGCCTTGTCGGCGAAAAGCTGCAGCACCACATCGCCTTTTGCCGTGTGCAACGTGGCCACATACTGCTTGGTCGGATCAATCACGAACGGCGGACAGGCGGTGAATTGACGTTTCCCCAGCGCGATGAGCGCAATCGTATCGTCCAGGTTTGAATAGTCGAGGAGATAAGCCGGCTGAGGGATTCCATTGATCAAAACCAGCGGAACCGAGGGGATTCCCATCTTCTTTGCCGCCTCATACCCGGATTTGAGCCGGTCCGCCGTTTCCGGACTCTGATACGCCGCCTCGAAACGCTTCCCGTCAAGATGGCGCAAAATAGCCTGCTGCTTCAGCCAGAGATCGAATTGCTCTGGGGTGAGATTGACCCAGGAATCATATCCCTGGAAGAGCAAGTCATACATCTCCCAGAATTTTCCCTGCTCATCGGCGGCAAGCGCGGCCTTAACCGCCTGTTCGGATTTGTCCAGCACGCCGATCAGCGGCAAGGGACGAAAGACAAAGCGCACATCGGCAGGTCGGTTGTGGATGATCTGGCTCATCACCGCAGCCACCTGACGGCAACCGGGCGCCTGAAAATCACAATATTCGATGACGGTCACCGGCGCATCTGCCGGGCCGAGGGTGAAATCGGTTTCACTTACTGCCGGGAAGAGCGATTCGCTCACCGGCGTTGGCTCAGCATGGACCACCGAGCAGCTGCTGGCAGGCGTTGCCGTTGCGGATGGGAGCGTGGCGGGGGCCAGGGTTGCGGTTGGGGTTTCGGTAACGGTGACCGGAACACCGGCTGAGCAGGCACTCAAGCCCAGGGTCGTTGCGGCCAGCAGGAAAAGCAAAAAGCGGGTTCTCATAGATGTCCTTTGGGTGTGAAGAAAATATCTTGCGGGAGATGAGGGCAAACCGGATTTACTTTGTGGCTGTGTGCGCCGAATTTTGCACGGCCTCTTGCAATTGCTCAAAACTGGTCATCCAGGCAATGCGCTGGACGAATTCTTTCAGGGAGCGGCTCTGGGCGCGCAAAGCGCGCACGGCCGGGCCGACCGGGTCTTCACCAGCCGCGCCGCCGGGGACATCGGCATAGGCGCCGTAAAAGGCAAAATAGGCCTGGTTGAGTTTGCGAATCAGATAGCCGTGTTGCAGGAACAATTGGCGACGTTGTTCCATGTAGGCCTCGGCTTCGGCGATCTTCCCTTCGGCCAGCAGGGCATCCACGGTGACGCGGGTCGTGTGCATCTCAGCACGAAAATCGAAGGGTGGCCGCGGCAGGCTGCCGGGGTCGGGGTGATCGAGGGGGGAGGAGATCAGGCCAAAGGGGCGCGGCGATCCGCTTGCCAGTTCAGGGTAGAAGCGCTTCAGGGTCAGCTCGCCAATTTCGTTGCCGACGATCGAGGCGGTGGTCTCGTTCATGGTCCGCAATTCGGGGGTGTGATCGTATAAAACGCCCAACGGATGCAAGGTCAGGTAGTTGTGCGTCCATTCGTGGGCGATCGTGTTGAGCAGCCAGGCCAGGTCGGTTGTGCGCATAATCATGGTGGGGTAAACGCCCACGCCGCCAATGGGCACCACCAGGGTGGAGACATCCAGGGTGCTGGCCACTTGATCTTCGAGCTGAATTTGTTTCTCCAGGCTGAGATCAGGGAGCAGGGAGATGTTGGCGGTTTGCTCGATGCGGTCGCGTGGCGAGACGACCAGGGCCATCGGGACGGCGGTGGCGTGGTAGAGCACAGGCGGGATAGGTTCGCCGCCGGTTGTCAGGCCAGCTTCCGCCAGGGTCTGGGTGACCTGGTCTTGCAAAATGGCTTCACTGAGCGGTGCTAACTGTTCCTGGCGCTGGTACAGGGCGTTCAGGCTGGCACGCAAGGTGGCACTGGCCTGCTCTTTGTCGCTCACGGAGGGGTCGGCGTAGAGCTGGGTGAGTAAATTTTCACCTTCCAGAATTTGCTGGGTGAGGCGCAAATATTCGCTGACGATTTGTTTGCGTGCCTCATGCCCCAGGGGGGCGGGTAAATTGAGGCTACCCTGTTGAAATTTGATGCCGATGGCCTTTAACATCCACTGCGTATAATCAAACTCAATTGAACGCGTGAAGGCGCGGATACGTTCGACGGGGTCGCTGCTGGCAGGATTGCTGCCGCTCAACACCGAACTCAAGAGGAGAACGAGCAAGAGCCAGTTGAGTGCTTGTGAAAGGCGATGAAGCATAAGGAAGATTATAACAAAAAGGGACGGGCGAACTGCCCGTCCCAGGGGACACCCTGCCCTCACAGGGAGGAAATTATTTCTTGGAACGCAGGTATTCGTCAATGGCTTTGGCAGCTTTGCGCCCGGCGACCATGGCGGTTACCACCAAATCGGGGCCGGTGACACAATCGCCGCCGGCGAAGACGCCTTCGCGAGTGGTTTTGCCGGTTTCGCGATCGACGATTTTGATCAGACCCCAATTGTGGGTTTCCAGGCCGGGGGTCGTTTCGCCGATCGTGGGATCGGGCCAGTAGCCGATGGCCAGGATGGCGGTATCGCAGGCGATGCTGAAGTTAGAGCCTTCTACCGGCACGGGTTTGCGGCGGCCTTTGGCATCCGGTTCGCCCAATTTCATTTCGATGCACTCGACGGCGGCCAGACGACCATCGGCGCCGGCAATGAATTTGACAGGTTGGGTGAGGAAGCGGTATTTGGCGCCTTCTTCGCGGGCCATGTTGCGGTCTTTTTTACCGCCGGGCATTTCGCTTTCGGTGCGGCGATAGAGACAGGTGACTTCCTCTGCGCCCAGGCGCAGCGCGGTGCGTAAACAGTCCGAAGCGGTGTCGCCGCCGCCGATGACCACTACGCGCTTGCCAATTTGCAGCGGTTGACGCTTGTCGGGCGGGAGCAGATCGGGGTCCACATTGGCACGAATGAGGAAATCGGTAGCTTCATACACACCGGGCAGGTCGGTGCCGGGGGTGTCTTCCATTTTGGCGTCCACTTCGGAGCCAACGCCGAGGAAGACCGCATCAAAGCCTTCGGCGAAGAGATCGTCAATGGTTTTGTCTTTGCCAATGTAAGTATTGGGAACGAATTTGACGCCGGCGCGTTCGAATTCGTCCCATTTTTCGAACCAGACTTTCTTGGGGAGCTTGAAGTTGGGGATGCCGTAAACGAGCAAGCCGCCCGGTGCAGGTTTGGCATCAAAGATGGTCACCTGGTGGCCTTTTTGAATCAACTGCTCGGCGCAGGCCAGACCGGCAGGGCCGGCACCGACAATGGCGACTTTTTTGCCACTCGGCGCGCCCACCGGGATGACATACCCCAGGTTTTGGCGTTCATAATCTACCACAAAGGCTTCCAGCGCCCCGGTCAGGACGGGTTGGTGGTGCTTATTCAGCACGCAAGACCCCTGGCAAAGCTGCTCGTGCGGGCAGACCCGGCCGCAGATTTCCGGCAGAGAACTGGTTTGATGGTAAATCTGAGCCGCTTCCGCAAAACGTCCCTGCTCGATCAACCACATGGCGGAGGGAATGTCATTGTGTGGCGGGCAGGCCAGCATACAAGGCGCCGGATCCGGGCAGTGGATGCAGCGCGCAGCCTCTACCATAGCCCGTTCTGGCGTAAATGAGATGACTACATCTTCAAAATCACAGGTGCGTTCTTCAGGAGGACGCAAATCCAGGTCAAAAAAGGGGCGATTGGCTCGTTCTTTACGATCTATTGCTAAAAATTCGCTGGGGACAGCCTGCATACAGCCTCCAAGAGGATGAGTCGATTGCTTCTTATGATGATACCTAAACCCTTTTAAGGGACACAGGCTCTAATGTCACCTATGCGGACGACAATCGTCACAATTTTGAGATTTCCGAACTAGAGCATATCCGTAATTCGCTCAAACCAGCACATCTGGCGGTTTGGCACCAAAAGTGCAAAGTAGGGTTTGCTACAGAACATTTGAAACTTAATGGGGCCATATGCGTACCCTGAATGCAGGCATTTGATTGCAGGATGACGGAAGACCTGTGAAGTGCAGTACAATTTTGAGCGATGATGGCCATAAACGATGATGTCTCCCTGATTGAACAGGCGCGCCGCGGAAACATGGCTGCCTTTGAAGCCCTGATCGAGCGCTATACGCCAGCGCTTTTCCGTGTGGTGCGCCGCATGATCACGGATACCTCAGAAGCCGAAGCCATTGTCCAGGAAACATTTTTCAGGTTGTGGAGTCATCTGGATCGCTATCAGGGTGAACGTCCGCTGTTGCCCTACCTGGTGACGATTGCCGCCAACCTCGTCCGCGACCAGTGGCGCAGAGATCAATACCTTGACCCTGATGGCGATGATACCCTGGATGAACTTGTGTCCGCGGATGAGATCGATCCGCTGGAGCGATTGGAAGAAAGTGAAGCGCTGCTGGCGTTGGCCAGGGCCGTCGAACAATTGCCTGTCCCTTATCGCACGGTCATTGCTTTGCGCTATGATGCCGGCTTGAGTTACGAAGAAATCGCTGCTGCCATGAAGATTCCTATCAACACCGTCCGCACGTATCTCCATCGCGCCAAAGCGACCTTGCGTCAGATGCTTTTGGAGGAAGAGTATGAGCCGTTTGGATGATCTCCTGGCGCATTTGCCTTGCGAACCCGTCTCGCCCGACCTGGCAAAGCGGATCTGCCTGGGCTTGCGCGCCCGCCTCCGCCCCCGGGTTTTGCCCTTCCTGAGCCAAGAACAGGCGCGGCATTTGGCCTGGGGGCTGGATGCGTTCAGCCTGTTGTTGCTGGGAGCCCTGGCTCTGGAAGTGGCTGGCGGCTCGCTGCGTGACTTTGGGGCCTGGTTGCAAACCTTTGGGGCGGAGGTGACCCGTTGGTGGCAGGCCTTCCTGACTGCCGATTTGAGTTTCCTCCGTGAGCTGTGGAATGGTTTGCAGGCTTTGAGTGTGACTGCCCTGCCGCTGGCGCTTTCCATTCTTGCGTTGGGCATTTTCTTGATGGTAGTTTCCAATCTTTCAGAAGAACTTTTGTAAAAAGGAGTAACGATGTCTCGCCGTGCCTGGTTTACTTTGTTCGGCTTGTTTGCGTTGAGCCTGGTCGTCGCTTTTCTGCTGACCTGGGGAGTGAACGTTTTGGGAAAGTCCGCTGGGATGATGCGCCCTGGTTTTGGCCTGCCCTGGCCAGATCGCGGCTTTGCGCCCGATTCTCGCTTTAGTTTCCATCGTCCTTTCTTCCTGACCCGCTTCTCTCCCTTCTGGGTGGTGGGACGCGTGCTGGCTTCGGAAGTTTTTCTCTTCCTGGTTGGTATGCTGGGGTTGATGTTTTTCCCTCAACGGTTGCAGACGCTTTTCGGTGTGTTGAGTCGCCCTGGCAAAGGGATGAGTTTGTTTGGCTTTGGCTTCCTGGCTGGCTTGTTGATGTTTTTGCTTTTCATCCTTGCCGTGTTTTCTTTCATCGGGTTGATCTTCTTGCCGGTGATGGGATTGCTGATGATGCTGGCAGGCGCTTTTGGCCTGTTGGGGGTTACCTGGCGCGTCGGGGTCGCGGTGCGTGACCTTTTCGGCATCGCAGACCGCGAACCGGTGCTGGAGATGGCGCTGGGAACACTGACCATTTTCACCCTGGGGAGCATTCCTTTTCTGGGGTGGTTGGCGCTGTTCCTTTTAGGGATGTGGGGGGTAGGTGCAGCCATAGCAACTCGCCTGGGAACTTATGAAGGTCAGGCAGAACAAATCGAAGCATAGGAGGTCCTGAAGATGAATGCAGTTTTGAATTGGGTCAAACGCCACGTGGTGGCGGTGATTGTTGGTCTGGTTGTAGTAGGAGCGCTGGCGTTTTTCTTTGTCTCGCGTTCCAATGCCAGCCAGCAAACGGCTTATCAAACCGTGAAAATTGAACGCGGTAACCTGGTCGCTACGGTGGGCGCGACCGGCACGGTGCGCGCTCGCCAGAGCGCTGTGCTCGTCTGGCAGACGAGCGGCACGGTGGAAGATGTGATGGTCAAGGTTGGAGATCGCGTCTCCGCCGATGAGGTGCTGGCAACGCTCAAGAAGACTTCTCTGCCGCAGTCGATCATTCTTGCCGAGGCCGATTTGGAAAATGCCAAACGCTCCCTGGACGATTTGTTGAATTCCAAAACGCCGGCTGCCCAGGCATGGATCGCCATGCGAAATGCACAAGATGCTTACGACAAGGCAAAGACCTATTACGACTCGTTGTTTGAGCCGTACAAATATGACAAAATTGCCTACAAGACGCTTTATACCCCGTTTGGCGTTCGCCGTGTGCCCTATCTCAAGACGGTCAAGGTGGATAAGGCCGATGAGGAGACCATTGCAGACGCCGAAGCCACTTTAATGTTGCGCCAGGCACAGCTAGAAGATGCTCAGCGTGCCTATGAACGGGTGAAAGATGGGCCGGATGCGGTGGAAATTGCCGCAGCACAGGCGCGAATCAACGCAGCGCAGGCGACCCTGAACATGGCGCGCATCGCTGCACCGTTTGCCGGGGTGATTACGCAAGCCGAGCCACTGCCAGGGGATGTGGTCACTGTCGGACAAATTGCTTTTCGCATAGATGATCTTTCCCATTTGTTTGTGGATGTTGAAGTCTCGGAAGTGGACATCAACAATGTGCAGGTTGGGCAGCCGGTGACGCTTTCTTTCGACGCGATTTTAGGCAAGGAATATCATGGCCAGGTGGTGGAGGTTGGCCAGGCCGGGAATGTCGTTGGCGGGTCGGTCAATTTCACGGTGACGGTTGAGCTGACCGATGCGGATGAACAGGTCAAGCCAGGGATGACCGCGGCGGTGAATATTGTGGTCAATGAGTTGAAGGATGTGGTGCTGGTGCCCAATCGCGCCGTCCGGCTCGTGGATGGTCAACGGGTGGTGTATGTCCTGCGAAACGGTCAGCCGGCTAAAGTCGAGATTCGACTCGGGGCTTCTTCTGGGGAGATGAGCGCCCTGGCAAGCGGTGATCTGGCCGAAGGGGATCTGGTCATTTTGAATCCGCCGACCATTACACAATTTGGCCCTGGCGGCCGTCGGGGGCCGTTTGGAGGAAATTAGTATGCCCGATTATGTGATTGAAGCCAGAAACCTGACTAAGGTGTATCGCATGGGGCAGGTAGAAGTGCCGGCGCTGCGGGGGGTGTCATTTACGATTGAGCGCGGCGAGGTGGTCTCGATTATGGGGCCATCCGGTTCGGGCAAATCTACGCTGATGAATTTGTTGGGCTGCCTGGATCGGCCTACTTCCGGTGAGTATATTTTGGATGGCGAGGCGGTCGCTTCGCTTTCGGATGATCAGCTGGCCGATATTCGCAATCGCAAGGTGGGTTTTGTGTTCCAAAGCTTCAACCTGCTTTCGCGAATGAGCGCTCTGGGGAACGTGGAGTTGCCTTTGCGCTATGCAGGCATGACAAAGGGACGACGAGAGCGTGCTCTGGCGGCGTTGGAGGCGGTTGGCCTGGGGGAGCGAGTTATGCATCGGCCGACGGAGCTTTCGGGCGGGCAACAGCAACGTGTGGCCATTGCCCGGGCACTGGTCAACAACCCGGCCATCATTATGGCCGATGAGCCGACGGGCAACCTGGATTCCAAAGTCGGGAAAGAGATCATGAATTTGTTGCTCACGCTTAACCGCGAGCGTGGCACTACGTTGATTATCGTTACTCATGACCCGAACATCGCTGCCCAAACCCAGCGCGTGATACGCTTGCGCGATGGTTTATTGGAGGAGAATCATGAACCTGAGTCAATCCATTCTTGAAGCCCTGGAGAGCTTGAACGGCAATAAAATGCGCTCAGGCCTGACGGTGTTGGGCATTGTCATCGGCGTGGCGGCCGTGATTGCCATGCTGGCCGTGGGAAACGGGGCGCAGGCCTCCATTACGGGTTCGATTAGTGGCATTGGCACGAATTTGCTCTTCGTTTTTCGCGGTTCGCAAGATGATTCGGTGCGAAACCCCAAACCGTTGACGTTGCAAGATGCTCAAGCCCTGGCCGATCCCTTTGCTGCGCCTTCTGTGCAAAATGTGGCTCCTATTTTGCAGGGACAGGTGGATGTGGCGGCCAATGGGCAAAAGGTGGTGACCACAGTCAATGGGGTGACTTCTGATTATTTTGCCGTGCGCAATGTCCGCGTGGCGGAAGGGGAGCAAATCACGGAAGAGCATTTGCTGGGGCGAGCCTCGGTTGTTTTGCTGGGGCCAGAGGTAGCCGATAAACTCTTCGGTCGCCGCGAGGGGCTGACCGGTGAAGTGGTGCGCCTGGACGGGCAGCCTTTCCGCGTTCTGGGTGTGCTGGAAGCGAAAGGGGGGAGTTCTTTCGGCAGCCAGGATAACAATGTGTTGGTCCCCTTGACGACAGCACAGGTGCGCTTGCTTCAGCGTGGGCGCGATCGGGTGGATTTGATCTTTGTCCAGGCAGTCAGTGCGGAGGCAGTGCCCAAAGCGGCGGAAGAAGTGGCGCAAATTTTACGGGCACGCCATCAAACGCCGATTGGGGCAGATGATTTTACGATTTTCACGCAGCAGGATTTTCTTTCCACGGCGCAGACCATTACGAATGTGTTGACGATCTTCCTGGGCGGCATTGCCGCGATTTCTCTGCTGGTGGGCGGAATCGGCATCATGAACATCATGCTGGTTTCGGTCACGGAGCGGACGCGTGAAATTGGCTTGCGCAAGGCCCTGGGGGCGCGCAAACGTGATATTTTGATCCAGTTTCTGACCGAGTCGTCTTTGCTGAGTTTGATCGGCGGGCTGATCGGCATTGGCCTGGGCTGGCTGATTTCGTTCATTATCGGCCGTATTGCGCTGGCCACCGGCACCGATTTCACCCCCGTGGTTGGCCTGGATGCCATTTTGCTGGCAACGCTATTCTCGGCAGCCGTTGGCCTGTTTTTTGGCATTTACCCGGCCAGCCGGGCGGCCAACCTGGAGCCGGTAGAAGCCCTACGCTACGAGTAAGGTCATAACGCACACGAACGTCCCGAAGGAGGGGTCCTTTGGGACGTTGATCTTTAATCGCCTCGGCCGGCTGGTTTGATGTCTTTCAAATTCAGTTGATAGCCGGTGTGGCCATTGTATTCATTGATTTCGTAGGTGTAGAGAATATCTACCAAGGGGGGCATTTCTTTTGCCAGATGTCCCATGCGCCAGGCAACGGCATCATGGATAACCCCTTGTTCGTCTTGCAGGGTGAGCTTCAGGTGGGCACCGTCGTTGCCGATGGGGCGGGCGTTTTTCACCCGCACGTTCCGCGAGACGAAGACGACTTCAGGATTGCCGTAACCGGTTGGCTCCAGATAACTGATGAGCTTGTGCACTTCGGGGCGGATGTGCGCCAGCGGGATGACGGCGTCGGCGCGCAGGGTGGGGCGCAATTCCTGTCCCTTCAATTTTTCTGCGGCGATGGCCTTGAGTCGGGAAACCAGTTCGGGGAGGTTTTCATTTTTTACGGTGAAACCAGCCGCGGCAGCATGGCCGCCATGACGAACCAGCAGGTCGGCGCATTGGTCGAGCGCTTCGGTGATGTGAAATTCAGGGATCGAACGGCACGAGCCACGGGTCTCTTCGGGACCTTTGGCGGCTACCACTGCCGGGCGGTAGTAGCTCTCTACCAGGCGGGAGGCGGCCAGGCCGATGACGCCGGGGTTGAAGGTTTCATCCGCGGCAAAGAGCAACAAAGATTCCGGATCATCGCGCAGGGCGATCTGCTCTGCCTGCGCCTGAATCTCGCGGGTGATGCGCTGGCGTTCGCGGTTTTGCAGGTCGAGCTGTTGTGCCAGCTGACCGGCGATGAAGACATCGTTGGTGATCAATAATTCAAAGGCGGCCAGGGCCTCTTTCAGACGTCCAGCCGCGTTCAGGCGGGGTCCCAACGCAAAGCCGATGTGACTTGCCGTCAATTTGGCGGGCGAGAGATTGGCTACTGAGGCCAGGGAGAAAAGCCCCTGCCGTCGGGTTTCGCGCAGGGCGCGTAGCCCTTTGTGGACCAGGGCGCGATTTTCGCCGGTCAGTGGGGCCAGGTCGGCTACCGTGCCGAGGGCGACGAGATCATGGAAGGCATCCAGGGGCAGGGGGGAGGTCGCTTTGGAGAAAAGGGCCTCGATGATTTTATAGGCAATGCCAACGCCGGCCAGGTCTTTATCCGGATAGGGATCGCCGGGTTGTTTCGGGTTGATCACGGCGCAAGCCGGGGGGAGGGGACCATCGGCCGGGTGGTGGTGATCGCTGATGATCAGGTCCAGGCCGATCGTCCGGGCATGATGCGCTTCGTTGGGCGAGCGGATGCCGCAATCTACGCTGATGACCAGTCGGATCCCCTCTTCTTTGAGCGCGGTCAGGGCGTCGTTGTTCAGGCCATAGCCTTCTTCAAAGCGGTTGGGAATGTAGCCTTTTACTTCGGCGCCCAGGGAACGAAGTGCCTGCACCATCAGGGCGGTGGCAGTGACGCCGTCTACATCGTAATCGCCGTAGATGGCGATGGGTTCGCCGTGGTCAATAGCGAAGCGGATGCGTTCGACGGCCTCGTCCATTCCGAGCATTTGAAACGGATCGGTGTTGAAGTTGGTTTCGGCATGGAGGAAGGCGAGCGCTTCGCTTTCCGTGGAATAGCCACGGTTGAAGAGGATTTGACGCAAAATGGGGGGAAATCTCTTCAGATTTGCA
>DAOUAN010000062.1:0-7693 GCA_034433385.1 Anaerolineales bacterium | reverse complement strand
CGAGAAATACTACTATTGAAATCAAATCCCCAAAATGGGGAGGACGACGAAGTTTTCCGCCGAAATCCAGTACAATAAAAGCCTACCATCTTGCCATTTTTCTTTTTGCCCAATCCAATGAAATACGACATCACCAGTTTGCAAAATGAACGTATTAAACACGTCGTTCGCCTGCGCGACGAAAAACGGCAACGACAACGTGATGGGCTGATCGTCGTCGAAGGTTGGGATGAGATCAACCTGGCTCTCGCCTCTGGCCTGAAACCGCAGACGGTCTTTACCGCCCCCGAGCTGGTTAGCCGTCAAATCGACATCCCCTTGGCGGATGTGTTAACCGTTAACCGTCCCGCCTTCGAAAAAATGTCCTATCGCGAGAATCCCGATGGTTGGCTGGCCATTTTCCCCATGCCTCGTCGCTCGCTTAGCTCATTGACGCTGGGGGCTTCTCCGTTGATTGTTTTGGCGGAATCCGTCGAAAAACCGGGGAACCTGGGAGCCATCCTGCGCACTGCCGATGCGGCCGGCGTGGACGCGGTTTTCGTCTGCGATCCGCGCGTGGATGTGTGGAATCCGAATGTGATTCGCGCCAGTCGCGGGGCGGTTTTCACCGTACCGGTGATTGAGCTGGATAATTCCACAGCCCTGGCATGGCTGAGAGAGCAGAAAATAGGAATTTTGGCTGCTACACCTGCCGCTAAATTGTTGTATACTGATACCAATCTGCGTCAGCCGGTAGCAATTGCAGTCGGTACGGAAGATGAAGGCCTTTCCCAATTCTGGCTGGAGCAGGCCGATTTGCGTGTGCAAATTCCAATGATGGGGCATGTCAATTCTTTGAATGTGTCCATTGCTACAGCACTTATTGTGTATGAGGCTGTTCGGCAACGACACATCTCCTCTTATTAGTAAAGGAGATCAGCTATGGAACGCCCATTGACCCTATTTACGAAAATTGTCCTGGCAGGTGTTGGCATCTTGGGGGGAGTGAGCGGACTGGCCTTGATATTTTTCCCTGCCCTTCTGGGCCGACTTTCGGCTGAAATGCAACATCCCTTTACGGCAGTGTTCATCGGCGCTTCTTATGTCGCTGGGGTAGGTGGGTTGTTGATTGTTCGCCAAAACCGCTGGTCATTGGCTAGAGTTCAGTTTCCGGCAATTTTGGTCGTTTCGGCGGCCATGCTTTTCGTCACATTAATCCACCGAGCAGAGATTGATTGGGAACAACCCATTGCCTGGTTCTGGCTCCTGGCTCATGCCGGGACTTTTCTGGCTTCCTTGCTGGCCTACAATCAGCAAGAAAAAAATTACGAGTTGCCGACGTTCCTGGAAAAGCGCCTGACGATTTGGTTTTTGCCTTTTTTCATTGCCCTGGCAGCCATTTCAGGGATCATTGGGCTAATTTTATTTTTCGTTCCCCACATTCTCGTCCCCGTCTGGCCCTGGTCATTGACGCCATTTACCGCACGCGTGGTTGGGAGCTGGTGGTTGGCAGCGTCCATTCTGGATGCCATGCTGGCGGTTCAGGTGTCCTGGAAAACGGCCTGGGTTGGTGTCTTCTCCATTGTGCTGGTATCCATTCTGCTTCTGTTTGGGATGATGTTGCATTTTACCGACTTTGATGGCCCAAGCCGCTCCAAATTTGTTTTTATGCTCTACAATTTTGGCGTTGCATTTAGTGCGGCATTTTTGTGGCGGTTTGGTTATGCCAAAGAGTGATGTGCGCGATGACGTTCAAACTGGTTTCTCCGTTTCAACCCACCGGCGATCAGCCTGAGGCGATACGCCAGCTGGTAGAGGGCGTCCGCAAAGGAATGCGCCACCAGGTGTTGTTAGGCGCTACTGGCACCGGCAAGACCTTTACCATTGCATCCGTCATCCAGGAATTGCAAATGCCGGCCCTGGTGATGGCGCACAATAAGACCCTGGCTGCTCAACTCTACGCTGAATTTCGTGAATTCTTCCCTGAAAACGCGGTTGAGTATTTTGTTTCCTACTACGATTATTATCAGCCAGAGGCTTATGTCCCGCGGCAGGATTTATACATCGAAAAAGAGACGGAAATCAACGAAGAGATCGAGCGCCTGCGCCTGGCAGCGACTACAGCCCTGGTTTCCCGCAAAGATGTGATTATTGTTGCTTCGGTTTCCTGTATTTATGGCCTGGGCTCGCCCGAAGAGTTTGGCAAAGGAACGGTTACCTTGCGGGTGGGTGAAATTTATCGGCGCAATGCTCTGTTGCGGCAGCTGGTGGAGAGTCAGTATCAGCGGAATGACTTTGAATTGCGCGGGGGCAATTTCCGGGTCCGCGGGGATACGCTGGAGATCATGCCGGCTTACGAGGAGCGGCGTGCCTATCGCATCGCCTTCTTCGGGGACGAGGTCGAGCGCATCCTGCAAATTAATCCCGTAACCGGTGAAATTTATGGCGAATTACCCGAGGTTTCGATTTATCCGGCCAAACAATACCTGACCGATTCCGACAAACTCAAAGAAGCCATTGCAGATATTGAGGCCGAGCTGGAGGAGCGATTGGCCTTTTTTAAGGCGCAGGGGAAGTTCCTGGAGGCTCAGCGCCTGGAACAACGCACTCGCTATGATCTGGAAATGCTGCGCGAAGTCGGTTATTGTTCGGGGATTGAAAATTATTCCCGGCATTTGGATCGGCGCGCCCCCGGCACCCACCCCTGGACATTGATTGACTTTCTGCCCAGTGATTATTTGCTGGTGATTGACGAATCGCACATGACCATTCCCCAGATTCGCGGCATGTACAATGGCGATCGCTCGCGTAAGGAAACGCTGGTGGAATATGGCTTTCGCCTGCCCAGTGCATTAGATAATCGTCCACTCAAATTTGATGAATTTGAGCGTGTGATGGGGTACACAATTTATACCTCAGCCACGCCAGGACCTTACGAAATGGAGCGAGCAGAGCAGGTGGTGGAGCAAATCATCCGCCCGACCGGTTTGGTGGATCCGGAAGTGGAAGTCCGCCCGACTGCTGGGCAGGTGGATGACCTGGTGGGGGAGATTCGTCAGCGAATCGAGCGTGGTGAACGGGTGTTGGTGACCACCCTGACCAAGCGCATGGCCGAGGATTTATCAGATTATCTGATGGAATTGGGATTGAAGGTTCATTATCTACACTCCGAGGTTGAAACCCTGGAGCGGGTAAGTATTCTGCGGGATCTGCGACTGGGGGTGTTCGATGTGATTGTGGGAATCAATTTGTTGCGCGAGGGATTGGATTTGCCTGAAGTTTCGCTGGTGGCGATTCTCGATGCGGATAAAGAGGGCTTTTTGCGCTCCGATACGGCGCTGATTCAGACGATTGGGCGGGCGGCACGCAATGTCAACGGTAAGGTGATTATGTATGCGGACCGGATTACCGAATCGATGCGCCGGGCGATTGATGAGACCAACCGCCGTCGTGCCAAGCAGATTCGTTACAACGAAGAGCACGGCATCATACCGGTCAGTATTGTCAAGGCGGTACACGACCTGACCGAGAGTGTTGGCGTGAAGGCCGTGGCTGAGCCAAAGGCAGAATATCGAGCCAGGGCAGATCTGCCGCGGCGTGAACTTCAACGCCTGATTGTTGATCTGGAAAAGGAGATGAAAGAAGCCGCAAAGAATCTGGAGTTTGAAAAGGCGGCTGCTTTGCGCGATGAGATCTTTGAGATGAAGGCTTTGCTGGCGGAAGATGAAAGCTTGCGCCCGTGGGAGCGAATCCGATTGTTGGCGGGGGAAGATGAAGGGTAGGAGCCTGTCCGCCCATCCCCTGGACCGGGGTGAAGCCCGTTGCCCAGGCCTGGGACAGACAGGCTGGGCTATGATGGCGCCCTGACCGGCCTACCGGTGTCCAACACCAGCCAAACCTACCCCCACGCCGCCTTTGAGCGCTTCTATTTGTTTTGGAAGACTCACTGTGAACACAGAGCCTTTCCCGATTTTACTCTGGACTTCAATTTTCCCACCATGAGCATTTACAATTTCTTTTGCTATCGCAAGACCTAAACCCGCGCCGCGCAAGGTTCGTGATTCTTCTACGCGATAGAAGCGGTCGAAGATGTGCGGCAGGTGTTCGGGGGCAATGCCGGGGCCTGTATCCGCTATGGTGACCTCCACACGCTTTTCGCGTTGTCCGGCGCACAGGGTCACTTCGCCATGTTCGGTGTATTTGATGGCATTATCCACCAGGTTGACGAACAGGCGGATGAGTTCGTCGCTATCGCCCCACACTGTCAGACCTGCTGGAAGATCGCAGCGCAGGGCGAGGCCTTTGGCTTCGGCCAGCGGACGCAGCGAATCGGCCACATCCTGCAATAGCAGCGAGAGATCGACCGGCTCGAAGTGATAAGGTTGCTTTTCCCCGCGCGCCAGACGCAGCAAATTTTCCACCAGGCTGCGCAGCCGGTCGGTTTCTTCGCTCAAGTCGTCAATGGCTTGCTCGTATTCTGCGGGCGTGCGGTGTTTCTCGCGTATCATCCCCAGGATGGCTTGCATGGCGGTCAGCGGAGTACGAAGTTCGTGCGAGGCGTCGTTGGTGAACTGGCGTTCGCGCCGAAAGGAATCTTCCAGGCGCGCCAGCATTTCGTTGAAGGTTTGCGCCAGGCGTCCGACTTCATCCTCGCGGTTGACGACTTCCAGCCGCGCCGATAAATCTTCGGCGGAGATCTTGCGCGCCGTGGCGGTCATCTCGTCAATGGGGGCCAGAGCGCGGGCAGCGAGAAGATAGCCGCCCGCGCCAGCCAGGAGCGCCAGAATTGGGCTGCTCACCAACAGCGTGAAGAGCAGCGTTCTCAAGGATTCCTGCACATCCGCCAGGGATTGAGCCACCTGAACGATGGCGACCAGCTGTTGATTGTCGTACACGGGTTGGGTATAGACCCGCAAGGGAGTTTCGCTGAGTGGTTCGGTGTAGGTGACGAAGGATTCGCCTGGGGGGAGGGGCAGTTCGGGATAGGGACCAAACTGCTGAAGTACTTTTCCCTGCGGGGTCAGGACACGCACCGTGAAGCCGCGGCCGCGTACACCAGCGTTCTCCGGAGATTCGACCAGGCTATCAGGCAGGATAAGTTGACCGTTGTCTATGTTCAAAGCGGCGGCAATTTGGGATGCGTTGAGGGTCAGAGAATTATCCAGGGCGGCGAAGAGACCGCGCGCCATGCTGCCATACACGTACGCACCGAAGAGGACAAACGCCAGGAACAGCAAGCCTGCCGTCCATAGCGCAAAACGGACGCGCAGAGTGTTAAGTCGTTTCATCCTGGTATTCCGCCGAAATGCGGTACCCCGCGCCGCGCACGGTGTGAATCAGCTTGAGCGCAAAGCCATCGTCAATTTTGCGGCGCAGGTTTTTGATATAGACGTCCACCACGTTGGATTGGTTATAGACATCGTAGTTCCAGACATGGTCGGCAATTTGGGTGCGGGTGAGGACGCGGTCTGGTTCGCGCATCAGGCATTCCAGCACGGCGTATTCTTTGGCTGTCAGCTCAATGATCTTGTCGCCCCGTTTGACCCGCCGCGTCAGGGTATCCAGGGTCAAATCAGCCACCTGGAGAATCGGGCTTTTAGGCTGGTCGCTGCTGCGGCGGGTGAGAGCGCGCAAGCGGGCAAGCAATTCCTTGAGCGCAAATGGCTTGACCAGGTAATCATCCGCCCCAGCGTCCAACCCATTGACGCGGTCGTCTATGGAATCGCGGGCGGTCAGCATGAGAATCGGGGTGCGATTGCCACGCTGACGCAGTTCGCGGCAAACAGTGACCCCGTCCATTTCGGGCAGGAGGATGTCGAGGATGATGATGTCATAAGGGGCGGCGTCGGCGTAATCCAGCGCCTCACGCCCAGTGAAAGCGGTATCCACCGCGTAACCTTGCTCTTCAAGCCCGCGTTTGAGATACGTAGAAATTTTTCGTTCGTCTTCAACAATCAGTACTCGCATAGGCTTATCTCTTGACCGCATTATACGGTGTAAAGATGAAGTTGAGATGAAACACAATGCGCCCCGACGTTCATCGAGGCGCATTGTGTTGAGGAGAAAGAGAGGGGTTAATCCTGGCCGGTTTCGGCTCCCAAAACGCTGCCGGTCATGGCGTCCACTTTGACGTCGGTGCCATTGGGAAACTGGACGCTGTAGACCAGCGCGCCGTTCTCGTCATCCAGTTCCACTTTGACCGCGCTTCCGGCGTTCAGGTAGGCTTCGGCGGACTTCTGCGCGGCTTCGGCGCTGATGGCTGGCGTACCCATCGGGGCGGCGTCTTGACCATCGGCAGATTCCGCTTCCTGGGCTTCTTGCCCGCTGTCAGCGCCGTTCTGGTCACCGCATTGCAGGTCAACGTTGTCGGTATCGGGTGCGTTTTGCGCCTGGACCGAGTCGTTATCCTGTTGGGCGCATTCCTGACTTTGCGCAGGCGGGGTGGCGGATTGGGCAAAGGCTTTTGTGCCGATCACGCCCATCGCTCCTACAACCAGCAAGGCAATGGCAGCCAAAGCGAGAAAACGATTGATTTTCATGGTTCATCTCCTTTTGTTGAAATTCAGCGGTCCATCCGCTGTCGATGTTCATTCTAGTCAGGTGAAATGAAGCCGCCATGAAGCAAAAATGAACGTTTGCGCCCATCTCCATGAAATGACCTTCATCTTGATTTCACGTGGACTTCATCCTGCTCCCTTATCCTTTTGACCAGGTTCGGAGAATCATCATGAAACTGGCTCTGCTCTTTTTGGCGATGGACGCGTTGGCTTTGTTGTCGTATCCGTTTTTGTATGTGTCCAGCAAAATCCATCCCTGGACGAAATGCCTCAAACAGCTCGCTGGGCAAGTCAGGCGCAAATGATGACTGCATCCGAATCTCATTCCATTCAATAGGAGATAAACATGTTCAAACGTATTAGCCCACTCGTTCTCTTGATCCTGGCGCTGGTTCTCGCGTTAACGGCCTGCGGCGGAAAACCTGCGGTAATAAAAACTGGCGTTGTGCCAGATTCACTACAGACCATTGAAGGCGCGGCGGAAGATATTATTGACTTTGCGGCAAGCGGCAATTGGGACAAAATCAATGCGGACGTAACAAGCATTGCTGACTCATGGAAAACCTATCAACCGCAAGCGAGCAAAGATGGAGCGCAACAAGCCACCCAGGACGCAATTTCGTCTGCGCTTACCAAATTACAAACGGCTGTGGCAGCGAAAGATGTGATGGGAACGATGCAATCTGCCAACGATTTAAGTGCGGCGGTGATTGAATTGTTTGCTATCTACAATCCCAAAGTCCCCGCTGACATTGGTCGATTGGATGTATGGGAACGGCAAGTCGTTCTCGATGTTGCCGCCAATAATTTCGATGCAGCGGCGGTAAGTCTGGCAAAGGTCAAGTCGGTTTGGGAAAATGTAAAGCCATCCGTTTTGGAACACAACGGAAAAGATGTTGCGGCGCAATTTGAAACCAGTATCGCCACACAGGAACAAGCCTTAACCGCGAAAGACGGCGCGACACTTACAAGCGAAGCCAAGAACGGTTTGGAAATTGTGGACGCGCTCGAAGGTTTGTATTAAGAACCTATCCGAAAAATAATTGAAAGCGGAGACGAAACCTGATAGAAAAGGGTTTGCGAAAATCCAATCTAAAAGGTAACGTCTCCATGACAAAGGATAGCACAAAATCGAACAATCATTACACCATTCCTGG
>DAOUAN010000061.1:0-3807 GCA_034433385.1 Anaerolineales bacterium | reverse complement strand
CATATTTTGCATTTGGGGCAGGAAATGGAAACGCTACTCGGAATACCCGCTGCCCTGTTGCGGGAGAGCGAGCAACTCATCTTTACTTCACTGCGAGACACTTAATTTTTGGGAGGCAGTATGTCGGAAGAACTATTCAAAGAAATGGCACAAAGCATTATCGAGGGGGATTCGGAAAAAGCCGGTGAACTGGCCCGCAAGGCAATTGAGCTGGGGATCGACCCGCTGGAGGCGATCACCAAAGGGTTTGTCATCGGCGTCAACTACATTGGCGAGCAATACGCCTGTGGCAACGCCTTTTTGCCCGAACTGGTGATGGCCGGCGAAGCAATGAAGACCGCTGTCAGCACCCTGGAGCCGGAGATGCTCAAGCGCGGCACAGAACGACAGGCCTTGGGCAAGGTAGTGTTGGCTACCGTGGAAGGCGATATTCACGAGATCGGTAAAACGCTGGTGGGGACAATGCTTTCCGCGGCTGGTTTCCAGGTTTACGACCTGGGGGTAGATGCCTCACCGGAGAAGATCATCGGCAAGGCGCTGGAGGTCAACGCGGATATTATCGCCATGAGCGCCCTGCTGACAACGACCATGGTCAAGCAGCGGGAGGTGATTGAAGACCTGGAAAAAGAGGGCCTGCGCGACCGCTTTAAAGTCATGGTGGGCGGTGCGCCCGTGACCCGCGAATGGGTGCAGAAAATCCAGGCCGATGGCTACTCGGAGGACGCCATCGGCGCCGTGACGGTGGCAAAGCAACTTTTAGGCATCGCCGCGTAAGGCAAAGAGGCCAGCATGAGCAAAAACATCAAATCTATCACCAATCCCAAACTCAAACTGGAAATCCTTTCGCCGCAAGAAGTGCAGAAAATCCACGAGGCCACCTTGTGGATCATCGAGAACGTGGGTGTGCGCTTTCCTTCTCGCCGCGCCCTGAAGATTTGGGAAGCCCACGGTGCACAAGTAGATCATGAGAAAATGGTGGTGCGCGCCAGACCTGAATTGATTGAAAAAGCCCTGAAGACCTGCCCGCCCGCCTACCCCCTGTGCGGACGTGACCCGCAACAGGATTTGCCCCTGGACGGCAACCACGTTTTCGTCGGCACCGATGGCTGCGGGGTGGAGGTTCTCGATATTCAGACCGGCCAGCGGCGAATGTCCACGCTAAACGATGTGCGCGACATCGCCCGCATCGCTGACGCGACCGAGGAGATCGCTTTCCATTGGGTGCCGGTCTCCGCCCAGGATATGCCTCCTGAAAGCCGCAGCCTGCACGAGATCAAAACCATTTGGGAAAATTCCACCAAGCACGTCCAGACCGAATCGATCTACAACGAACGGGAGGCGCGGGCGGCAATCGAGATGGCAGCTTTGCTGGTAGGTGGAAAAGATCGACTGCGCGAGCGCCCCGTTCTTTCACTAATGCAGTGCAGCGCTCCGCCCCTGGGACACGACGGCGGGTCGGTAGATGCCGCCCTGGTGGCCGCCGAATACGGCATCCCCACCGGTTTTATGACCATGGCCGCCTGTTTGACCACCGGGCCAGCAACGATGGCCGGCAACCTGGCCGTGGGCAATGCCGAGGTGATTGCGGGCACGGCACTGTTGCAGCTGGCTTACCCCGGCGCGCCCGTATTTTACGCCGCGGCGCAAACCGCCTCCGATCCACGCAGCGGAGCGTACACCGGCGGCGGGCCGGAAGATTTCCTCTTCGGCGCGGCGACCAACGTCCTGGCCGATTTCTACAACATTCCCCTTTCCATGGGTTCATTCGCAACCGGCGCCAAAGAGCCAAACTGGCAGGCTGGGCTGGAAAACAGCCTCTCCACCTTTATGGCCAGCGTGGTCATGTCCGATATGTTGTTAGGCGTTGGCCTGCTCCATGGCAGCCGCATCTGGTCCTATGCGCAAATGATGCTCGATTGTGAAATCTTCGCGATCATCCACAAGATGATGCAGGGAATCGAAGTCAACGAAGAGACTCTGGCGCTAGAGACAATTGCCGCGGTGGGGCCGGGCGGTAATTTCCTGACGCAAAAGCACACCCGCCAGCACATGCGCGACCTGTTCCTGCCCCAATTCATGGACCGGCGTCCTTACAACGAATGGGAAAGCAAGAAAGACGATGCCCGCGACTGGGCATTGGCCAAAGCCCGCAAAATCCTGACAGAACACCAACCCGAACCGCTTGATCCTAAGATCAGCGCCGAAATGGCCAAAATCATTGCCTCCCTCGAAAAAACAAAATAGTCATGATTTGCAATAGCCAACCCCGCATCGGCAAATTTTCTTCGTGAAATTCGTGAAAATTCGATGCAAAAGAGAACTGAGCCCTATTGCAGATAAAGTCTAATAAATGTAACGAGCGCCTGCGCTCAAAATTTTTATCTTCACCCGCCGCGCAGCATCACACCGCCAGCGCGGCGGGTTGCAACGAGAAGGCCCCATGTCCCCTATGCTTTCCCTCCTTTCTCCCGAACTGATCCAACGCATTCTTGACGAAGCCTTCACCCTGCTCATGCAGCCAGGGATCAAAGTGCAAAGCAGCGAGGCCCGCCAGCTACTGGCCGAGGCCGGCGCACAAGTGGATGAAGTCCAGGAAATCGTCCACCTTCCCGAAGCCCTCGTCCGCTACGCTCTGGAAACCGTCCCGGCGGAGTTCGCTCTCTTCGATCGGCGTGGCAGACCACGGGTCCGCTATGGAGGCGATACCGTGCACTTCGACCCTGGCTCTTCAGCGGTTCACGTCCTCGATGCGGAGACGCTCGAACACCGCTTATCTGAAACCGCCGACCTGATACGCCTGGTCAAGGTGACCGAAATGCTCCCGCAATTTGATGCGCAATCCACCGCCGTGGTTTGTCATGAAGTGCCCAAAAGCATCGGGGACATGTATCGCCTCTACGTGGTGTTGCTGCTCTCCGAAAAACCCATTGTGACCGGTTCGTTTAGCAAGCAAACGCTGCAAGCGATGATCGAGATGCTGACGATCTTTGCCGAAGATACAGCCGGCGAAAAGCCCCAGGCAGTGTTCGATGTGTGCCCCTCACCCCCGCTCATCTGGAGCGACTTCGCCGCCAGCAACCTGATCATGCTAGCCCGGGCACGCCTGCCCGCTGAAATCGTTTCTATGCCGTTGGCAGGTGCGGCCGCGCCAGTCACCCTGCTCGGCACGGTCACGCAACACGCCGCCGAATGTCTGGCCGGCATTACCATTCACCAGCTGGCACAAGCCGGCGCCCCCATCGTCTGGGGCGGCGCCCCCGCGATCTTCGACATGCGCAAAGGCACCACCCCCATGGGCGCCATCGAAACCGCAATGATTGATTCTGCCTATGCGCAAGTGGGCAAATCGCTCAACATCCCCACCCATGCCTACCTCGGCACATCCGATGCCAAATTGGTAGATGCTCAGGCCGGCCTGGAAAGCGGCATGACCCTGCTCATCGGCGCCCTGAGCGGAATCAACATGATCTCTGGCGCAGGAATGCTGGATTTTCTCGCCTGCCAGAGTGCCGAAAAACTCGTCCTGGATGCAGAAGCTATCGCCATGACGCGACGCCTGCTCGCCGGAATGCAAGTGCACACCGAGACCCTTGCCCTTGAGCTCTTCCAGGGCATCCACTTCAAAGGAGATTTTCTGAAGCAACGCGCCACGCGCGACCTCTTCGCCAAAGAGCAATATCTTCCCAGCCCGCTCATCGATCGCGACTCGCTGCGCGGCTGGCAGGAAAGCGGCCGATCAGACACCTTCCGCCGCGCCCAGGCCCGAGTTCGACAACTGCTCGATTCCTACCAGCGACCTGAGCTGGA
>DAOUAN010000060.1:0-13478 GCA_034433385.1 Anaerolineales bacterium | reverse complement strand
TAATGCCTTCCAGCACGGGGGCGGTATGGGGGGTGTAAATTTTGCCGCGACGAACGACGAACAGGTTTTCGCCGGTACACTCGGCCACATAGCCTTCAGGGTCGAGCATAATGGCTTCCTGAAAGCCAAGCCGCTCCGATTCGGTTTTGGCGAGGATACTGTTGGCATAATTTCCGGCGATTTTGGCTTTGGTCATCATCACATTCACGTGGTGGCGGGTGTAAGAAGAGATATTGGCCCGAATTCCTTTTGCCAGGGCCTCCTCACCCAGATAATTGCTCCACTCCCAGGCGGCAATGCCCAGCGAAAGTTTGCCTTTATCCAGGTTCAGGTTCCAACCGCCGCCAGTCAGGAAGAGAAGAGGGCGAATATAGCAATCGCCAAAGTGATTGGCGCGCACAACCGCCTTGCAGCCTTCCATAATTTGTTCCACGCTGAAGGGAATCTGCCGGAAGCCAAAAATTTCCGCCGAGTCCAGCAGGCGCTGGGCGTGATCGCGCAGGCGAAAGATCGCCGGCCCTTTTTCGGTTGCATAGGCACGAATGCCCTCAAACACCGCCGCGCCGTAATGCAGAGCCGGGGTCAGGAAGTGAACCGTAGCCTGTTCAAAGGGCACAAGATCGCCATCCATCCAGATGAATTGGGATTCCATTGCCATTGTTCAACTCCTTTCGGGTATAAAAAAACCGCCCGATGCTCAGGGCGGCTCTGTGGTAGTGAAAGGTCTCAGGCTATTTTGCCATTTCTGCTGCCATCCCAAGCATAAACCGGCCCTGTAAGAGGAGGACCGTAAGAAGGATGGCAATTAAGAAAAAGCACGAAAAGAAAAGCATGAGCAAACCCGGATATTTTCGGCTGATTATATGCCGGGCGAGGAATTCGTCAAGATTTTTGGAAAAATCAGGGCATTTGCGCACGCGGGTAAGAACCCAGCACGCGCAGCATCGGGGCAAATTCGCCGAGATGCTCGAGGGCGCGGCGCACTTTGGTCTCAGAAATTGCCCCGACAAAATCTAAATAAAAGAGGTACTCCCAGGGTTTGCCGATCAGCGGCCGTGACTCAATTTTGGTCAAATCTATGTCACGAAGGGCAAAAACACTCAACGCTTTGAACAGGGCGCCGGGCTGATTTTTGAGGGTAAAAACAATGGTTGTTTTGGCCTGACCGTGAGCATTGACAGGGTGAGGAGCAATCACCAGGAAACGGGTAAAGTTTTCCGGGTTGTCCTCGATACCCTCTTCCAGAATTTGCATTTCATACAACTCCGCGGCGCGACGCGAGGCAATCGCCGCCGCAGTGAGATCTCCTAACCCTTTGAGTAACTTCACGCTACCGGCGGTATCATAGGCCGCTTCAACCCGGACGTTCAGAGCGCGCAGGTAGCCAGCGCATTGCCCCAATGCCTGAGGATGACTGAAAACCCGTCGGATCTGCTCTTTTTTCACCCCAGGGAGGGCGATCAAGCAATGGTGGATACGCGCAATTTGTTCTCCAGTAATGTGCAGAGAATAGCGCAAGAGGAGATCGTAATTCTGGTGAATGCTGCCAGCCAACGAGTTTTCAATGGGAATGAAGCCAAGGTCACACTGGCGTTGCTGGACGGATACAAAAACATCCTCAAAGGTTTCGCAGGGTAAGGTTTCCGCGGTACCAAAATGATCATACAGCGCTTGCTCGCTGTACGCGCCGGGTTCTCCCTGATAAGCAATACGCATAAAACATCCTCCATCCTAGCCTAAGTTTTGTACCATCAGGAGCGATTTACTGAAAAACGCTTCAAAAGTAAATACGTGCAAAATACTCTGTTGCAAGCATAGCGCGGCGAGCACAGCGACGAAGCAGTCTCCTCGCCTGACGGGAGATTGCTTCCCCCATGCTTCGCTCCCCCTTCGGGGACTTCGCGGGGCAGGCGCTGCGCTCGCAATGACAGCAGGATACAAAATCTTCGCGGGGGTGATAGATTCTCAAGAGCAATACGATAAGAAACCTGAGTCCACTGCAAAAATGAATTCACCGCAGAGAGCGCAAAGGGCGCAGAGAAAAGCGGAAGGTACACTTCAAAAATTCAAGATTTGCGGCGAAATTTACAGAATCTGAAAACAAACTTCAAAAATCTCAGCCTTCTCTGCCAACTCCGCGGTGGGTCTGACCTTTTTGCAGGAGAGTCAAACCTGGGTTTTGTTGTCATTGCGAGCCGCTGAAGGCGGCGAAGCAATCTCCGCGCCATCCGGGGGACTGCTTGCCACAGGCACGCGGCCGCGGTCGGCGGCCTTTCTGGCCGCCTCGCGGTGATACAGCAACGTGTTGGCCACAAAGCAAGTGCAAAATCTCGTCCCTGAGGTCGTTTTTCACGCTTTGTCCGTCCGTTGCACAAAAGTCAGGCCAGCCTGCCAGGAGATGGCTTCGACGGAAGAACGCCGTCTCGCCATGACAACCCAATTCGGGCGAATGTTCAGATGGTTTTATCCCGAATGGAGGCTAGTTAGCAAAGTTTTCGGCCACCCAGGCAAAAATTTTGCGCAAGCCTATTTCCAGGTCCTTTTCCGAAGCCGCAATGCAGAGGCGGGCAAAGCCCTCTCCCTGTGCGCCAAAAGCCGAACCGGGGACCAGCCCCACCCCGGCTTCATCCAACAAACGCTCACAAACCTGCAAAGAAGACAGGCCGAGGAAACGAAGGTCGAGAAAAAAATAAAAAGCACCCATCGGTGGGGTAAGGCGCAGCGAGTTTCCCCAATGCTCATCGGCTATACGCAAAACAAGAGCGCGGCGGCGGGCATACGCCTCCCGCATCTGGGCAACCATCTCCTGTACATCTGGATCGGTTAGGGCAAAGGCAGCGGCCTGTTGAATGAAGGGAGCCAGGCAAGTGATGGTGTTTTGTCCGCCTTTGAGCACATGTTCAATCACCCGCACCGGCGCAGCCAGATAGCCCACCCGCCAGCCTGTCATGGCATAGGTTTTAGACAGGCTATGTACCAGGATGGTACGTTCTTTTGCACCGGCTGGCGAGGCTGCAGAGGGAGGTCGCTGCGAAGTGAAATACAAGCTTTCGTACACCTCGTCGCTGACAATCCAGAGATGATGCGCCGCGGCAAATTCCTGGAGCTGCTGATAGTAATCGAGGGTGGGAAAAACCCCGGTCGGGTTGGAGGGATAATTCACGACAATGGCCCGCGTGTGCGCAGTGAGCGCCTGCTGCCAGGCAGTAAATTCAGGTAGAAAATTGTTTTCGGCAAAAGCTGGCACGCGGATGGCGTTTCCCCCCAGCATGGTGACCACATTCGCATGAGTGGCCCAAGAGGGATCCGGAATCAACACGTCATCGCCAGGAGTGAGAATGGAGAGCAAAGCCAAAAAGTAAGCATGAACCCCGCCATGGGTGATCAGCACTTCCGCATCCGGATCATAAGACAATCCGTTATCGCGTTGCAACTTGAAAGTCACCGCCTGTCGCAGTTCGGGCAAGCCGTTGCTTGGGGCGTAATGGGTATGTCCGCTTTGCAGGGACTTCAAGGCAACCTGGAGAATCGGCGCTGGGGTATCAAAATCTGGATCGCCCACATGCAAAGGGACAACGGCCTCCCCCGCGCGGCGACGGGCAGTAATTCGATCGTTTAACGCGACCGTTGGTGATTGACGGAGCCGTTGAAAAACCGGGTTTAGAAACACGCGGCCTCCTCCTGAGTAAAATTCTGGCTATTATACCCGGGAGAACAAGGGTTGGCCCTGTTGCCATCCTGAGAGAAACCCGATTTTTGGTGTTGGCGAGACGTTACAAGCAGCGAGGCAATCTCCGCACAAATGAGGGGTCTGCTTGCCACAGGCACGCTGCGCGGTCGGCGACCTTTTTGGCCACCTGCCAGCGACACAGCAACGTGTTTGCCAAAAAGCAAAAAGGACTGCGTGTCCTTCGCAGTCCTTGTCAACAGGCGGGGAGGCGGTTAATTGAGTTTTTTCTCGATTTTCGCCCATGTGTCTTTGAGCGAGACAGTCAAATTGAAGACGGGCTTTTCGGGGGTGGTATCCGGGTCGGCACAGAAATAGCCGAGACGCTCAAACTGATAGCGGTCACCCGGCCGGGGGTTGGCGAGATGCGGCTCGACGAAGCCCTGAAGAACCTGGATCGAATTCGGGTTCAGGCAGTGGATGAAGTCTTCCTCGCCTTCTTCCGGGTCCTCGCGGGTGAAGAGACGATCGTACAGGCGAAATTCGGCGGGAACAGCGTGAGCTGCGGAGACCCAATGGATGGTCGCTTTGACTTTGCGCCCATCGGGAGCATCGCCGCCGCGGGTGGTCGGATCGTAGGTGCAGTGAACTTCGACCACCTCCCCGGCTTCGTTCTTGACAACGTGAGTACAGCGCACCAGATAAGCATAGCGCAGGCGAACTTCATTCCCCGGGTAGAGGCGATAATACTTCGGCGGCGGCGTTTCGCGAAAGTCATCCTGTTCGATGTAAAGCACCTTCGAGAAGGGGACCTTGCGCGCGCCAGCGGAAGGATCTTCTGGATTGTTGATTGCTTCCATTTCTTCAACCAGGTCATCCGGGTAGTTGTCAATCACCAGTTTCAGGGGCTTTTGTACCGCCATGCGCCGCAAGGCGCGCTTGTTCAGGTCGTCGCGAACGCAGGCCTCCAGCAGGCCAACATCAATGATGCTGTAATTTTTAGCCACCCCAATACGGTTGATGAAATCCTGAATGGCCTCGGGGGTATAGCCACGGCGGCGCATCCCGCGCAGGGTTGGCATACGCGGATCGTCCCAGCCCCGGACATGACCTTCTTCCACCAGCCGGCGCAATTTGCGTTTACTCATCACCGTGTAAGTGAGATTGAGGCGTGCAAACTCAATCTGGCGTGGTTTGAAAACGCCTAGCTGATCCAGGAACCACTCGTAAAGCGGGCGGTGATTCTCGTATTCAAGCGAGCACAGCGAATGGGTGATGCCTTCCATCGAGTCGTTCTGCCCATGGGCCCAATCGTACAGCGGGTAAATGCACCATTTGTAGCCCGTGCGGTGATGAGGCGGTTCGTGGATGATGCGATACATCACCGGGTCGCGCATGTTCAGGTTGGGGTGAGCCATGTCAATCTTGGCGCGCAGGACGCGCGACCCATCGGGAAATTCGCCTTTCCGCATCCGCTCCAGCAAATCCAGGTTTTCTTCCACGCTGCGGTTGCGGTAGGGGGACTCCTTGCCGGGTTCCGTTAAAGTGCCGCGATTCCGGCTGACTTCTTCTGGGCTTTGATCATCCACATAGGCTTTACCCATTTTGACCAGTTTAATGGCCCATTCGTACAGCTGATCAAAATAGTCTGAGGCAAAAGTCACCCGTGACCATTCGATGCCCAACCAGCGTGCGTCTTCCATGATGGCTTCTACAAATTCCGTCTCTTCTTTGGTGGGGTTGGTATCGTCAAAGCGCAAAATGCACTCACCGCCAAATTCCTTGGCGATCAGGTAATCAATCATAAAGGCTTTGGCATGGCCAATGTGCAGATAGCCATTGGGTTCAGGGGGCAGGCGCGTGCGGACGTAGGTGTAGCGACCGGTGCGCAAATCCTCAGCTACGGCCTCGCGAATAAAGTCAGTAGATCTGCTGGTGTTTTCGTCTGTCATTCAGGTGCCTCTTTTTGGGATCAGGGCGGTTTCTGCTCACTCGGTTGCCCTGGAAGTTGAGGTTAAGGTGGTGTCTATTATAACAAAACGTCTGTATAATATTTTAAAATCCCCGGAGGTGTTTCATGAGTGAAAATCAAAAGGTCCCTACCCACTTTGTCGGCACTTACTTTGACCGTGACGTGGTGCTGACGATAGCCCACTGGGCAGTGCTTCTTTCGTGGATTGGCGGCGGCATTTACCTGCTCATCTGGCTGGCATCGCTCGGCCAATTCCTGGTGCAATTTACCAACGGTCTCTTTTTCACCAAAGGCATGGCCTTTTTCGATATGCTTAATCTGATTACTTCCTACCTGAGCCAACCCTTGCAGACCATCATTTTCTTCTTTACGTTGCAGGGAATCGGGCAGGGGTTGCGCATTCTAATGGATATGGAAGACAACACACGACGCGCCGCCAAGCAGTAGAAGCGCCGCGAGCGGGCAAGAAATTATTTACATTGAAAAAAAGCCCTTGTCTGCTGGCGCGGGCCGTGATAGAATATCGCCCGCACCAACACTGGGGGCTCGTCTAATGGCAGGACGACTGACTCTGGATCAGTTAGTAGAGGTTCGAATCCTTTGCCCCCAGCCTGCTCTTTTTTGGCAAAACGCACCATCAACGGTGCGTTTTGCATTTTGCCATCTCTTCTTCACAAAGGAGAAACACTATGAAATCTTACCGCAAAGAGCTCTGGTTCCATCTCCCCACCCGTCGCGGCTTTGTGAACATCACCCACCAGGTTGAAGAGGCCTTGCGCGAAAGCGGAATTCGCGAGGGGATCTGTCTGGTCAATGCCATGCACATCACCGCCTCGGTGTTCATCAACGATGATGAATCGGGCCTGCATCAGGATTTCGAACGTTGGCTGGAAGAACTGGCCCCTCACGAGCCTACCAGCCAATATCTGCACAACCGCACCGGCGAAGACAACGCCGATGCCCATTTGAAACGACAAATCATGGGGCGTGAGGTCGTTGTCGCAGTGACCAATGGCCGGCTGGACTTTGGCCCCTGGGAACAAATCTTCTACGGTGAATTCGACGGCCGCCGGAAAAAGCGCGTCTTAATCAAAATCATCGGCGAATAAAATACGCGCCCATCAGCCAACAAGGGGTGATAAAATGAAAATAACCATCTCGTAAAAAGGAAACCGACCATGCCCGATCCCCGCATTACCAGGTTAGCGAAAGTGATGGTGCACTATTCGCTTCAGATCAAACCCGGCCAACAGGTACTCTTACAGACCAGCCCCCTGGCTGATGAACTCAACCTGGCCTTCCTGGAAGAAGCCATTCGCGCCGGTGCCCATGTGTTTACGATCAACAGCATCCCCGGCGCCAATGAAATCTTCCTCAAAAATGCCTCCAACGAACAGCTCGATTACGTCTCCCCCGTGCGCAAAATGATTTACGAAACCTTTGATGCCCGCATGGTGATCGAGGCCGAGCACAACACGCGTGAATTGGCCGGGGTAGATCCCCACCGCATTGCCCGCTATCGCGCCGCTAACGCTTCCCTCTTCCAAATTTTCTCCGAACGCGTCGCCCGCCAGGAGATGCGTTGGTGCCTCACGGTTTACCCCACCGAAGCCATGGCGCAAGAAGCCAACATGAGTCTGAGCGATTATCGTGAATTCGTCTATGCCGCCGGCATGTTAAACGAAGATGACCCGGTGCAATTCTGGAAAGCCGAAGCAGAAAGGCAACAAAAACTGGTCACCTGGCTGGCCGGCAAAAAACAAGTCACCCTCAAAGGCCAGGATATTGACCTGAAACTTTCCATTGAAAATCGCACCTTCATCCCCTGCGCTGGTGACCAGAACTTCCCCGATGGTGAAATCTTCACCAGCCCGGTCGAAGAATCGGTCAATGGCTGGGTGCGCTTCAAATACCCCGCCATTTTCGACGGCCAGGAAATCGAAGACATCGAGCTCTGGTTCGAAAACGGCAAAATTGTCAAAGAAAAAGCCGCCCGCAACCAGGAGCTACTTACCGCCCAACTTAACTCCGATCCCGGCGCCCGCTACCTGGGCGAATGGGGAATCGGCACCAACTACGGCATCACCCGTTTCACCAAAAACATGCTCTTCGACGAAAAAATCGGCGGCACCATTCACCTCGCGGTTGGCCTTGGCTTCCCTGAGGCAGGCGGCAAAAACACATCCGGCCTGCACTGGGACATGCTCTGTGATATGGCCGAAAGCGAAATCACCATTGACGGCGAATTATTCTACAAAAATGGGAAACCAGTCATCTGAAATGAGCGCCGAATTCTTCACAGCCATCCGCCAGGGAAACCTGGAGGAAATCAAACGCCTCCTTCGTCTGGACCCGAAACTGGTCCACGCCCGAGATGAAAACGGCCTCGGCCCGATCCTGGTGGCTGCCTACCACCAAAAACCTGAAATTGCCGAGTTCCTGGTCGAAAAGACCGTAGCCATTAACATCTTCGAGGCCGCCGCTACCGGCAAGACCTCCGCCATCGTCCGCCACCTGGCCCGCGACCCGGAGCTGGTCAACGCCTATTCGGAAGATGGCTTCCAACCCCTTGGCCTGGCCGCCTTTTTCGGTCACCTGGACACAGCAGAATATCTCATCAAAGCCGGAGCCGCCATCAACGCTCCCTCGCGTAACGCCCTGATGGCCACCCCGCTTCACTCCGCGGCCGCGGGCGGACATTTGAAAATCGTCCTGCTGCTGCTGGCCCACAATGCCGAACCCAACGTCCGCGAACAAGGCGGATTCACCCCCCTGCACATCGCCGCCCAAAACGGTGACCTGGTCATGACCCGTGCCCTCCTGCTCAGTGGCGCCGATATGGATCTCAAAACCGACGATGGCAAAACCCCACGCGACCTGGCCATGGAAGCCGGTCACACCGAACTGGCCGAGTTCCTCGACGAGGGCATCACCCGCCGCTTTCGCGCCAGAAAACGCCCCTCATCTTAAAACCAAATTCGGACTTAAAAGGTTATAATTTTTCTCATGCTTACTCCAGAACAAATCGAAGAAAAACTTGAACGGATTCTCTTAAAGGTGCAAAAACCTGGTCGCTATGTAGGGGGGGAGCTGAACATCGTCGTCAAAGATTGGGAACATACCCCCATCAAAGTAGCCCTGGTCTTCCCCGATATTTACGACATCGGCGTCTCGAACGTAGGGTTGAAAATCATCTACGACCAGATCAACCAACGCTCCGACGCCCTGGCCGAGCGCGCCTATGCTCCCTGGGTAGATATGGAAGCCGAAATGCGCGCCCAGGGCATCCCACTTTATTCGCTCGAAACCAAACACCCCCTCAGCGAATTTGACCTGATCGGCTTTTCCCTGCCCTACGAGACGCTCTACACCAACGCCCTGAACATCCTCGACCTGGCCGGCCTGCCAGTGCTGGCTGCAGAACGCGGGGAAGAACACCCCATCGTCATCGCCGGCGGACATGCCACCATTAACCCCGAACCCATGCACGCCTTCATCGACGCGTTTGTCATTGGTGAGGGCGAGGAAGTCATACACGAGATCCTTGACGCTATCCAGGACTTCAAACGAAAGCGAAAAGACGAACGCGAATCCGTCTTTCATCTTTCCTCTTCGGAGGCTCGCTTAAAACTGCTCCACTCGCTTGCCCTCATTCCAGGGGTTTATGTTCCTCGCTTCTATCAGCCACACTACCTCGAGGATGGCACCATCTCCCATATCGAAACGCTGGTCGAAGGCATTCCCAACCCAGTCGTCAAGCGGATCGTGGCAAAGTTGCCGCCGCCCCCCACCCGCTTCATCGTGCCCAACATTGACATTGTGCACAACCGTGTCTCAGTGGAGATCATGCGCGGCTGCACGCGCGGATGTAGATTCTGCCATGCGGGCATGATCACCCGCCCGGTCCGCGAGCGAAGCGTGGATGAGATCGTCGCCGCCGCCGAGGAGGCCGTTCGGGCCACCGGATTCGAAGAACTGGCCCTCCTGTCATTGTCATCTTCTGATTATACGCACATCGTGGAACTCGTCACCCGCGTGGGCGAAAAGTTCGGCGGCAAGCAACTCAAGGTCTCTCTCCCCTCCCTGCGCATCGAGACAGTCTCCATTGACTTGATGGAAAAGCTCAAAGACCGGCGTAGCGGCGGCTTCACCCTCGCCCCAGAGGCCGCCACCGAGCGAATGCGGCGCATTATCAATAAATTCATCCCCGATGAAGACATCATCAACACCACCCGCGAAATCTACCGTCGCGGCTGGACCACCATCAAACTGTATTTCATGATCGGTCACCCCAGCGAAACCCTCGAAGATGTACAAGCCATCGCCGACTTGTGCAAGCGTATCCTGGCCGAGGGGCGCAAAGTGATCGGCTGGAAGGCCAAATTGCACGCCGGAGTCAGCACGTTTGTGCCCAAGCCACAAACGCCCTTCCAATGGGTCTCCTGCGATACGCGCGAAAACATCCTGGCCAAACAGGAACTGCTGCGCCGCGAATTGCGCGACAAAAACATCAAACTCAGCTGGAGTGATCCCGACGACACCCTGCTGGAAGCCTGGCTCTCACGCGGCGACCGCCGCATAGCCGATGTGATTTACACCGCCTGGCAAAATGGAGCCAAATTCGACGCCTGGGATGAAGGCCACCGCCCTCAGGTCTGGGCCGAAGCGTTCGCCCACCATGGGCTGGACCCGGCCTTCTACACCCATCGCCAACGTCGCACCGACGAAGTTTTCCCCTGGGATCATATCTCCACCGCCGTGCGCAAAAACTACCTTTTCCAGGATTTCCGCATGTCACTCGAAGGCCACATCCGCGTGGACTGCCGCTTGAACTGCTACGCCTGCGGCATCCTGCCCACCTTCTCCAATCTGCGGCGTGAGCATCCCGGCGAGGGGTGGAAATGCCCCGAAGTCAAAACCCCGGCCAAAACCCCCCGGCCATTGGCCGTGATGGAATAGCTCCCCGAGGGAACATGCGCTTGCGAATTACGTTTGCCAAACAGGGTGCCTTGCGATACGTCGGCCACCTGGACCTGCACAAAATCTGGGAACGCACAGCCCGACGCGCCGACTTGCCACTGAGTTACAGCCAGGGCTTTCACCCCCAGCCCAAAATCAGTCTGGCTTCCGCCCTGCCATTGGGCTTTGCCTCGCGCGGGGAAATGGTGGATATCAGGCTAGAGCAAGATGTTCCGCTGGAAGGGTTGAAAGAACGCCTGCAGCAAGCCGTGCCGCCGGGGCTTGAAATCTTACAAATAGAAACGGTGGATGAACGCGCCCCGGCCCTGCAGACGCAGGTCATCGCATCCGAATTTGAAGTCACTCTCAAAGAACCTCCCGACCGCATCGAACTCAGCCGCAGGCTGGTCGCCGTTATAGAAGCCGAATCCATCCCCCGCACCTTGCGCGGCAAGTCCTACGATCTGCGCCCCCTCATCGAGGAGCTGCGCCTCGTGGAGGGAAGCGAACCACCGGTACTCTTCATGCGCTTGAGCGCTCGCGAAGGCGCTACCGGCCGCCCGCAAGAAGTGCTGGACGTATTGGGCATTCCCTTTGAAACCACGCGCGTGGAGCGCACCCGGCTGATTTTCCAACCCCAGGAAACACGACAAGATTCCCGAAGTCCGTGAGGCTTCAGGAATCTATGAATAGACCTGTTGCATAAGTGATCATTATGCCCCGGTAAAAATTTTCATCGCCTGGCTCGCAGGTCGCCTCCATCCGCTTTCGTGGGATGGGTGTAGATGGGCTTTTGTCCCGTCTGGTGCTTCAGATACCCCATCCCCCCGCCCCCGTCCGAGAAATGAACGTTGCGCTGCATGGGTTCACGACGGGGGAGGGGCAGGGGTGGGGGTGGCCGTGAAGAGGGTACGTGCAAAATGCGCTGTTGCAAGCATAAGAAACCTATTTTTTTGGTGTCATTGCGAGCCGCTGAAGGCGGCGAAGCAATCTCCGCGCTCATGCGGAGAACTGCCACGCGGCGCAGTCGGCGGCCAGAAAGGCCGCCTCGCCGTGATACAACAACGTGGTGCCCCAATCTCTTCACGGAGGCCGTTGTTCACGCTTTGTCCGTCCGTTGCACAAAGGTCAGGCTAGCCTGCCGGGAGATGGCTTCCACGGAAGAAAACGTCGTCTCGCAAGGACAGCCCAATTCGGGCGAATTTTCAGATGGGTTTTATCCCGAATTGACGTTAATTTAAACCCAACTCAGAAATGGAGGAAACCATGGCTCTGATCGTCTCTCTCTTCTTCGGCTTCGTGCCCATGTTCCTGTTTGCCGCCTTCGTTAACTGGCTGGATCGTTTTGAGAAAGAGCCAAAAGTGCTGCTCGGCACAGCGTTCTTTTGGGGAGTGGTTATCGCCGCGGGAGGCGCTTTTATCATCAACACAGCCTTTGGCATTGGCATCTTTGCCCTCACCGGCTCAGCCGGCGCCGCCGATTTTGCCACCACATCGATCATTGCCCCTATCGTGGAGGAAAGCCTCAAGGGACTGGCGGTCTTAATCGTCTTTTTCCTGTTCCGCAAGGAATTTGATTCCATCCTGGATGGCATCATCTATGCAGGTATTGTAGCGTTGGGCTTTGCGGCCACCGAAAATGCCTTTTACATTTATGTTCATGGCTATCAGGAAGGCGGCTGGCAAGGATTGTGGCTGCTGGTGTTTGTGCGGGTGATTCTGGTCGGGTGGCAGCACCCCTTCTACACTGCCTTCACCGGCATTGGCCTGGCCATCGCCCGCATGAATCGCAATATGCTGATCAAATGGCTCGCTCCGCTGGCCGGATTTGGCCTGGCGATCTTCACCCACTCCTTCCACAATACCCTGGGCGGGCTGATCGGCGGACTGGAAGGCCTGGCTATCGGCACATTCCTGGATTGGGGTGGCTGGCTCTTCATGTTCCTCTTCATCGTGTGGATGATCACCCATGAACGCAACCTGCTCCGGCGGCATTTGCAGGAGGAAGTAGCCAATGGCCTGCTTTCCCCGGCACAATACAACACCGCCACATCCTTCTTCCAAACTGGGGCAAAACTGGCAGCGCTTGGTTCGGGTTCCTGGCGCGCTACGTCCCGTTTTTATCAGCTTTGCGGGGAATTGGCGCATAAAAAAGAGCAGCTGGCCAAACTAGGCGATGAAGGCGGCAACCTGGCCATCATCGAAAAACTGCGGCAGGAGTTAGCCCAACTGGCTCCGCTGGCAAAGGCATAAAGAACAGAAGCCCCCCAAGGTCCATCTCCGTGCGGCAGGAACGGGCGTGGGCTTGTCGCCCGCCGCCGAACCGGAAGCACCTCGTGAGTCCACTGCAAAAACGAATTTACCGCAGAGAGCGCAAAGGGCGCAGAGAAAAATCGAAGGTATCCCTCAAAAATTCAAGATTTTGCGGCGCAATTTGCATCATCTGAAAGCGAACTTCAAAAATCTCAGGGATCTCTGCGAACTCCGCGGTGTATCTGACCTTTTTGCAGCAGAGTCAGGATATTTGCAAAAGTTGGTTGAGAAACGATCCTTGGGTTGAAGAATCGGTATCGTAAGGCAGGCCTGTGGCCTGTCTGCGCAAGGCTTCGCCTTGCGCTACCTCGACCGGCGTCTGCCCCATTTCACACTTCATGGCAGCTCAATGCAAAGCGGTGACTCGCAAGATTGCCACAAAGCATCTTTGACGGGGAGCACTAAAAGGTTGTGGGTAAGATGGAGAACGGGGAAACGGCTAGTGTCATTGCGAGGGGCGTCAGCCCCGAAGCAATCCATCCATTCCTTGCCGACCAGGAGATTGCTTACCCCTGCGGGGCACAGGTCGCCGCCTTTGGCGGCTCGCAATGACACAAAACGGCGTTT
>DAOUAN010000059.1:0-41905 GCA_034433385.1 Anaerolineales bacterium | reverse complement strand
GTAAAAATCGAACAGGCAAAAAGCCTCAACATCGGCAAACAAGGGGCGGCGATGTAGCAGGGGGAAAATGCGCCATTCGTGGCCGCGAATCAGGCCTTCATCGGGGGTTTCCTCCCACTTTGGGCGGCGAAACTCCATGCCATATTTCTCGCGGAAACCTTCAATTTGTCCATGCCCGAACATGGGCAGGCCCGGCAAAGTGACCAGCAAGGTGCACACGCCAAAATATTTATCCCCGTTGCCAAATTGTTCGATGGCTGTCTTCTCATCGGGGTTATTCATAAAATTGACGTAGCGCTTGAGAATTTGCGGGTCAAACTCCAGCGTGTTTTTGATCGCCTGGCGATATTTGGCATTCTCTTCATCGCGCAGCATGTGCATAAACGCTGAGTTGTACACTCGATGCATCCCCAGCGTGCGGACGAAGTAGCCCTCCATGAACCAGAAGGCCTCCGCCAGGAGAAGCGTATCGGGGATTTCGGCGGCGACGCGATCCACCACCTCGCGCCAGAATTCATTGGGCACCTTCGCATCAAACTCGGACTTTGACATGCCGCGCTCGGCCCGTGAGGGGATCGCGCCCCCTGTGCCGGGTTCGGGGAACCACAGCCGTTGAATGTGTTTCTTTGCCAGGGTCATCGCCGCATCAAAGCGGATGATGGGGAAATGACGCGCCACATGCAAAATCGTCTGGATGACGGCTTCACGCACCTCGGCTTTGGTGTAATCCAGTTGAGCAGTATCATTCCACGGCAGGGAAGTGCCATCATTGCCGTGATAGATGTAACGCGCCTCGCCGCTCTGCCGGTCCAGGCGTTTGAATACCACTGCGGCGTCACTGCGGTCGTAGTAATGATCTTCCAGAAAGATGCCCACCCGCGGGTGATCGGACAAATCTTCACCGTTGAAAGTATAGGAGGGATAAGGGGGTTGATCGAGCGAGAGGAACCAATCCGGATGTTCGATCACCCAGAGCGAATCAATACCCATGTGATTGGGCACCATATCGGCCGCCAGGCGAATGCCGCGCGCCCAGGCGCGCTGACGTAAATTGGCAAGCGCCTCCCAGCCGCCCAAATCGGCGGCGATCTCGTAGGCGTAAAGGGAGTATGCTGAAGCCACCGCGTCGGCGTCGCCCATGCGTTGTTTGATGCGCTGGCTGGCGCGGCTGCGCTCCCACAGGCCGATCAGCCACAGGCCGGTGAAACCGCGCTGAGCGAGCAGGTCGAGTTCCTCATCGGGAATCTGATCGAGGGTTTTGATCCAGTGTTGATATTTGCGCGAAAGTTGTTCCAGCCAGACGTAAGTGTTTTTCGCCATCAACACCAGGCGCGGCATCCATTCGCGATCGGGGCTGTAACGTTCGTATTCTGGTTCGCTCTGGTAGGTGGGTACTTCGGCCTGGGGAAGAAGGTCGAAGGGGCCATGTTGGCGGATGACCTCCTCACGCAGGAAATCCATGGCACGCAACAGGCGCAAGCGGAAGGTCTCACCCAAAAGGTGCCCCCATCTTTCGGCGATGAATTGCAATTGACCTTCCAGGGAGTAAGGGGAGGCTTTGGCCGGCGCCAGCAGAGCCTCTAGCAAAGATTCATCGGCACTGCCGCCTAACGGGCTGGCTGGACGCTGCGCCAGGAAATGACGCAGCAAGTGGATGGTCAGCGCATAGGGTGGAGCGCTGGTGAGAGGTTCCTCATCGAAGAGGTCTTTGTAGGGATGAACCGCCGGATTCTGGTTGAACACGTGAATCAGCAGCATCCCTTCCAGGGCCAGGTCGGGGGCGGCACGGTCTGCCAGCGGAGGGTGGTTGGTTAGAAAATCTGCGGCAGTCATTTGTCCCTGCATGACCGGCAGGGGAGGGAATTCTTCTACAAAGCGGAGCAGGGCCTGTTGCACACCCTGACCGGCCCGTTGTTGGGCGTGCTGGCGGGCGTGTGCCAGCATTCCCCCTTCGCGGCGCTCGTATTCCCGAATGAGCAAGCGCAGGGCCTCGTCAAGCAGAGAAAGGGCCTGTAAATCGGAAGCAGGCACGGGGTCGCGGCGTTGCGCCGAGATTTGACGGGCAAAAGCCTGGGCGGTGGCGTAATCGCGAAAGGCAATGTGGCCATCGGGTTGGAAAAATCCCGAATCCAGTTGATACTTTTGGCGGGCGCGGCGAGAAATCAGCATAGACGACCTTAACAAATTAGTTGGGTTGGTAACTCAATGATACTTCATTCGGCAAATTCGAGTATACTTTTTGGGCATGTTCACCCCAGATGCGAAATTATTGCAATTTATTTTGCTTTCATCGCTCGGCGCGACGTATTTGCTGGTGATCTTCTACGCGTTCCGCCGGCAGCATGGACAGGGGACAGGGGCTTTGCTGGCCAGCCTGACCAGTCTGTATGCCTTGTCCGCCATGGCGTTGACTCTCTTTGAAGCATTCTGGCGTGATGGGCGGTTGCCTGCCCTCAATCAACGTGCCTTTTTGGACCTTCAGATTTTCGGCATGGCCGCTCTGGCCTTTTGGATGTTGTTGACGATTGTGGGCTTTTTGCGGCGGGGGCTTTGGGGCTGGGTCGGCGCGGGGGCTTTTTGGGGGTTGGGCCTGGGGCTGATTCTTTCGAATCGCTTGAATTTGCCAGCGGTGCTCTGGACAAACGGGGAATGGATGTTGCCCCGCGAACGTTTGGGGGTGGTTTGGGCGCTTTTGGGATGGGTTGTTTTCTGGCTGGGGGGGGCAATCACCTTGCAGCGCGCATATCGCAACACCCGCCAGCCTTTGCTGCGCAACCGTCTGTGGTATTGGGCACCGATCTTTTTTCTGTTGCTGATCAATGATGCGTTGATTATCATCGGCACGCCGTTGCCTGGCAATCTGCTGCGACTGGCCATGGCATTGCTCATCGCTTACGCCGCGCTCAGCCACGATCTGCCCGATGTACGGCAAATCGCTCGCCGCTTGCTGGTGTATTTCATCACCACATTTTTGATTGTCCTTTTTTACATTACCGGTTTTGTGTTCTCGCAAAGGGTTTTTCAGGCTGCGCCGAACTTCAATCCTTTGTTGATCGGGGCCAGCATTGCGCTGGTGCTTTCCATGCTGTTTACCCCCTTGCTCAGCAAGGTTCGACGGATGGTAGATCGCTGGCTGCACATTGAACAATACGATGCCGCCCGTACGTTACACGAATATAGCCAGAGCATCAGCAACATCCTGGACATGGGGCGTCTGGCGAGTGTGGCCGTGGGCATCATCATGGAAACCATGGAAGTGGAGCGCGGCTTTCTTTTCCTGGTCGATCAACAGATGGAAGCCAGCGGCCGCACTACCTACTATTTACGTGCGGTGCGCAGCCCGGCTGAACGGCGGATCGTGGTCATCGGGCTGGATGAGAACGGGCCGATCGCTTCGTATTTTCTCAACGAACAACGTCCGCTTCTCCAATATGACCTGGACCTGCTTCCCGTTTTTCAGGCGGCTCCTGCCCTCGAACGGGAGTGGTTCCGTCGGTTGGAGGCCGAAGTCTATGTACCGATTTTCGCCAAGCGAAGATGGATCGGTCTGCTGGCGTTTGGCCCCAAGCTAAGCGGCAATCGCTACACAGAAGGAGACTTGATCACTTTGAGTTCGCTGGCCAATCAGACCGCGGTAGCCCTGGAGAACGCCCGTCTGGTGGACAATCTCTTGCGCCTGAATACGGAATTGCGCCAGGCGCGCCGCGCCCTGGAAAAAGCCAATCGCGATTTGCAACGATTGGATCAGACCAAGTCCGATTTCATCAGCATTGCTTCACACGAATTGCGCACTCCGCTCACCGTGATCAAAGGATATACCGAGATGCTGTTGGAAGACCCAGGCCTGGACCCCAACCTGCGCACGATGATCAAGGGCATTCATGAGGGCACATTGCGGCTGCACCAGATCATGGATTCTATGTTCGACCTGGCACAAATTGATGCCCGCACCCTGCAACTTCACCTGCAACAGGTAGATTTGAGCCAACTCTTGCGCGAGGTATGCCAGGCGCAACAGGCTGCCCTGAAAGAACGCAATCAAACGTTACATCTGGACTTGCCCATGCTGCCCACCTTCAAAGCCGACCCAAACTCCTTGCAAAAAGTGTTTCAGCATCTGGTCAACAATGCGATTAAATTCACTCCCAATGGGGGCAAAATCACCATCACAGCGCAATCGCTCAACCCCAATCAGGGCGATTTGCCCTATGGCGGGGTGGAGATCGTGGTCAGCGATACAGGGGTAGGTGTGGATCCGAATTTCCGTGAGATTATCTTCACCAAGTTTTACCAATCGGGTGATCTCTCACGGCATTCCACCAGCAAAACGCGCTTCAAAGGGGGCGGAGCCGGGCTGGGATTGGCCCTTTCAAAAGGCATTGTCGAGGCGCATGGGGGGCGCATTTGGGTAGAAAGCCCCGGCTACGATGAAGTAAACTTCCCTGGCAGCCAGTTTCACGTCCTGTTGCCGCTCAGCCAGCCCGTCTCAGATGAGACACTGATGATGAGCATGCCGTTTCACTTGCATTTGCCTGAGGGGCAAGAGTCTGCTGAGAAACAAGAATAATTGGTCGCTCCAGTGAAACCTTCCCGGCGCCATTTAAGAGAAATCTGTGATGCAGACCTCCGAAGTCTACGAATGTAATGTATTGTCGCGGACTTCGGAGGTCGTTTCATTACAAGTTTTTGCGGTACACGCGGTGATTCTTGTATTCCACGCCGTTCAGGTTTTTCAAGTCAGCGCGCATTTGTTGGGCAGTCTCGGCTACCTGAGTCATTTCCACGTGCTGGAATTGCTTGAAATCTAACAAGGTCTGCCCCATTTCATAATACAAGATGGCGTTTCCCCCATGCCCCTGAAATTCGGGCAAAATTCCCATGCCGTTGACGGCCACCGTGCGGGTGCGCTTGAGCTCAAGGAGCAAATCGGCCAGCGAAAGCGGAGTCAGGCGCCCTCTGGCGCGTTGAAGCGCAGCCGAGACATCGTGAAAGGCAAATAAAAAGCCGACCACATCTTCGCCATGAGTGATGATCTTGATCAGGCGGTGATCGGCAATGGTCATGATGTTATCTACCACGAAGTCAATTTCACGCTGGGTCAGAGGGTAGTATTCCCAATTGTTGACAAAGGCCTTGTTATAGGCCTGGCCAATGCGTGGCGCCCATTGGAGCAATTCTTTTTTGTTTTTAAAACGCTTCACCTGCAAATGCCCTCGCTCCAGGGCACGCCTGGCAATGCGCTCCACCCGTTCTGGGATTTTGAAGCTATCGGAAGGCAAATAACAAGAGACAAAGTCCACTTCTTTTTCGAACCCCTGGGCCTCCACCAAAGTCTGGTAATAGGGATAGTTGTAATTGAGCATGGTCATCGTCTGGCGATGCTCATGCCCAAAGACGAGAATTCCATAGCCATCCAGCGGCCCCATGCCCTTTGGGCCAACGACGCTGTTCAGGTTGCGCGCCCTGGCCCACTCAAACACCGCGTTGAACAGAGCCGTAGCCGCTTCCAGGTCCTCTTCGCAATCGAAGAAATAGAAATCGGCTTTTCTTGTGCCGTGATATTGATTGAAGGGTTTGTTTTCAATGGCGGCAATACGCCCCACATCACGGCCATCGCGCACCGCCAGGAAAAATTCCACATCGGAATGCTCATGAAAGGGGTGCTTTTTGCGATTCAACTGATTGTAGGCATCCACATTCAGCGGCGGAACCCATTGCGGGCAACCCGCATAGAGGCGATGCGGCAATTGCACAAACCGTTTTACCTGGGCTTTGTTTTCGGTATCCACCTTTTCAATTTTGAGCATAGCAGTCTCCTGCAAGGGAAAGAATATCTCAAGTATATAACACTTTCTTCCAGTAGCCGCGGTTGTTTTTTATCCAGGCAATTTTGGCGACAACCGCCGCACTCCATGCTATACTTGGGTTGTCATTATTTTCTCACAAGGATTTGGTATGACCTCCCACGCTGAACTTCTCAGAAAGTATGCTGAGCTGACGGTACACGTCGGTTTGAATTTACGCCCCGGGCAACGTCTCATCATCAACAATGCCAGTACACGGGGCGTTCCGTTGCATGTGGCTCCGCTGGTGCGAGAAATTGCTCGCGTGGCTTATGAGGCAGGAGCGCGCCTGGTGGATGTGATCTGGAACGATGAGGCTCTGTTGCGAACACGGGTGCAATATGCGCCTGCCGATTCCTTCGATGAATATCCGACCTGGCATATCACCGGTCTAATGGATCACATCGAGCACGGCGATGCCCTGCTCACCATCCGCTCAAATAACCCCGATCTGCTCAGCGACCTGGATGCCGAACGGGTGGGGGCTATGCAAAAGACGCACTTGCAGCATTTCAACCCGGTCAGCCTGGCGATTACCAGCAATAAGGTCAACTGGTGTGTCATCGCTGCGGCAGGGCCAGATTGGGCGGCAAAAGTTTTTCCAGGTTTGAGCCGCGAGCAGGCCGAAGCCAAATTGTGGGAAGCGATTTTTGAGATCACCCGCGTCGCTCAGGCCGATCCGATGGCTGCCTGGCAACAGCATATTCAGAACCTGGTCAAGCGCGCCCAATATCTGAATGCCAAACAATACGCGGCGCTGCATTACACCGCGCCCGGCACCGATCTGACCATTGGCCTGCCGCGCGGCCACAAGTGGATCAGCGCCCGCTCGACGGCGCAAAACGGCATTGAATTCACTGCCAACCTGCCTACCGAGGAGGTGTTCACTCTGGCGCATCGCGATCAGGTGGATGGGGTGATCCACGCTTCGATGCCGCTTTCGTACAGTGGAATGCTGATTGAAGATTTCAGCCTGACCTTTGAGCAGGGACGGGTGGTGAAAGTCACCGCCCGCAAGGGGGAGGCTATTTTGCAAAAGCTGGTGGATACTGATGAAGGCGCCCATCATCTCGGCGAGGTGGCGCTGGTGCCACACAATTCACCCATTGCCCGCCGGGGTCATCTGTTCTTCGATGCGTTGATTGACGAGAACGCGGCCAGTCACCTGGCCATTGGGCGGGCGTATCGCTTCAACCTGGAAGGCGGCGAAGCGCTCAGCGACGAGGAGTTCCGGGCACGCGGTGGCAACACCAGCCTAACCCATGTGGATTTCATGGTCGGTTCGGGGCAAATGAACATTGACGGTATTCGCCCGGATGGCGGCCGCGAGGCGGTGATGCGCCAGGGAGAGTGGGCCTTCGAGGTCTGAAAGCGCCCGACCAGGGCACCTGCCCGGAATCCGCTTGGGGGGGTAAAGGCCAGGGTAACGGTAGCCGGTGCGGGTCCCGCGGCGAGGCGCCGGCGAGGAGGCCGGGGACGGGGTTGCTTTTGGGGTTCAGCCATCGCTCAAAGCGTGGAAAAGGCTTGCCTTCCGTAAAAAGGAGCACTCATGAGCAAGGTCTGGCATGTGATGGGTATTAGCCTGGCATTGACCCTTGGGTTGGGGGCAGGAGTGGGCCTGTTGGGTTGGTTGCTGGGCTGGCACACTGCTTTGCAATTCAGCAATGGCCTTTTTGTGGCTGGCTCAGTGGTGATTATTGTGGGGCTGGTTGGCTTTTTCGGTGGGGTGGGCGCACGAGCGGATTTTAAGTTGATGTACGCCCAATCGGTAGGCGATCGCTCGCTGGCCGAGCGGAGCAAGTTTTGGTTGGCCGATGCGCTTCGGGGTTACAACATCGTAGCGACCAGCACGCTGAGCGGGGTGTTGTTGATTGCCCTTTCCGTTCTTGTAGATCAAATATTTGGGTGAAGTATGCCGCGCGATTACAGTCTGAAAACGCATTTGCCGACGGATCATCAGCGCTTGCCGGAATATCAGCGGGGGGATGAGTGGATTCGGGCGTTTCTGCACAAGGCGCAGGTGGCTCATATCGCTTCGCTGTGGGACGATCAGCCGTTTATTACCCCTTCGACGTTTTTCTACGATGAGGCTGGGCACCGTTTAATTTTTCATTCCAACATCAGCGGGCGCGTGCGAGCCAACCTGGAACGTCATCCGAAGGTGTGCGTGGAAGTGAGCGAAATGGGGCGGTTGCTGCCTTCCAATGTGGCCATGGAGTTTTCGCTGCAATATCGCAGTGTGCTGGTGTTTGGCACGGCACGTATCCTGGATGGGATGGAGGAGAAGCGCGAGGCTCTGCATGCCTTGATTGGCAAATATTTCCCGCACTTGCGGCCAGGGAAAGAGTATCGCCCGGCTACCGATAAGGAATTGCAGCGTACGACTGTTTATGAAATTAAGATCGAATCGTGGAGCGGTAAGGAAAACTGGAAGGAGGCGGCGGAGCAATCGCCAGAATGGCCGCCTTTGAGCGAGGAGGTGCTGACGCAGGGAGACGATTGATTTTTCCGCAGGGAAATGCTATAACATTAAACAGGTTTACAGGTTTAATGGGGGAAGGTAACCGTCAAATTTGGTCAACCACGGAGGTATGCTATGACACGGAATGTCGGTGTATGGATTGACCACAAACAAGCTTATTTGATTTGGGAAAAGGAAGGGAAGATGGAAGTTATTCCTTCCAACGTGCAGCCACGAGTGAATTACTCTGGCAGCCGTCGGATTGGGGGGCTGTATAATCCCGGGATGGATTCCGAATTACGCTACTACGATCGCTACGAACACCAGTTGAGGGAGTATTACGAGAAGGTGCTTGCGGCTTTGGCTGGAGCAGATGCCATCTTTGTGATGGGGCCGGGCGAGGCCAAAATTGAGCTGGAGAAGATGATCCAGAAGAACAAAGATCTGAGCAAACGCCTGGTGGAAGTGGCGCCAGCTGATAAGATGACCGAAGGGCAAATGATGGCCCGCGTGCGCGAGTTTTTCGCCCAGATGCCTAAAAATCAGAAAAGCGCAAAGGCACCACGGTAGGGGTTTGCCTTCTCAAGGGTGCCTGTTGCCCTGCAAGATCATGATTTCGTAGAGCGCTGTGCCGTGCTCAATGGTTTGCACGTCTTTTAAGTCAATGCTGAGTTCGAGTTCGGCATTGAAGCGAAAATAATAGGGATTGGCAAACAGGCGAAATAGGCGGCGCTGCCAGGGCGGATAGAAAGAGAGCAGGCTCACTGCCTCAATCAGGCGAGGCTGGCGTAGCGCCAGATGAACGCTCTGTGCCCCGCTTTGCCAGCAAAAATCCACCTGGAGAGGGTACTGACGTCCCTGCGGGTGGCGAACAAACTGGCGCGCCGCCATGGTCAGTGGAGCACCGTCGGCGCACAGGATCTGATCGCCGCGCGCCAGTAGAAAGACCGGAATACGAGCAAAGCCGTAGGTTTTGGCGGCTACCTGTTCAACAAAAATCAGCGTATATTCGCCCACATGAGCGCGCCCCCAATACCAGTGGTCCATTACCTCCGACAAACCGATATTTCCCCAATTGTGATCGTGATACCCCACACCACGTACTTCATGGGCGCGGCCATCGTAGTGGAGCGTCCCTTCGACTGTGCCATAGGGGATGGCAGGCAACCAGCCAAAGAAATGATCCTGGTCACCGAAACAAGCCTTGCCGGCACCGGGGCGCCACGGCGGGACTCTGCCGGTGAAGGTCAGATCGGCAGCCAGGTCATCCATCTCGACATGGACCTGGTAATGGTGCAGGTCGCCTTTCGCCCAATGAGGGCCGATATGCACCTCACACCCCTCGGCGGAGGCTGAAAAGGCGGAGGCCGGCAGGATGGGGAATTGGGCCAGTTTGCTGCCATCCGGCCGGGTGATGGTCAATGAGACATTGGGCTTGAGTGGGCCGTTGCGTTCGAGCAAGGGTTTGGTGGCAAAGACAATCACAGCCGTCGAGCCATCTTCAAAATGAGCATCAAAGTACCACCATTCAAACGTGCCCCGCATTGGCTCCAGGCGCAGGCCATCTTCCCATGGCTGGACGATCTCAGTCAACCCTTCGCGGGCAAGAGCATCTGGAGAGGTCAGAGGAAACACAGAGGCAGTCATGGCTGTTGCGTTTAGACTTCCGAGGCCTTTGGGACCTCGGAAGCCTACTACGTATGGTACTTACGGTGCGACCACGGTCAATTTACCGACCATGCCGGCTTCGAAGTGCCCCTCGATGCCGCAAACTACCTGATATTCCCCCGGTTCGCTGGGAGCGGTAAAGGTGACACTGATATTTTTGCCCGGATCTACCTCTACCTCCCAGTAAATATTGCCTTCATCCTCGTCGCCAAACTTTTCACCGATGGTGGTGCCATATTTCATAATGACAAACTCATGCACCACAGCGCCATTATTGGTAGCATTGAGGGTGATTTCCTTGCCAGCAGGAACGACGAACTCAGATGGCTCATAATGAAAATCCGTCATGGTCAGGTCAATGGTGGTGGAAGGGCCTTTTCCGCCGCCACAGGCAGCCAGGGTCAGGGCTGCCAGCACCAGCACAAAAAACAGGAACCAGAATTTTTTCATTACATCCTCCTCACTGATTTGGGAATAGCAGCGACGGGGAGGTGAGCATTTTCCACCCCACCCACAGCCTGAATAATTATACCAAGATTGTCTGAATAGAGCGAGGGGATAAACTCTACTTAACGTCAATTTGGGATAAAACCCATCTAAAAATTCGCCCGAAGTTGATTGTCATGGCGAGACGGCGTTCTTCCGTCGCAGCAACCTCCCGGCAGGTTAGCCTGACCTTTGTGCAACGGACGGACAAAGCATGAAAAACGACCTCCGGGACGAGATTTGGCACGCACCATCTTCATGCTTGCTCCCACCCCTGCCCCTCCCCCGTCCGTGAACCCAGGCAGCGCAACGTTCCTCTCTCGGACGGGGGCGGGGGGATGGGGTGTTTGAAGCACCGGACGGGACAAGAGCCGGTCTGCTGGACTAGCCAAACTGCGTCCGGCGGGATACATCCCTGCCTCAGTTCGTGAAAATCGGTTGAAACCGACTGGTTGGACAGCCCGAAAGGCTTTTGGCTTCCAGCCCGCAGAAACCGGTAAAAAGCCTCTATGCTCGAAAAGATCCATTTCAGATTTGGAATTGCTGATGACACAAATGCGGGCTTGCCTAGCCCTATCGGACGTGCTATAATGAGTACAACTTCCCCGTGATTTTACAAATAAGTCCATTGCGATCTGCCCCGGCCATTCAGCCAGCGCGGGTCGCCCACTTTGCCAAATTGAACGAATACCCAATTGCTCGAAGTCATCGAAAGTAATTTACCAGCCCGAGGGGGGCGCTGGCATGTTTCATTTCAAACATCCCAAATCTATCCAAAATAGCAAAGAGAACCAACATGAAAATTCTTGAATTAGAGAACGAACCTCTGGCAAAACTGCGTGCCATGGCCAGGGAATTGAACATCCCGAACGCCAACCGGATGAAAAAGGAGACGCTCATCCTCAACATCCGCGAGGCCGAGGCGCAACGGGAAGGGATCGAGCTACGCGGCGGCATCCTGGAGATCATGAGCGAAGGGATCGGTTTCCTGCGAGCCAGCAATTATCGCATCAGCGATCAAGATGTGTATGTCTCCCAGGCTCAATTGCGCCGCTACGAACTGCGCTCGGGTGATCTGGTCATCGGGCAGGTGCGGCCGCCGCGCGAAAGCGAACGTCATTACGGGCTATTGAAAGTCGAATCGATCAACGGCCTCCCCCCCGAAGAAGCCACCCGTCGCCCCCTCTTTGAAAATCTCACCCCCATTTTCCCCGATAAACGCTTCGACCTGGAGACCGATCGCGACACTCTGGCGCCACGGCTGATCAACCTGATTGCCCCCATCGGGCGCGGCCAGCGTGGCCTGATCGTTTCACCTCCCAAAGCGGGGAAAACCACCATCCTCAAACAAATCGCCAATTCCATTTCAACAAAATACCCGGACGTGCACTTAATGGTCGTGCTTATCGGCGAGCGTCCCGAAGAAGTGACCGACATGGATCGTTCCGTGGATGCCGAAGTCATCGCCTCCACCTTCGATGAGCCGGTCACCTCCCACGTGCGCACCGCCGAAATCGCCCTGGATCGCGCCAAGCGCCTGGTGGAGATTGGCCGCCATGTGGTCATCCTGATGGATTCCATCACGCGCCTGGCACGCGCCTACAACCTGGTGGTCAACCCTTCGGGGCGCACCCTCTCCGGCGGCATGGACCCTTCGGCGCTGTATCCGCCCAAACGCTTCTTTGGCGCGGCGCGCAACATTGAAGAAGGCGGCTCGCTCACCATCATCGCCACCTGTCTGGTAGATACCGGCTCACGCCTGGACGATGTAGTGTACGAAGAGTTCAAAGGCACTGGCAACATGGAATTGCACCTGTCGCGCCGCTTGCAGGAACGCCGCATCTTCCCGGCCGTGGATATTGAACGCTCCTCCACCCGCCGCGAGGACCTGCTGCTTGGCCCGGATATTCTCCAGCGCGTCTGGCTGATGCGCCGCATGTACATTCAGATGATCTCGCCACCGCCTCAGGGGGCCGGCATGGATGCAGCCGTGGCGACCGAAGCCATCATCCAGCGCCTGCAAAAATCGCGCAACAACCAGGAATTCCTTGAAAATCTCACCCAGGACGTATGAACAAACTCCTTGAAATGATCAAAGCCAACCGCTTTCAAATCATCAGCTGGGGCATCACCGCGTTGATCGTCATCAGCCTGCTGAGCGGCGCACTGTGGTGGACTCAAACCGCCGCGGGAGCCCAGGCGCTGAAACCACAACCAACCGCCGCCCCGGGACAGAATCCGCCCAAAGTGGCGCTGCCCGGCATGGGCGTCGCGGCGAGCGAACCGAACGCCATTGAACGACACCTGCAGCTGAAGACCGACATCCCCGAACGTCCACGCTACGAACCGATCACCTATCGCGTCGCCGCTGGGGACGCCATGTTCGCCATCGCCAAAAAATTCGATATCAAGCCCGAAACGATCCTGTATTCCAATAAAGATGTGCTGGACGATAACCCACACAACCTGCGCCCCGGCATGGAACTACTCATCCCGCCGGTGGATGGGGTGTACTACAAATGGCAAGAAGGCGATACGCTGCAAGACGTGGCCAACAAATTCAAAGCCGACGTCAATGACGATAAAAAAGTCGACCAGACCGATGTTGACCTGATCATCGAGGCTATTCTCAATTTCCCCGGCAACAACCTGGATTTGACCGATCCGCAGATCAAACCCGGCACGCTGATCATGATCCCCGGCGGTCAGCGCGAACTGGTGGATTGGAGCAAATTCATTCCCACCATCGCTCGCAACCCCCGGGGTGGAACCGGCACCTCGGAAATTGGAGGCAGCGCCTGTGGCAGCGGGCCGGTTGGCTCTGGCTTCATCTGGCCCACCTTGGGGCCACACACCATCTCCGGCAACGGTTATGGTCCCGGTCACCTGGGCATTGACATCACCGGCAACGAGGGCGACCCAGTGGTCGCCGCTGCAGCCGGCGTGGTCACCATGGCCCAGGGTGGCTGGAACTACGGCTACGGCAACGTCATTCAAATTGATCACGGCAACGGCTACACCACCATCTACGCCCATCTGAGCGTCATCGGCGTAAGCGTCTGCCAGGCCGTTTCCGCCGGTCAATGGATCGGCGCCGTGGGCAACACCGGGAACTCCTTTGGCGCGCACCTGCATTTTGAAATTCGTCAGGGTGGCGCCAACGTCAACCCGCTATACCTCATTCAATGAACGAAAAGAGTCTGCGTGCCGCCTTGCAAGACCTACCCCTGGGCGAAATACGCTACTATCCGAGCACCCACTCGACCAACGATGAAGCCCTGGCCTGGGCTACCGAAGGCGCCGCAGATTTTTCTCTGGTCATCGCAGACGAACAAACGGCAGGGCGCGGCCGCGCTGGACGAAAATGGTACACCCCCCCTGGCGCGGCTCTCGCCTTTAGCCTGATTCTACACCCCTCCCCTGCCGAACAAGCGCATCTCTCCCGGATGGTAGGCCTGGCCGCCGTTTCTCTGGCGTTCTCCCTGGAGCGACGCGGCCTGCGCCCGCGCATCAAATGGCCCAATGACGTGCTCCTGCAAGGTCGGAAAGTAGCCGGCATTCTCGTCGAAACCGTCTGGACTGGCGAGCAAGCCGATTGTGTGATCATCGGCATGGGCGTCAACGTGCTACGCACTTCCCTCCCACCCGCTGAAACCTTACAATTCCCGGCCATCAGCCTGGAAGAAGCCCTACCTCAACCCATCGAGCGCGAAACCTTATTGCACGACATTTTAGCCCACCTGGTCGAATGGCGCCCGCGCCTGGTCAGCGACGATTTCATCGCTGCCTGGGAAGAGCGCCTGGCCTACCGTGGCGAAACAGTACAACTCTGGCAAGACAAAGAATCCCCGCGCCAGGGCATGTTAATCAGCCTGGAGCCCGATGGCAGCCTGCGCCTGCGCGATGAACAAGGGGTAGAATGGGTAGCGCATTTTGGGGATGTGCACCTGCGCCCGGCCTCGTGATATACTTGCCGCGTAACCCGCAACCTGGAGAGGTACTATCATGCTCGACGACCTGCGCGATGAGTTTTCCACTTCGTTTGAAGAACAACCCACCGTCCCGCCCTTTCAGCCAGCCGTTCGGCGCAGACCAACCCGCCAATTTTTAGGCATGACCGCCTTTCAGCGCTTTGTCCTCGCCTTTTTGCTGATGCTGGTCACCTGCCTGTTGGGAACCATGATACTGGTTGTGACTGGAAAATTTGGGCTTTTTTAGCCACTTATAACTCTGGTTCGCTCATTTTTCAGGTCGGTTTTTAGAATTTTTGCCCCACTCAGGGGCCAAAATGCAGCGCACGTTCATCTCTCGGACGGGGGATGGGGTGTTTGAAGCGCCAGACGAGACAAAAGCAGGCTAACGCGCAGACTTCCGAAGTCTCCAAGACCTCGGAAGTCTGCGTTTAAGTCTGTGGTCACAACAAAGCCGGTTGCGCTTTTGCTTTCTCTTCTGTGCCGTTTTCGGTAGCAGTACCAGCCCTCTTCAAATCTTCTACGGGGATACGCGCCACAGCCACCACACTATCGCCGGGTTGCAGTTTCATCAGCCGCACGCCGCGCGTCGCCCGACCTGAACGCCGCACATCCTTGACCTTCAGGCGCAACACCACCCCATTGGCCGAGATCAGCGTCAGGTCATCGCTTTGCTGAACCACCCGCGCCGAGGTGATCGTGCCAGTCACCCCCAACGCTTTGGCGTCAATCGTCATCACCCCGCCGCCGGCGCGGCTATGCACAGGATACTCTTCTAAGGGCGTTTGCTTGCCAAAACCACCTGTGGTCACAATCAACAAGGCCCCGCCCGGTTGGACAACATCCATGCTGGCGACAGAATCTCCCTTTGCCAGGCGAATCGCCTGCACGCCACTGGCCGTGCGTCCCATGGCACGTACCTCGGTCTCAGGGAAGCGTAATGCCTTTCCCTTTTCAGTGACCAGGATAATATCGTCCTTACCCGTTGTCAGCCGCACCCAACCCAGGGTATCCCCTTCTTCGAGAGTCATAGCAATTAACCCCGAAGGCCGTACCGCAGCGAATTCTTCCATATCCACCCGCTTGATCTTGCCTTTCGCCGTCACCAGGGTGCAATAATCATGTGAAGCGAAGTCGGGCACAGCGATGGCCGCGGTGATTCGCTCATTAGGCTCCAGCGAAAGCACATTGACGATGGGAATGCCCTTGCCGGTGCGGTCTGCATCGGGAATTTGATAGACCTTTTCGGAATAGACCTTGCCGCGATCGGAGAAGAACAGCACGGTCTGCAAAGTGCGCGCCGGGAACATAAAGAGGACCTCATCTTCCTCTTTGGTGGCGTGGCCAGTCACGCCGCGACCACCAATAGATTGCGACTTGAACGCCGACGCCGCCACTCGCTTGATGTAGCCGCGCTCGGTAATACTGATCAACACGGCCTCATCGTGTACCAGGTCTTCTTCGTGCAGTTCCTCTTTAGCATCCGCGGCGATGCGTGTGCGGCGGTCATCGCCGTATTTCTCGCTCAACTCACGCATCTCATCCTGAATGAGCGCCAGAATTTTCTTCGGGTGCGCCAACAGGTCTTCCAGATATTCAATCTGAGCACGCACCTGCTTATGCTCTTCTTCAATTTTCCAGCGCTCCAAAGCCGCCAGCCGGCGCAACTGCATATCCAGGATGGCCTGTGCCTGTAATTCACTCAGCTTGAAGCGCTGCACCAGGCGTTCTTTGGCAACCTCGGCATCGGGTGATTCTTTAATCGTCTGAATTACCGCGTCGATGTTTTCCAGAGCAATCAGATAGCCATCGAGAATATGCAAACGAGCACGCGCCTTGCTCAATTCAAAATTCGAGCGGCGGACAATGACCGTCTGGCGATGCTCAATAAAAATCCGCAAAGCCATCTTGAGCGAAAGCGTGCGCGGCTCGCCATCCACCAACGCCAGCATTTGCACGCCAAAAGTGGATTGCAGCGGCGTGTACTTGTAAAGTTGATTGAGCACCTTCTTCGGCTGTGCACCTCGTTTAAGTTCGATGACAATGCTCATGCCGCGCTGATCGCTTTCATCGCGCAAGTCGGAGATCATATCGATCTTTTCTTCACGCACCAGATCAGCGATTCGCTCGATCAGACCTGCTTTATTGACCTGATAAGGAATCTCGGTGATGACGATCTGGTGTCGCCCGCCTTTGGTCTCCTCGATATGCGCCATCCCCCGCATCACGATGCGGCCGCGACCGGTTCCATACGCCGAAAGGATGCCCTCCGTCCCAACGATGATGCCACCGGTGGGAAAATCGGGGCCGGGGATGAACCGCATCAGTTCCTCGACGGGAATATCGTCAATGCGATCGAAGTTATCAATCAGGTAAATGATCGCCGCAGCGACCTCTCGCAGGTTGTGGGGCGGGATATTGGTCGCCATGCCTACGGCAATGCCCGAGGCGCCGTTCAGCAACAAATTGGGCAGGCGCGCCGGCAAAACCAGCGGCTCTTCCAATGAATCGTCAAAATTGGGGCCAAAATCTACAGTATCCTTGTCAATATCGGCCAGCATCTCCTCGGCCATGCGATGCAGGCGCGCCTCGGTGTAACGCATGGCAGCGGGAGCATCCCCATCAATCGAGCCAAAGTTTCCCTGCCCATCTACCAGTAAATAACGCATGGAAAAATCTTGCGCCATGCGCGCCATGGTCTCATACACGGCCGCATCGCCATGGGGATGATATTTACCCAGCACTTCACCCACAATACGGGCTGACTTTTTATAGGGAGCATTCGAGCGCAACCCCAATTCCTGCATGGCATACAGGATGCGGCGATGAACCGGCTTCAGTCCGTCGCGCGCATCGGGCAGAGCACGCGCCACGATAACGCTCATGGCGTAATCCAGGTACGCCGAGCGCATTTGCTGGTCAATATCCACTTGTTGAACAGTACCGATTTCCATAGGTTTCCTGATTAAAAAATTTCATTGTAAGTTTGCGGTGGCTTTTGGGAACAAAGATTCAGGGGGATAAGCGTAAAAAAACACGAAAGCCATATTTGTGACTTCGTGTCTCGCCGAAAAGATGAAGCACACCTGCCAACACGTTTATTATACCAAACAAAAAGACCCGTCTTGACGGGTCTTTTGTGTGCCGAAGGAGGGATTTGAACCCTCACGGGGGAACCCCCACTACGCCCTGAACGTAGCGCGTCTGCCAATTCCGCCACTTCGGCCAGCGGGTTGTATTTTATCCGAAAAGATATTTTTGTCAACCTTCACGCGCCGATCTCAGCCATTCCAAATCTAACCTGACGTCAATGCGGGATAAAACCCATCTCAAAATTGGCCCGAATTGGGTTGTCATGGCGAGAGGGCGTTCTTCCGTCGAAGCCATCTTCCGGCAGGCTAGCCTGACCTTTGTGCAACGGACGGACAAAGCATGAAAAACGACCTCCGTGAAGAGATTGGGCCAACACGTTGCTGTATCACAGCGAGGCGGCCAGAAAGGCCGCCGACTGCGCCGCGTGCCAGTCCTCCGCATGAGCGCGGAGATTGCTTCGCCGCCTTCAGCGGCTCGCAATGACACCCAAAAAAAACAGGTTTCTTATGCTTGCAACAGCGCATTTTGCACGTACCATCTTCACGGACACCCCCACCCCTGCCCCTCCCCCGTCCGTGAACCCAGGCAGCGCAACGTTCATCTCGGACGGGGGAGGGGAAAGCCCGGCGGAGGGAAGGGGGCGGGGGGATGGGATGTTTGAAGCACCGGACCGGACAAGAGCTTTTGCCATTTCAAAACTGTATAGTAATTTCATTACAGTACTGATAGGGGAGGAACTATTTTGCCTCAGATTCGTTAAACTGGATATGAAAGGAGGCCCTATGTTCATCATAGCGCTGATCATCACCATCCTGCTCGTGGCTTTGGCGGGCGCCAATTTACTCATCGAAAACATTGGCCCCGACGAGCTGAGCAACATGGGTATCGAAGAGAAATGATCGCAGATACCCCTCTTTCACCCTAGCCCGGCGCGCAGCGGAAAAGCGGCGTCGGGCTTTTTGTTGAGAATCTTTCCCTACCGAATGGTCGGTAGATTTTTGTTTTTTGCGATATAATAAGTTTATGGATTTTTCCCTCTCCCCCACCCAGCAAATGGCACAAAAAATGGTGCGCGATTTCGCCCAAAAAGAAATCGCCCCCATCATCAAAGAGTATGACCGAAAACAAGAACCGGTGCCTATCACCCTTTCCCGCATGGCTGAACTGGGCATTCTGGGTCTGCCGTTCCCCGTTCGCTACGGCGGGCAGGGAATGGACTACCTGACCTGGGGCCTGGCCTGCGAAGAACTGGAGGCCGTAGATACCCATTTGCGCGTGGTCATGTCTGTCCACACCGGCTTATGCGCTATGAGCATTTTTCAGTGGGGCACAGAAGAACAAAAACGAACCTTCCTCCTTCCCCTGGCAAAAGGCGAAAAAATTGGTTGCGGCGCGTTCACCGAACCCGGCATGGGCTCCGATGTGGCCGCCATCCGCACCAGCGCCAAACGCTCCGGCGATGTTTACATCCTCAACGGCGAAAAAATGTGGATCTCCCTCGCCTCCAAAGCCGACCTGGCGCTGGTGACCGTGCGCACCAACCCCGAAGCACGAAAAGCATCAGAAGGCCTCTCCACCTTCATCGTGGACCTGCACAGCCCCGGCATCCAGCGCGGGGACATTCACGGAAAACTGGGCGTGCGGGCTGGTTCCACCGGCTGGATTTCCTTTACCGACGTCCGCGTGCCACTGGCCAACCGTCTGGGAGAAGAAGGAGAAGGTTTCAAAATCACCATGTCAGCCTTCGACCACGGACGTTACACCGTGGCCGCTGGCGCTACTGGCATCATCCGTGCCAGTTTAGAAGCCAGCGTCAAATACGCCAAAACCCGCACCACCTTTGGCAAGCCCATCGCCGAATATCAACTGATACAGGAAAAAATCGCCCGCATGAGCCAGGATTACGAAATTGCTCGCCTGCTCTACTACCAGGTCGGCTGGCTAAAAAACATGGGCAAACGCTGCACTCGTGAGACCTCCATTGCCAAAAAATTCGCCACCGAGGCCTCCTTCAACGCCGCCAACGATGCCATCCAGATTCACGGCGCCTACGGCTACAGCGATGAATACGACGTAGAACGTTACCTGCGCAACGCCCGCGGCGCCATGATTTACGAGGGCAGTTCAGAAATTCAAACTCTCATTCAGGCAGGCTACGCCCTCGGTCAACGTACCGACCGACCGCTCCGCTGCGAACTGCCCGCTTACGAGGAAACCTTCTGGCAGGGAAGCTGACGCCCCTCCGCTGTCAGATGCGCCAATCTTTTTAGCGACGTTGCATCAAATTATTTTGCCCGACCCCTCGCATTCCAAATTTTTTGCTTGCACGAAGGAGGAACCTTGAAAATCATTGCCTGCATCAAACAAGTGCCCGACTCAGAAGCCAAAGTCAAAGCCGAAAATGGGCAAATCACCTGGGGAGATGCGCCATTGGTCATCAACCCCTTCGACGAATACGCCGTCGAAGGAGCACTGCAACAGAAAGAAGCACAGGGTGGAACCGTCACCGCGCTGTGCATTGGACCAGAAACCGCTAAAGAAGCGCTCAAACATGCCCTGGCGATGGGCGCCGATGAAGCCATCCTGGTCTCCGATCCGGCGCTCACCGACCTCGATTCGCAAGGAGCGGCCCGCGTGCTGGCAGCCGCCATCCAGAAAATCGGCGGCGCCGACCTGGTGATCTTTGGCCGCCAAACCCTCGATGATGGCACCGGCCTCACTGCCGCCCAAACCGCCCGTCTGTTAGGGTGGCCCATGCTTGGGCTGGCTGGACAGATCAACGTCCGGGAAGGAAGCGTGCAGGTAGCCCGCGTCATCGAAGAAGGGCGTCAAATCGTCAGCGCCAAACTGCCCGCCGTGATCAGCGTCGTTCAGAGCATCGGCGAGCCGCGCTACCCCTCGTTCATGGGCATCCGCCGCGCCTCCAAAGCCGAAATTCCCGTCTGGTCGCTGGCCGACCTGGGCTTGAGCGCCCCGGCAGCCGTCGTCCGCCGCGTGGAACTCTTCAACCCGCCCACCCGCGAAGTCACCTGCGAGATAATCGCCGGCGAAACCCCCGAACAAATCGCCGAAACCCTGGCAGATAAAATCCTGGCGGAGAAAGTGCTATGAAAACCTTCGTTTACATTGACCACTTCAAAGGGGAAGTGCAGCCCGCCTCCTGGGAAGCCCTGGGTGTGGGCAAATCGCTGGGTTCGGTCAGCGCGGTGATCTTCGGCAGCGGCCTGGAAACCCTGGCCCAAACCGCCTTTGAATTTGGGGCGGATGAAGTGCTCCTGGCCGATGACCCCGCCCTGGCCGATTACCGCGCCGAGGCGTATGCCGCTACCCTGGCCGCCCTCGCTTCTTCCCGGACCCCGGACCTGATCCTGTTCCCCACAACTTCCCGCACCCGTGAGCTGGCCGCCATGGCCGCCATCGACCTGAACAGCGGTGTCATCCCCGATGTGATTGCGCTGGAACAAAGCGGCGAAACCCTGGTCACCACCCGCCCAATTTACGAGGGCAAAGTGCTGGAAAAGGTAACCTGCACCACCAAACCCGCCCTGTTGACGCTACGGGCGCGCGCTTTCCCCCGCCCCACCCGCCAGCCAGGGCAAACCGGCACGCTGACCAAAGTGGAGGCCAAAACCGAAGCCCCCAGCACCGTCGAAGGCTACGAAATTGCAGAAAACGTGGTGAACTTGAGCGATGCCAGCGTCATCGTCTCTGGTGGACGCGGCGTCTCCAACAACCCCGCCCTGACTCCACCCGCCGGCATGGATGAAAAACAAGCCGAAATCTGGCGCGCCCAGCAAGGCTTTGCGCTGATCGGCGAGCTGGCCAGTGTGCTGGGCGGCGCGGTAGGCGCTTCTCGCGCCGCCGTGGATGCGGGATACATTCCCTACTCCCATCAGGTCGGTCAAACGGGCAAGGTCGTCACCCCCGATCTGTACATCGCTTGCGGCATTTCGGGCGCCATTCAACATTACGTGGGGATGCGCAATGCCAAATTAATCGTCGCCATCAACAAAGACCCCGAAGCGCCTATCTTCCAACAAGCCCATTATGGGGTAGTGGGCGATCTATTCCAGATCGTCCCCGCCCTGACCCAGGCCTTCAAGAAACGGCTGGGCAAGTAGGTGCAACGCCCTTGCTCAGAATGGGCTGCTCTCTCACGGCTCGGGAGCAGCCAGCCATGAGCATCGCATGGTCACCGCTCACTCGCACGGGGAGCGCTCCCCGTGCGAGTGAGCTACCAACTCCGCTGAAGTGGGACAGGTGGATTCTTGCAAATTAAACGTCAATTTGGGATAAAACCCGTCTAAAAATTCGCCCGAATTGGGTTGTCATGGCGAGACGGCGTTCTTCCGTCGAAGCCATCTTCCGGCAGGCTAGCCTGACTTTTGTGCACCTGGGGGACAAAGCATGAAAAACGACCTCCGTGAAGAGATTGGGCCAACACGTTGCTGTATCACGGCGAGGCGGCCAGAAAGGCCGCCGACTGCGCCGCGTGCCAGTCCCCCGCATGAGCGCGGAGATTGCTTCGCCGCCTTCAGCGGCTCGCAATGACACCCAAAAAACAGGTTTCTTATGCTTGCAACAGCGCATTTTGCACGTACCATCTTCACGGCCACCCCCATCCCTGCCCCTCCCCCGTCCGTGAACTCATGCAGCGCAACGTTCCTCTCTCGGACGGGGGAGGGGAAAGCCCGCGTAGAACGCGCCAGGGGTACGTTCTTCCGGTTAGAATGCAGGCCCCGCCTGAGAGTTGAAACAAACAGGACAGTGCCACACAGGGCCTGTCCTGTTTGTTTTTGGGAGTGAGATTCAGCAACGCGAGTTAATCTTTTTTGCCAGTGGGGTGGCACTGAATGCAGTTCTCAAAGTTGGGGATACCCTTTTCCAGATGCTTCTTGCGAATTTTGGCCGGGTCGTGTTCATGACAGCCATAACAGGTATAGGCGGTCAATGAATTGGGGTGACAGGTGGAGCAAGAGGCTTTGGCGCCGCCATGCTTGAGCGGGAAGGTATGCGGGCCATTGAAGCTTGCTGGACGCCAGGCGCTGGTGTTATGGCAGGAAGCACAGTTGGTGCCAAAGGCGCCGCGATGGAACGCTGGTTCGGCATGGCAGGCTACACAGGCAGTAGGCGTGCCTTTGAAACCGTTGGCATGGCAACGCGAGCAGTTCAGGTTAACGTGCGCGCCGGTGAGGGGGAAGCGCGTATTGTTGTGATCAAAGGTAGCGCCTTTCCAGGAGGAGGTGTTGTGACAGGAAGCACAGTTGGTGCCAAACTGCCCGTTGTGATGATCATCCTGCCGATGGCAGGAGTAACAATCCTTCGGTGTGCCCTTGAACACGCCGTTGACATGGCAACGTTCACAGGCCACGCTGACGTGAGCGCCGGTCAGTTTGAAGGCGGCCAGGTTGTGGTCGAAAGTAGCGCCTTTCCAGGAGGAGGTGTTATGACAGGAAGCACAGTTGGTGCCAAACTGCCCGTTGTGTTTATCATTCTGCCGATGGCAAGAGTAACAATCCTTCGGTGTGCCCTTGAACACCCCGTTGACGTGGCATTGTTCACAGGCCACACTGACGTGAGCCCCGGTCAGTTTGAAGGCAGCCAGGTTGTGGTCGAAGGTAGCGCCTTTCCAGGTGCTGGTGGTGTGGCAAATCTGGCATTGTGTGCCAAATTTTCCCCCGTGTTTATCATCTTGCCGATGGCAGGCAACACACTCCTGCGGCGTGTTTTTGAAGGTCTTATCCGCGTGGCAGCGCTCGCAGGCAAGGTTCACGTGCGCCCCGGTCAAGGGGAAGGCGGCACGACTGTGGTCAAATGTGACCTGATTCCAGGCAGAGGGGTTGTGGCACTGCTGGCACTGATTGCCTAGCTGCCCAGCGTGCACATCTTTTTGCGCATGGCAGGAAAAACAATCTTGTGACACGGGCTGCAAGACGCCATTCTGATAAATGCCGTTGACATGGCATTGTTCACAGGCCACGCTGGCATGTTTGCCCTCCAATTTGAAGGCCGCCAGGTTGTGATCAAATTTGGCTGGTTTCCAGCCTTCGGGGGTGTGGCAGGAGGCGCAATCGGCGCTAAAACGACCCTGGTGAGGGTCTTTTCCGCCGTGACAGGCGAAACAGTCCTGGGGCGTGGATTGCAGCGCCGCCAGGGTATGCGTCTGCTGGTGGCAGGCAGTGCACTCGGCTTGGGCGTGCTGCCCGGTCAATTTAAACGGAACCCGGCTATGGTCGAAGTGCGAACCGAGGGATTCTTTCCCGTCGTGGCAGTTCAGGCATTCCAGGCCAAAGTCGAGGGCGTGCTTTTGGGTGAAATCGGCCTGCATGGCAAAATGACAGTTGACGCAAGTGGCCATCTCAAACGGCCCGGTGAAACGCGTTTGATGGCAATCCTGGCACACAAACGGGGTGGAATCGGCTTTCCGGCGGTGGGCGCGCAGGGAGAAGTGCAAATTGTCGTGTGGGAAGTCCGCCGGCTGCACTTCCAGCAAGGAGGCGTGCGCGCCGCGGTGATCGGGATGGCAGGCGTTACATTGTAGCGTCGGCGGTGGCGCCGCGTTGCCGGTCAGCGCAAGACCGATGGAAAACATTTGAAAGCCAAGCGAGGCCGGGGGACGCGCTTCCAGAAAAATCCCGTGCAAGCTCTTGCCATTGGCCAGCTCGGCGCGAATGGTGGTATGGCACACCATGCAGCGATCCGCCATGGTGGCCTGATCCCAGGGGGCAGTGTGACAGGCCTGGCACTGCCCGCCGATCTGACTGTGAGAGAACACTCCACCCAGCGCCTGGCCCCTGGAATCGGCATTGAGCGCGCCGGGGCTAAACAACATGCCGCCGCGCTCGAAGTGAGCAAAAACGATCGCCAGCAGAGTCAGCGTCGCAGCGACAATACCGGTAAATGTGAAACAGCCTAATCCTTTACGCATGTTGCCTCACTTCTGGCAATAAACGCACTGAGCGGGTTGCCCCGCCCAGTGTTTCTCGCCTTAGTCACCTCCACCACCCCCGCCGCCGTCACCGCCGGGGTTGCCTTTATGGCAGGCCGTACAGGTGGCCTGATAGACCGTGGCGGTATGACAGGTGCGACAGGAAGCACCGCCATGATGGATGCCTGAGCCACCTTCATTGGCGATGCCCGGATGCGGGCCGGAGAATTTCGCCGGGCGCCAGGCCGAGGTCTGATGACAGGCGGCGCAATTGGTGCCAAAAGCACCGCGATGGAACTGCGGATCACCATGACAAGCGGCGCAATTCGGTGAGAGGCCAGTAAATTGGCCCTGGCTATGGCAGCGCTCACAGGCCAGGCCAGCGTGTGCCCCGGTCAACGGGAAGCGAGAACGATTGTGATCAAAGGTCACATTGTCCCAGCTGGAGGGGTTGTGACAGGCCTCGCATTGCGTGCCAAAGCGGCCGTTGTGATGGTCATCTTGCTTGTGGCAGGCATAACAAAACGTCGGTGTGCCCTTGAACGAACCGTTCTGATGGCATTTCTCACAGGCCACATTGACGTGTGAGCCGGTCAACGGGAAGGCTGAGCGGCTATGATCAAAGGTCACATTTTCCCAGCTAGACGGGTTGTGACAGGCCTCGCATTGCGTGCCAAACTGCCCGTTGTGATGATCATCCTGGCGATGGCAGGAGAAGCAATCCATCGGTGTGCCCCTGAACACACCATTGACATGGCACTGCTCACAGGCCACGCGGGTATGTTTGCCCTCCAGCTTGAAGGCCGCCAGGTTATGGTCAAATTTAGCCGGTTTCCAGCCCTGAACGCTGTGACACGCGGCGCAATCGCTCCCAAAGCGTCCCTGATGCGGCTCATCTTTCTGGTGACATCCCACACAATCCGTCGGCGCCGACTTGAAATCGGCCACCGCACGCGCATTGGTATGGCACTGAGCGCAATCCACCGACGTATGCTTGCCCTCCAGGCGAAAAGCAAACCCCGCATGGCTGAAATTCTTGCCAAAGCGATCCACGCCATCATGGCAGGCCAGGCAATCTGTCCCATAATTGATCGCGTGCGCCTGAGCAAACACGGGATCCTTCTGCTGATGACAGTTCTGACACGTCGCCGGATCGAACGAAGCCAGGTCGCTCCCATGACAATCGGCGCAAACAAACGGTTCATTCCGGACTTTGAACTGGTGGCCGTTTAATGAAAATCCCAACAGCTCATGCGGGAATCTGCTCCCCTGCACCACGGTGAGCGGCGCCTGCGGCCCTTTATGCTCCGGGTGACAGTGGCGACACTCCAATTTGGGGTTATTCTGATACATCACCCCGTGGAGAGTGACCATGTTTTGCATCTGGCGAGCGATGTCCCCGTGGCAGACCACGCAACGATCCGCCATCGTTGCTGTTTCCCAGGGCGCGGTATGGCAAGCCTCGCACTTTCCGCCGATCTCGGCATGCGAAGTCACTCCACCAAGCATCTGCCCGGTCTGTGCGTTGAGCGGGCCAGGGTTGAACAACACCCCGCCGCGCGCAAAAGCCACACCTGTGATGACTGCCAGGGTGAGCAGCAAGGTAATCAGGCCAGTTCCCGTCAGACAACCCAGACGATTGTTTTGCATGTTCCACCCCTTATTTCAGAAAAGTCGCGTAATACAACGCCGCCCCAATATGAACAAAAGCCGAGGCAAATAAAGCCATGCCAATCGGAATATGGACCAAATGCCACAGCGCCATCAATTGGCGCGCACGGCGCAGCGCCGCTTCAGGGACGGCTCCTTCGATGATCGTCCCATCCAGGGTGCGCGGCACGCGGGTGTAAATGTAGCGACCGATAAAGCCACTGATCACGATAATGACCGTAAAGAGCGTCGTTGCCCCGGCCAGACCATTGAATTTCCAGGAAGTATGCAACAGCACCATGTAAGGCCCGACCAGGCCAGTGAAAATGTGAAATTGCAACCAATCCGACATCCGCCCCCAGCGAGCCGAGCGTGAACGCTTCCGCAGGCTGTAGAGCGTTTCAGTCATCAACATCAGGATAAAGCCAAAAATGCCCAACGTGTGTCCAAAAAAACTGCTTGCACCGGGGATTTGGCGCGTAAAAAGAACCACAATACCATAAATTGCAGTGAGAAAAATAGCTGCCAGAGCCGCGTACCAGAGTTCTTTGCCACGTAACATAGGGCCTCCAAGGAAAAGATCAGGTTGTTGTGGGTCGGAAAACCAGGCGTTGAGTCAAGGTAGATTTGGGGCGGTTAGTCAGCTCACTCCAAAAGCCAACCAGCAGATCTGCCAGGGGAGCATTAGGAGTCAGCAAAGCGGAACGGATGGGGGTGATGTCCACTTCGGCAGCGATCATGCGCTGCAAAGGCCAGGAAAGGGTCTGATCGCCCATGATCACCGCACCGAGCAGAGTGCGCGAGCCGACGATGAGCCGCAGGCGATTCACCTCGAAGCCGGTTTGAGCGATGATAGCATCGGGCAATTCGCGCCAGGTCTCGCTATCGCCACGCACGATGCCCACCGTATCGGCGTCGCGCCCATGCCCCACCCCCCCAATGATGGTAGTCGTGATCCCTGCCAGGCGGGTTACATTGAAGGCCACGCCGCGTTGATGAGATTTTGTGCCGCCTGCCATGTTCAGGCCGGCATTGTAGCCCTGCTCACGCGCTGGCGTCCACAGGCTATCCAATACGGTCTTGCCCAGGCGAGCATCATACACCTGAGCCACATCGCCGGCGGCGTAAATTTCGGGCACATTGGTCTGCAGGTATTCGTTGACCAGGATGCCGCGATCCACGTTCAGGTCAGCCTGTTGCGCCAGTTCCACCCGCGGGCGTACACCGATGGCATAAGCCACCATCTCACAGGGGATCACTTTGCCATCTGCCAGGCGCACACCGCGCACCCGGCCATTCCGGCCCAAAATTTCGGTCGTCTCGGCATTGTGATGCAGAGTCACCCCCTCGGCTTTCAAACGTTCCTCGACGATGTGCGATTCAGTCTCATCGAGCACATTGCTCCAGTAGCGATCGCCGCGCATGATGTAGTGGACCTGTACACCCTGAGCCTGCAATCCTTCCACCAGCTCCAGCGAGGTGATGCCGCCGCCGATTACTACGGCGCGCCGACCGCGCCGTGCCAGGCGCAAAATCTGACGAGCATCTTCCAGGTGATCGAGTTTGAGCACACCCTGCAGGTCATGGCCGGGAACGGTGAGCGGGCTGGCTTGCGAACCGGTCGCCAGCAGCAGGCGATCGTAGCTCAGGCGAAATTTTTCTTCATGGATGGTGCTCGAAAACCAGCTTTTCTTCACAATGCGGCGCAGGACTTCCACTTCGCGCGTCTGAGGGAACAACCGTACCGCCCGGCCTGAAAGGTATTGAACTTTCAGCCGTTTCCAATCTTCGTTGCGACGGGGGAAAAGCTGGCCTTCGGGGATTTCGCCGGTCAGATAGTAGGCCAGACCAGGGCGAGAATAGAAGCCGTGCGGGTCCTCCGCGACGAGGACAATCTCGCCGCTGGGGTCCACAGAACGAATGGCCTCGATTGCCGAAACGCTGGCCACGCCACTGCCCAAAATCACGTAACGCATCAGTTTTCCTCTTTGAACAAATCGGTGCGCTCAAAACGCAACACGCCGCGTGGGCAGCGTGCCACGCATTCACCACAGGTGAGACAGCGACTATTGGAGACCGCCTCGCCGCGCCAGGCGTGAGCCCGGACATCAATCCCAATGGGGCAATTGAACGAGCAAATGCCACATTGAACACAACGAGCCGAATCGGGTACTACCTGACCGGCTACCAGCACGGTTCGACGGGTCGTTTCTGCACGGAATAAATCTTTAAACGCCATAGAATGCCCTTTCGCCATTAGTCGCTTAACCAGGAACAAAGTTACGCCCTTATAGTATTGCCCTTTAAAAACTACGCCAACCGCGAAGATTTTGTAGCCTGCTGTCATTGCGAGCGCAGCGCCTGCCCTGCGAAGTCCCCGAAGGGGGAGCGAAGCGTGGGGGAAGCAACCTCCTATCAGGCGAGGAGACTGCGCCTCGAGCAAGCCCCGTGGTGCTTGCCCAAGATGCCATCTCCAAGATGGGCTTGGGGAGATTGATTCGGGCGCTTCTCGCCCTCGCAAAGACCCCTGCAGCGAAAACTGTCAGGTAGCCAGTCCTGAATTAAGGTTATTTTAACTTTGCGTGCTTTGCAAAACAATCGATCAGCCAGGGAAATCCTTTCATTAATGTAAGGTTAGACAAAATAAAAACAGGGCTGCATTCCTGCAACCCTGTTTGTTCGCAAAACCACTGCCGCGAGGCGGGAGTCTTACGAAAGAGGCACGACGTTAGCGGCCTGCAGGCCTTTCGGCCCTTCTTCGATGGAAAACTCCACCTTTTGGTCAGCCTCCAGTTTGCGGTAGCCATCGGTCTGAATCGCGGTGTAGTGGACGAATACATCCTCACCGTTGTCGCGACCAATGAAGCCATAGCCCTTGGTGGCGTTGAACCACTTGACGGTTCCAATGTAACGTTCGGACATCTTACATTTCTCCTGCTGAGAATAAAAAAATTTCACCCGGCCCCTTTCGCTTTGAAAGGCGAACCAGGTACGACGCCTGCAAGATTATCACGGCTATTCGGCAATGTCAAGCCCGCAAAGGATGGCGGGTGCGCTAAAAAGTTGTTAGTCAGGTGTGAGCGGGATGGATGCTCATTTCGCCAGTGCCTTGAGAGATGACGCTGTGGGCGAAAAACGCCGTTTTGTGTCATTGCGAGCCGCCAAAGGCGGCGACCTGTGCCCCGCAGGGGTAAGCAATCTCCTGGTCGGCAAGGAATGGGTGGATTGCTTCGGGGCTGACGCCCCTCGCAATGACACTAGCCGTTTCCCTGTTCTCCATCTTACCCACAACCTTTTAGTGCTCCCAAGAGCAAAGAAGCCCGCTGAAGGTCCGAAGGCGGCTTCAAGCCGCCTCATCCTGCTCCAGCGGGGTTGGTAATGCGCTCAGGTTCAGGCAGGGGGCGGATAGGGGTCGAAGGGTAACCGAAGACTTCGCAAAAGGCGGTGGCGACTTGCTGTTTTACCTGTTGCGGGGTGGGCACGGGGGAAAGCAGGTCAGCCAGGCTGACAACCGGTTCGCCCACCAGGCCGCAGGCGATGATGCCATCCCAGTAGGTCATATCGGGGTTGACGTTGAGGGCAAAGCCGTGACGGCTGATGCCGCGGCTGTCCACTTTGACGCCGATGGCGGCGATTTTAGCCGGCTTGCGGCGATCTTCGGGACGGCAGCGCGGGCAGCGCGAATACACGTCGGCTTGAATCCACACGCCGCTTTTGCCGGGACGTTGGCCAGCGGCCAGGCCGAGGCGTGCCAGCGCTACAATGAGCGTTTTCTCCAGCTTACGGATGTAGCCCACGTAATCTGCCTGGGGGATGTGGCCATTGGGTTCTTGCTGAGAGAGAGCGGGTGTTCCCAAAGGGAGCAGAGGGTAACCAACCAGTTGCCCGGGGCCGTGATAGGTCACATCGCCGCCGCGATCCACCCAGTACACTTTGACGCCGCGTTGTTGCAATTCGGCTTCGCTCCATAGCAGGTTTTCTGCATGGCCGCGCCGACCGAAGGTGAAGGTGTGAGGGTGTTCAAGGAGCAGCAGCGTGGGCGGGCGCTGACCGGCGGCGATCTCGGCGGCCAGTGTTTCTTGTAAATCCCAGGCGCGTTGATATTCGATCAAACCCAGGTCTAAAATTTCGAGTGTGTCCATGGCAGCTGTTTTCATGGTCTGGCGGCGGTTGCTCCGCTTTTTGCCCTGAGGAGAGCGGGCATCACAGAGGGCCAAAGATGCGGCGATAGAGATCGGATTCCAGCAGGTTGTTGGGGTCGCAGCGTTTTTTTAGTTTGCGGAAACGCTCGACGGTCTCTTCGCCGTAGAATTTGCGGGCAGTTTCGGCGGTGGTCTCGCTATTTTTGGCAAAGTAGAAGCGTCCGCCGTGGGCCAGGACGATTTGGTCGAACTCCTGAAGCAGGTCGGCAAGGGCTGCCCGTTTGGCGGTAGTTACTTTGAAGTCTAGGGCCAGGGAAAAGCCATCCACGGCATGGGTGAGCAGGAAGGCATCGGGGCGGTGTCGTTTGGTGACGCCCAGGTAAGGGGGGAGATTCCGCTTTTTGGCCAGGTGCAGCATCTCGGTCCAGGCTTGAAGCGCTGTTTCTTTGGGGAGGAAGGACTGATATTGGATGAGTCCGCCGCTTCCGTAGGCAGCTTCCCAGCGGGGGATGTAATCCAGGAGAAAATGAAAAGCGGCATGACTCTGGCGGAAGGTGTGCCGCCGCAAACTGACCAGATATTTGGCCGTGTTCACCCCCCACACGCCCAGGTTGTTCATGAAGGGCATCATGAGGTAGGGGAGCAGGCTTTTGGGAAGCACGCCAAACAGGCGGCTGGGAAGTTGCTGGTAGGCGAGTTGCAGAGTTTTGGTCGCCTCAGGGTCTTCGCCTTCGTGCAGGTAGTTGGCGGCATGGATTTGCCCATGGCCGATGGTGAGGCAATCAAGCCAGCCGACGATGTAATCGTAGTGCGGAGCGCCTTCTTCGAGGAGTTTCAGGTGTTCTTGCAGGGTGTGCGAGGGCCAGGCGTGCACTTCCAGCAGCCCGGAATGGACGCGTTTCATTTGCAGGGTGATGGAAGTGAAAATGCCCAACATGCCAAAGCCGCCGATCATGGCGTAGAACAGGTCGGCATTTTTTTCGGGTGAGCAGGTGACTTCGGCACCGGTGGGCAGCACGGCGGTGAATTGACGGACGTGTTCGCCGATGGGGCCCATGCGGAAATTGTTTTTGCCGTGGATGTTGGCGGCCAGGCATCCTCCCAGGGTGGTGGTCATGGTGCCGGAGACGACCGGCGGCCACCAGCCATCGGGGAGGACTTTTTGCCACAGTTGCTCCAGCGTTACGCCCGGTTCGCAGCGCACCAGACCGGAGGCCCGGTCCCACTCCAGAATCCGATTCATCCCCCGCAGATCGATCACGATCCCGCCGCCGTTGAGCGAGGCGTCGTTGTAGCTTTTGCCGGCGCCGCGAGCGGTGACCGTCAGGCCGGCTTTTTTGGCTAGCTGGAAAGCCTGATAGATTTCGGCGCTGGTTTGGGGGGTGAGAAAATAACAGCCACTTTTCAGCGAGTGGCCGAAGTTTTCGAGAATGGCAAAGTGGGTGTGAAGGGTTTCGATATTCATGTTTTCAGGTAGGTTTGTGCTTGCCGCCTACAGGGTCAGTCGGCGGAAGATGAAGGAGGGAGTATGCTGAATGAGGAGCATGATCCAGCGCCAGAGGGCCGGGGTGTAAACGACCTGTTTGCGGGTGCGTATAGCATGCCAGATTTCGGCGGCGGCGCGTTCAGGCGAGATGGCAAAGGGGGTGGCTCCCTGGGCGGCTTTGAGCATCTCCGTTTTGACGAATCCCGGTTTGACGGTGAGCACTTGCACGCCGTGTCGGCTGAGGCGGTTGCGCAGCGACTCGAGGTAGGTGGTGAGAGCGGCTTTGGAGGCGTGATAGGCCGGGTTGCCCACGCGTCCCCGGTCGCCGGCAACAGAGGAGATGCCCACGATTTGCCCTCCCCCGGCGTTTTGGAACATGGCTGCTATGGGATTCAACCAGGCCATGGCGCCCAGGATGTTCACTTCCATCATGGCGCGGTCGGTTTCGAAGTTGTAGTTCTTCAGGCCGGGGGGATAATTAACGCCGGCCAGGTAAATGACCAGGTCCAGCCCGCCGAGATCGGCGACGATTTGTCGCAACAGGGCTGGGACGGCGGCGTAGTCGGTCACATCATGGCTGTAAGAGATGGCGCGCCTTTCACCGTGTTTTTGATTGATTTCGGTGCAAAGAGCCTGGAGCAGGTCGCTGCGCCGGGCGAGTAAGGCCAGGGTGTAGCCCTCGTCTGTCAGTCGGCGGGCCAATGCCGCGCCGATCCCACTGGAGGCGCCAATCAGGATTCCGCACAGCCGGGGACGAAGCGGTGTGGCAGGAGGAAGGTTTTGCGACACGAAACGCTCCTGAAAAAAAGTATGGCAACCAACGGGGTTGCTTGATCGTCTGCTGTCATTCTAACACACCTTAAATTGGACTTATAATTGTAATGGGTGCCACCGCCACCCCTAACAAAAGTGTGATTGTGTTCGCAGGCAATCCGTGTTAGATTTGCCCTATAGGTTAGTATTATGGAATATCTCGATAAGCGGGTGGAAGTTTTAACACAAACACGGCAGATCATTGCAGGGGAAGCCAATCTATCTCCAGGAGAACGGGAGACTCTTCTGCTGTGGATTGATCAACTGATCAGGGACGAGAATTCGGACGCGCCGGGTGGCAAGCCACATAGAGAGAATGAATGGGCGGAAACAAATAAATCTGCAATTTTTTACCTCCTCTTGCGCCTCTTCAAGCAACAGGCCGATGAGCTGAATGCCCTCAGAAAATTAAGTCTCAGCCTGACCTCTAGCCTGGACCTGGCTACTGTGCTCGATGCCGTGGTTAGCGAGGCCATGCACCTTGTTGAAAATGCGCGCGCGGCTCACATTTTTCTCTATTCCAACGGGCGGCTGGAATTTGGTGCCGCGCTGGATCACACCGGCGAGCGGAATAAACCGATCGCACCGCCGCGGCCCGATGGTCTGACACAAGCCGTCGTCATGCGCGGAGAAATCATCGTCGTGGAAGATATGCGCAATCATCCCCTCTACAAAAATACCCCGCTTGATTGGGAAGGCTCCATCATCGGCATTCCTTTGAAGGTGAACAACACCGTAGTCGGCGTGATGAACCTTTCGCGCACGGTGACAGGGAATTTCTCCGCGGCGGAATTTCGCTTGCTCAAGATACTCGCCGATCAGGCCGCTGTGGCCATTTCCAATGCCAGCCTGCACCAGCTGGTCAGTCGCCAGGCTTATAGTGATACCCTCACCGGTCTGCCCAACCGTCGTGCTCTAGACGAACGCCTGGAGCGTGAAATCAATCACGCTCGCCGCACAGGCTTCTCCTTTGCCGTGATCATGATGGACCTGGATGGCTTCAAACAAGTGAACGACACCTATGGTCACGAAGTAGGCGATCAGGTTTTGCGGGCTTTGTTCAATTACCTGGCTACCGGCCTGCGCTCTACCGACTTCCTGGCCCGCTATGGTGGTGATGAATTGACCCTCATCCTGAGCCAGACGGACCTCGTTCCGGCGCGCATGGTGGCCGATAAAATCCTGGAAAAGCTGGAGAAGTTCGAATTCCATGCCCCTGATGGCACGCCGATTAAACTCGGCCTTTCGGGCGGCATTGCGATTTATCCGATCCATGCCATGACGGCCCCCGATTTGCTGCGCGCGGCCGATGCTGCCCTTTACGGCGCCAAAAAATACCAGCGCGGCTCGTTCATGATCGCTCGTGGCTTTACTGGCAACTTGCCACCTGAAAAGTGAGATTGAACCGATTCAACCTTTTTAGCTGCTGAGCTACTTCAGGAACGTAAAAGCTGTTGGTTCGCTCCTTTTCGAAGAACTTTCAAGATTCGCCTTGATTTGTGCTACTCGCCTACGTTTTGTGCCATCAGGAGCGATAAAAACGCTTCGAAAGCAAAAATGGCTCTCCTCAGATTTGTGGGAGGCAGCAGTTGAAACTGCACCAACAAGCTCGCAAAGTCGGCCTGCGCCGACTGGTTTCCAGCCTGCGAAGGCAGGCTTTCCGTTCTTGTCGCTGCGATTTCAAACCTTGAAAATCGGAGGCTCAGGCCTCCGATTTTATTTTGCGGGGTTAAATAAATGCGTTATGATTGCCCCACCAACAAAATCTGCCCTGGAGGGATCATGCCCCACAAAGTGAAATTAATTTTGAACCCCATGGCCGATATGGGCCATGCCTGGCAGGTAGCCTCGGATCTGCGCCCGATCATCGAAGAATTTGGCCATGCGGATTGGAGCGGTACAGTTTACCCTACCCATGCCACCGAACTGGCCCGTCAGGCCGCTGAGCAAGGATATGACCTGATCGTCGCCATGGGGGGCGATGGCACGGTGCACGAAGTCATCAATGGCATCATGCAAGTTCCGCCCGAAAAGCGCCCCGTCCTGGGTGTCGTCCCCATTGGCTCTGGAAACGACTTTGCCCATGCCATCGGCGTTCCCCTTGACCCGGCAGAAGCCCTGCGCTTTGCCCTGTATGGGCAACCCAAAGCCGTTGATTTGGGCCTCATCCGCGATGGTCATGGCCGTGTCGAATACTTCGATAACACCCTTGGCATTGGCTTTGATGCCGTTGTGACCATCCGTTCCCACCGCCTACCCCTCTTGCGCGGCTTTTTCATGTATCTCACTGCCGTCATCCAAACCATCTTGCTCAATTTCGACCCGATGAAACTTCAAATTGAACTGGACGACCGCGAATGGCAGCAACAGGTCCTCATGCTCACCATCTGTAACGGCCCGCGCGAAGGTGGCGGTTTCCACGTAGCCCCCGAAGCCCGCCTGGACGATGGCCTGTTGCACTTCGCCGCCATTCAAAAAGTATCCCGCCTGATGATGTTTCGCCTGATTCCTGAAGTGATGAATGGCACCCATGGCCGCTTCAAGGAAGTCCACCTGGGAACGTTCAAAAAACTTTCCATGCTCTCCGATCGCCCCCTCTACATTCACGCCGATGGCGAAATCTTTAGCGGCTTTGGTACCGACATTCGGCAATTGAGCATCGAAGTCCTCCCGCAAGCCCTCCAGGTAGTGAAGAAGTAACCATGCCTTAATTGTGCTACGCAGCGCCTATGCCCAACTTGCTCGCTACCCTTCAAAAACAAGATGACGGATACCTGCGCATCGTAGCCGAATTATGGGGCGTGAATCTGCCCCCGAACGCCGCTGCCGAAGATTTGGCCGCCTCGCTGCTGGACCCGGAGCTGGTTGCCGAGATTTTAGATTCCCTCCCCCCCGAAGCGATCACCACCCTGGAGGCGCTCATTGCCCGGCGCGGCCGCCTGCCCTGGGCCGAATTCACCCGTCGCTTTGGCAACATTCGGGAGATGGGGGTTGGCAAGCGTGACCGCGAGAAACCGCATCTCACCCCGGTTTCTCCTGCCGAGGTGCTCTATTACCGCGCCTTGCTTGCCCGCGCCTTTTTCGATACCGAACAAGGCCCACGTGAATTTGCTTACATCCCTGAAGATTTGCTTGCTCTCCTCCTCAGCCTGAAGCGCCCGCTGGAAACAGGGAACGTTGCCTCTCCCAATCGCTCCGAACCGTTGGGGCGCCCCGCTTCCCCTGGCGAGCGGGTGCAAGAAATCCTGGCCAGTGATCGCATTCTCGACGATGCGACCACATTGCTGGCGGCTCTGCGCACGGGTCGCCCGGTCTCACCGGAGCCGAAGCTGTTGGCTCTCCTCACGGCTGCCGGCCTGATCAAAGACAATGCCCCCCAGCCTGAACCGTTGCGTCAGTTCCTGGCAGCCTCGCGTCAGGAGGCCCTCACCATGCTTTATGAGGCCTGGCAAAACAGTGAGACCTTCAACGAATTGCGTCTGATCCCCGGCTTGATCTGCGAGGGAGAATGGAGCAATCAGCCGTTGATCACGCGCGAATTTTTGCTCAATTTGCTGGCAGACCTGCCCGAGGGTAAGTGGTGGAGTTTGCCTGCCTTTGTGCGTGCTATCAAAGAAAAATACCCCGATTTTCAGCGTCCGGCGGGCGATTATGATTCCTGGTTCATCAAGCGCGCTTCCGATGGGCAATATCTGCGCGGTTTTGCCCACTGGGACAACGTAGATGGCCTGTTGATTCGCTTTTTCATTACCGATATTTTGCACTGGTTGGGGATGGTTGACCTGGCTTTGCCCGAAGAGGGCGGGATTCCCACGGCGTTTCGGCTGGTGGCCTCTCCCCTTCATTCGGCTCAAGCGGAAGATGCTCGCGTTTTTGTCTCCTCTCAGGGTAAAATCACCATCCCGCGTTTTGCGCCGCGCTCGGTGCGTTACCAAATCGCTCGTTTTTGTGAATGGGACGAGGAAAAGGCGGATGAATATCATTTCCACCTGACGCCGCGTTCGCTGGCACGCGCCAGACAGCAAGGGCTGACGGTGGAACATTTGCTGGCTTTGCTCGCCAAACATGCCGATGCGGGGATTCCCCCGGCATTGGTCAAGGCGCTCAAACGTTGGCAGGTTAACGGGACCGAGGCGCGGGTGCAGAATCCGGTCATTTTGCGGGTCAGCCGGCCAGAGGTCCTGGAAGAGATGCGCAAATCGAAAGCGGGGCGCTTTTTGGGTGAAATGCTCAGTCCTACGACGGTCATCGTCAAAGAAGGGGCTCAATCCAAAGTGATCGAGGCGCTGATCGAATTGGGGCTGCTGGCCGAGGATGAAACGGAATTGTTGTGAATGAGTCATGTCGCTGATTAGTGTTTCGGATCTTTCCAAGTCTTTTGGAGCGGTGGATTTGTTTGCCCACCTTTCTTTTTCGGTGCCGCGCGGGGCACGCCTGGCGTTGATTGGCCCGAACGGGGTGGGGAAAACCACGTTGCTGCGAATTCTGGTCGGGCAGGAAGAACCCTCAACCGGCCTGGTGCATCGCGCCCGTGGGGTGCGAATTGGTTATTTGCCCCAGGAGGCCGATTTTGAGATGAGCGGCACGTTGTGGGAAGCCTGCTTGCAGGTCTTTGCCGATTTGCTTGCTCGTCAGGAAGAGTTGCATCGCCTGGAAATGCAGATGGCGGAGGCGCCAGAGGCCGCTGTGTTGGAACGTTATGGCCAGTTGCAGGAGGAGTTCGAGCGCCGCGGTGGTTACACTTATCCGACGCGTATTCGCCAGGTGCTCAGTGGCCTGGGTTTTGCCGAAAGTGATTATTCCCTTTTATTGGAGCACCTTTCCGGGGGGCAGCGCACGCGGGCTTACCTGGCGCGCCTCTTGCTTTCTGACCCGGATGTGCTTTTGCTCGATGAGCCGACCAATCACCTGGATGTGGCCGCGGTGGAGTGGCTGGAGGGGTATCTCTCGCAATGGGGTGGGGCGACGGTGATTGTTTCACATGATCGCTATTTTCTCGACCGGGTGTGCAATACGATCTTGGAGATAACCCCCGCGGGGTTTGAGATGTATCACGGTAATTATTCCGCGTATCTCCAGCAACGGCAGGAGCGGGCCGAACGCCGCCAGGAGATTTTCGAGAGCGAGCGCGAGAAATTGCTCAAAGAAGTTGAGTACATCAAAAAGAACATTTCTGGCCAAAATGTGCAGCAAGCCAAAGGGCGTTTGCGCCGCCTGACGCGCCTGGTGCAGGCGATTGAGCAGGCGGGGTTTGAGGCTGTTTTGCAGAGCAACTGGTCGCAGCTGGAAGTGGAGACCACTACCAGCCCGTTCAGCGTGGAGGAGGCCGAACGGCGAGTGCGCGCCCTGCGCTCCCCGGTGCGGACGTTGCCGCGGCTGCATCTCAAACTCCATTCCCAAAGGCGATCCGGCGAATTGGTGATTCGCACCCGTGACCTGGCAGTTGGTTATCCGGGACGCTTGCTTTTTCGCGCTCCCGATATTGAATTGCGTCGCGGTGATTGCGCTGCCCTGATCGGTCCCAACGGAGCCGGCAAGACGACGTTTTTGAAAACCATTCTGGGGCAGATCCCCCCGCTTTCCGGTGAGGTGATTTTAGGCGCCAGCCTGCATGTGGGTTATTTTGCTCAGGCCCACGAAGGCCTTGACCCTGAACGGACCCTAATCGAGGAAATTGCCTCGGTGATGCCTCAATGGTTGCCCGGCCAGATTCGTGATTATTTGGGGAAATACCTGTTTTCCGGTGATGATGCGTATAAAAAAGTATCCCTGCTTTCGGGTGGGGAGCGCGGACGCCTGGCCCTGGCGAAACTGGCTTTGCAGGATACCAATTTGCTCTTACTGGATGAGCCGACCAATCACCTGGACATCCCCTCGCAAGAAGTGTTGCAGGCGGTGTTGGATGAATACCCCGGCACGATTCTGCTCGTGACCCATGACCGCTACCTGGTGGATGCGCTGGCTACCCAAATTTGGGAGATCAACCCGGATGAATCGGCGCTGAGCGTTTATAACGGCACCTATTCTCAGCTGCGAGAAGAACGTGAGCGACAAAAAGCGCGGCTGACCGCCTTAGAGGGTAGCGCGGGGCAACCACGGCGAGCCTCGGTGCCGGAGCGGAGAGCGAAGAACGAAAAGAGCAAAGAAGAACGACGGCGCCTTGCTCACTTGCAAGAGCTGGAAAATCTCATCACTTCTTTGGAGCAGAAGCTGGCTGAGGTCAGTGCCCGGTTAGAAAACCCCCCAGCCGACGCCAGCGAAGTGGCTCGCCTGGGGGAGGAATATACCCGCCTTCAACGCGAGATGGATGAAAAATTAAACGAGTGGGAACGCCTACAGGCAGAACTAGCCTGACTTTTGTGCAACGGGCGGACAAAGCATGAAGAACGACCTCAGCGCCGAGATTTTACACGTACCCCCTTCACTGGTACAACCTTTGCGCTAGAGGCGATCGAGGGGAATATCGTGCAGTGAAATTTCGTCTTCCACCGGCTCCAGGTGGGTGAAGACAATCGTATCGGGCAAGGCTGTGCGAATATCTTGCTCGATGTCTTCTGCCACGTGATGCGAATCATGCACCGTCCATTCTCCTGGCACCAGCACGTGAACAGAAACAAAGCGTCGCGAAGCCGCCTGGCGCGTGCGCAGGGCGTGGAATTGAATGCCGCGTTGACGATATTTATCCAGCACCCCTTCGATGAGCCTGTGCTCGGCCTCTGATAACGAAGCGTCCATCAGCCCGGCAATGGAACGTACCACCAAGCTGATGCCGCTACGGATAATGTTCAGGGCTACTGCAATCGCTACCAGCGAATCCAGCGCCAACCAGTGAGTGAGGGCAACCACCGCCACGCCGGCCAGCACGCCGACGGAGGTCCACACATCGGTCATCAGGTGGTGGGCGTCGGCCTCCAGCGTGATGGAGCGATGGCGCTTGCCAGCCGCCAGCAAAATGCGCGCCACGGCCAAATTAATCGCGCCGGCTAAAGCCGAAACGGCCAGGCCAATTCCCAATTGTTCCAGAGGGCGTGGGTGCAGCAGGCGCTCAATGGCTGTCCAGCCAATGCCCAGCGCCGCGACCAGAATCAGCACTCCCTCCAGGGCACTGGAAAAATATTCGGCCTTGCCATGCCCGTACAGATGGCTTTCATCCGGTGGGCGAGCAGCGATGGTCAGCATCGCCAGTGCCATCCCGGCAGCCAGCAGGTTAATCAGCGACTCCATAGCATCCGAGAGCAGACCCACAGAGCCGGTCAAAAGATAGGCCACCGTCTTCAGGGTAATGGTGAGTACCGCCGCGCCAATGGAAAGCCAGGCAAAGCGGGTCAGCGTGCCTCGATTATTGAGAGGATTGTTGTGCTCTTCGTGTTTGTGAGACATAGCAAGCAGAAAGAAGAGGGGCAGGCTAGCCTGCCCCTTCCAGGACTAAATAACACCCAACTTTTTCCCGACTCTGGCAAAAGCCTCCAGGCCTTTATCCAGGTCATCCTTCTCATGGGCGGCGGAGATCATTACCCGAATGCGCGCCTTCCCTTTAGGCACGGTCGGATAACCGATGGCCATGGCGAAGACATTTTCTTCAAAGAGCTCGCGGCTGAACTGTTGAGCCAATGGCGCCTCCCCCAGCATGACCGGCGTAATTGGCGTTTCGCTCGCCCCGGTGTCGAATCCCAGGCGCTTCATCTCGGACTTGAAGTAGCGCGCGTTTTCCCAGAGCTTATCTACCAATTCGGTGGATTCCTCCAGCAGATCAATCGCCGCCAGGCAGGCCGCTGCATCCGGCGCGGTCACCGCCGAGGAGAACAAGAAGGGGCGGCCGCGTTGCCGCAGCCATTCGATGATCAGCGCATTTCCGGCGACCACGCCGCCGACCACGCCAAAGGCTTTGGAGAGTGTGCCGACCTCGATATCCACTTTGCCGTGCAGGCCAAAATGATCCACAATCCCGCGCCCGCCTTTGCCCAACACGCCTTCGCCATGCGCATCATCTACCATGAAAAGCAAATCATATTTTTTGGCCACCTCGTACAGGGCGGGCAACGGAGCAATATCGCCATCCATGCTGAAAACACCATCGGTGACCAGCAACCCGCGGCGGTAGGTACCGGCATTTTCTTTGATCGCCGCCTCCAGCGCCGCCGGATCGTTGTGCTCATAGGCCACGATGCGCGCCCCAGAGAGACGACAACCGTCAATGATCGAAGCGTGATTGAGACGGTCGGAAAAAATAACATCCTCTTTGCCCACCAGCGCAGGGATGGTGCCCAGGTTGGCGTTGAAACCGCTCTGGAAGGTAATGGCGGCCTCCACGCCTTTGAAGGCGGCCAGGCGCTTTTCAAGTTCTACGTGCAGATCGGTCGTCCCTGCAATCGAGCGGACAGCTGCCGGCCCCACGCCATATTTGCGTGTTGCCTCTTTGGCTGCCTCCACAATGCGGGGATGATTGGCCAGGCCCAGATAGTTGTTTGAGCAAAAATTAAGCGCCCGTTTGCCATCCACAATTAACCAGGCGCCCTGTGCCGAGCCAATGGTACGAATTTGATTGTACAATCCCTGTTCTTTCAGGCTGTCAATCTCCTGACGAAGCCAATCCAGTTTAGCCATAGTCACTCCATCCGAAAAGGGTTTCGGGAAATTCCAACCGGTATTATATCCCTTTGTGCCCGTTTGCACAGTTCTTCTATTTCACCCTGCTTCGCTATCATGGGCATCGGGGATGTGAATCGGCTTTTCTTTGCCCAATTCCAGCGAACGCTGATAAGCCGCCCAAACGGCCCGCGAGAGGGCTGTGCGAAAGCCCGCCTTTTCGAGATAATAGAGCGCCTCAGCCGAAGTCCCACCCGGCGAGGTAACCTGATTGCGCAGCGTGGCCGGATGACGACCGGCCTGCTGATAAAAAGCGATCGAACCCTTGATTGTTTGAATGACCAGTTGTTCGGCGATTCGCCGCGGAAACCCTAGGTGCACGCCGGCATCAATCAGGGCTTCGGTGAAGAGGAAGACATACGCCGGGCCGGTGCCGGAGAGCGCGGTGGCCATATCGAGATAACTTTCGTCTTCTATGAAAATTTCTTCGCCCAGCGCCCCCAAAATTTGCCGCGCCACTTCGCGCTGCGCGGTAGTGGTTTGTGGCGAGGCCGTCCAGACGGTGATCCCCTCGCCGATTTGACCGGGTGTATTTGGCATAGAACGAACAATGGCCGCATGTTTCAAGGCTTTGCTGATCTTTTGGATCGAAGCGCCAGCCACAATCGAAAGCACTACCGCCTGAGCGGGAATGTGCCCCAAACCGGCCATCACTTGCGAGAGCCGTTGCGGCTTGACCGAAAGAACGACCACATCCGCCATGCTGGCGGCCGCGGCA